>NZ_FNSO01000004.1:7474937-7823671 GCF_900105945.1 Amycolatopsis tolypomycina | reverse complement strand
AGCGCCGTCACGGACCGCGGCGATGACGTCACGCACTGTTTGCGCAGGGATGAAGGCACGCAGGGCGTCGTGGAGGAGTACAACTGAGTCACGGGAAAGTTCCGGCTCGACGGCGGCGAAGGCCTGCCGGAGCGGGCCGGGGACGACCCGGCAGCCGAGGCCTCGAACGGCTTCGGAATACGACGACGCACACCGCTGGGGGGCCACCACGAGCACCAGATCGATCTCCGGTACGTCGAGCAGCCCCCGCACGGTGTGCGTGAGTAGCGCCTCACCATGGACCGGCGTGAGAGCTGACTCTCCGTCGGAGGCATGATGTGCGACGGTCACGATCGCGACGACGTTCATCGGTACGCGATCGTAGAGGCACCCACTCGCCCGTCGAGCGGGATGCCCCGGGCGTTGACTAGACCGTCGCGGTTTCCAGAACTTCGTCGAGGAGGACCTCAGCCTTGTCCTCGTCGGTGCCCTCCGCGAGCGCGAGCTCGCTGACCAGAATTTGCCGCGCCTTCGCCAGCATGCGCTTCTCGCCGGCTGAAAGTCCGCGGTCCTTCTCTCGCCGCCAGAGGTCGCGCACCACTTCGGCCACCTTGTTCACATCGCCGGAGGCGAGCTTCTCGAGGTTGGCCTTGTACCGACGAGACCAGTTGGTGGGCTCTTCGGTGTGCGGAGCACGCAGAACGTCGAAGACCTTGTCCAGTCCTTCTTGCCCGACGACATCGCGAACGCCGACGATTTCGGCGTTGTCTGCGGGCACGCGAACCGTGAGATCCCCTTGCGCGACCTTGAGGACGAGGTACTTCTTTTCCTCGCCCTTGATCACACGGGTCTCGATGGCTTCGATGAGTGCGGCACCGTGGTGCGGGTAGACGACGGTCTCTCCGACCTTGAAAACCATGTGTCCTCTGCCCCTTTCGCTGACTCCATCCTAGCACGGGCCGCCAGCGCCCACCTAGCGGGCCGGACTCGTCCTCGCAGGTCAGCGGCCTGGGCGGGGGTTGACAAACGTCGGACCCCCGTGCTCACGCAGGTAGCGGGGAAGCGTTTCGTCACAGGCCGGGAATTCCTTTGTGGACGGTTGATCTTGGTCGTGGCGCCCCGGCAACGCACACCGGTTCCGCGCGGGAGATCGACCCCGGCTAGTCTTCGCGGTGACGAGGCCGTGAAAAGGGAAGGACTGCGACGTGAGGCTGCAGAATCGTCGCGTGCTCGGCGCGGGCGTGCTGGCGCTCGGTGCCGCGCTCGTGCTCGCCGGGTGCGGGGCCGGCCAGATCACCCAGACCGACTCGCAGCAGCCCGCGGTCAACGGCACGCACGCCCAGGTCAAGACCATCGACCTGCGCAACGCCGCGGTCCAGTACCCGAAGTCGGGCCCTGGCTACGCCGCCGGCGCGACCCCGGCGCTGACCCTGACGATCGTGAACCGGGGCACCCAGGACGACTCGCTCGTCTCGGTGACCACCGAAGACGGCGGCCAGGCGACCATCGACGGGTCCAAGACCATCGTCGCCATGCACTCGCTGGTGATCGGCCCGGACGACGCCGTCGAGTCCACGAACGAGGCGCAGGCCACGTCCTCGGCCCCGACCTCGTCGCCGGCCGCGCCGACGTCCTCGGGCACGCCGACCTCCAGCAGCTCGGCGACCAACAGCCCGGGCAACAACCTGACCGCGTCGCCCACTTCCGAGGTCCCGTCGTCCGGCCCGGCCGCGACGCCGACGGCGCCGGAGAAGGTCGGCCAGGCCACCGTGACGCTGCCCGCGCTGAAGCAGCCGCTCTGGCCGGGTCAGGTCATCAAGGTCACGTTCGTCTTCCAGAACGCCGGACCGGTGACCGTCGACCTGCCCGTCGCGGCGCCGGCGCACGTCACGGAGTAGCCGGCTACCCGTCGCCGTCGCGGGTTTCGAACGCACTGAATGACTCATTCATGACCTCAGACGTCATGAATGAGTCATTCACTGCATCGGCGCCCCTCGGTCCGTCCGGCGAGCGCACCCCGCTCCGGCGGGCGGTCGGGCCGGGCGTCCCTGGTTTTGTCGGTGGTCGCCGATAGCCTCGCGGGGTGAAGAAGGGGACCACCTACCGCTGCGGAAGCTGCGGGTACGAAGCGGCCAAGTGGCTGGGCCGGTGTCCGGAGTGCCAGGAATGGGGCTCCTTCGAGGAGCGCGGCGCACCGGCCAGGCCCGCCATCCAGCGCGTCGCGGCCGGGGCGCCGAGCGCACCCGCGCGCCCGATCGCCGAGGTCGACGTCGAAGCGGCGCGAGCCCGGCGCACCGGCGTCTCCGAGCTCGACCGCGTGCTGGGCGGCGGCCTGGTGCCGGGCGCGGTGGTGCTGCTCGCGGGTGAGCCGGGCGTCGGCAAGTCGACCCTGCTGCTCGAAGTCGCCTACCAGTGGGCGAAGACGGCCGACCGGTCCCTGTACGTCACGGGCGAGGAGTCCGCCGGGCAGGTCCGGTTGCGCGCTGAGCGAACGGGCAACGTCCACGACCGGATGTACCTGGCCGCCGAGAGCGACCTTTCGGCGATCCTCGGGCACGTCGACGACGTCAAGCCGGGGGTGCTGATCGTCGACTCGGTGCAGACCATGGCGTCCCCGCAGGTCGACGGCTCACCCGGCGGCGTGACGCAGGTCCGCGCGGTGACGTCCGGGCTGGTCGCGCTGGCCAAGGAGCGCGGGCTGCCGGTGGTGCTGGTGGGGCACGTCACGAAGGACGGGTCCGTGGCCGGCCCGCGCGTGCTGGAGCACCTGGTGGACGTGGTGCTGCAGTTCGAGGGCGACAAGCACTCGACCTTGCGGATGGTCCGCGGCATCAAGAACCGGTTCGGCGCGGCCGACGAGATCGGCTGCTTCGAGCTGCAGGAAGAGGGCATCGTCGGGGTCCCGGACCCGTCGGGGCTGTTCATGAGCCGCACGGCCGAGCCGGTGTCCGGCACGGCGATCACGGTCTCCCTGGAGGGCAAGCGCCCGCTGCTGGGCGAGGTCCAGGCCCTGGTCTCGTCGACGGCGGCACCCCAGCCGCGCCGCGCGGTCAGCGGCCTCGACTCCGCCCGGGTGGCGATGGTGCTGGCGGTGCTGGAGAAGCGCGGCGGGCTGAAACTCGGCGACAAGGACGTCTACGCGGCCACGGTCGGCGGCATGAAGATCACCGAGCCGGGCATAGACCTGGCCCTGGTGCTGGCCCTGACGTCATCGTTCGAAGACGTGGCATTGTCGCCGCGGCTCGTGTCGGTGGGCGAGGTTGGCCTGGCGGGCGAGATCCGGCGCGTGCCGAGCGTGGGCCGCAGGTTGGCGGAGGCGGCCCGGCTGGGCTTCACGCACGCGCTGGTGCCACCGGACTCGGGCAAGCCACCGGCGGGAATCCGGGTACTGGAGGTGGCGAACGTCGCGGACGCCCTCAACGCGGCAGGCCACGCCCGCTGATCACGCTGCGGGTGGGGGTGAGCCACGGGGTGGCTGGTCTGGCTCGCCGGGCGAGTTGTCCGCCGGGTGCGTGGCTGACCACGCGGGCCGTGAGCCGCCGCGTGGCTGGTCTGGCCCGGGTCGCGCTCACCGACCCCGGGCGAGCCGCCCGCCGGGGATGCGTGGCCGGCCACACCCGCAGAACCCCGGCCGGCCACGCGCCGATCACCCCGCGGTCTGCGTGATCGCGTAGGAGTACGTCGCGTCCGGGGCGTCGGGGCGGGTCGGGTCCAGCGGCTTTGTCGTGTTCTGCACGCTCACCGGGTACGGCGGCGTCATCGGCGTGCTGAGCGGCATCCCGTCGCTGTGCCGGATCACCGCGTCCTGCGTGCTGTCCGCGGCCAGCAACCGCGCCGTCGTCGGGTCGACGAACAGCCGCTGGCCGGTGTCCTTGGCCGCGTAGACCGTGGCCGGCCGCTGGTCCGGCGGTGTCCCGTGGGGCGCGACGTAGTTGAAGATGCCGGGGATGGTCGCCAGTGCGTCGAGCAGCGCCGTCCGGACGTCCTGGGGGAGCACGCCGGTTTCCAGCACGCCCTGGACCATGACGAGCGCCTCCGCCGACGTGCGCGTCCGGCCGTTGGGAGGTTCCTTGGCGTCGAGCGTGTCCGAGACCAGCCGCTGGGCCAGCACCTTCCGGTCGGTGCCGAGCGAGGCGAGGAACGCCGCGTCGGGGGTCAGCCAGTTCAGGTACTGCCGTTCGGGGAACAGCCCGCCCGCGCCCTCTTCGTCCTGGGGCGTCAGGTTGATCTTGAGGTTCTGCTGCAGGTCCGGGCTCAGGCCGCGGACTGTGCCCGTCCACGCCGTGCGCCGGTGCCAGACACCCTTGGGGTCGGCCGGGATCCACAGCTCGGTCTTCTGCTGGAGCTCCGCGCGCCGCCCGAACACGAACTGGGGCAGCCACGCCAGCTTCTGCACGTAGTGGAACTCGCCCGGTGCGAGCGGGCGGTCGAGGTCCGCGAGCGCCGCGGGCTGCACCGTCTCCGGTGAGTCCGGCGCACCCGGCGACCACAAGGCGGCGGCGACGCCGAGCCCGCCGACCAGCGTGACGACGGCCGCGGCCACCGCCAGCCACCGCCACGCCCCGCTGCGCCGCGGCCCGGCGGGTGGTGCTTCCTCGACGCCGGCCGCCGCGAGCAGGGACGCGCGGGCGAAGGCGAGCGAGCCGCCGGCGTCGACGTCGCTGTTCAGGTCCTCGAGCGCCGCGTCGAGCTCGGCTTCGGACCAGATCTTCCGGACGTTGTCTTCACGCAAGGTCCTGCACCTCCTCGGGGGTCGGGGCGTTCGTCCTGAGCCAGCGTCTGATCCGGTGCAGCCGGGACCGGACGGTACCCGGCGGGATGCCGAGGGCCTCGGCGACCTCGGCCGGTTCGAGCCCGGCCCACGACACGAGCAGCAGCGTGTCCCGGTCGGCCGGGCTGAGCCGGGCCAGCGCGCCGGCCAGCTGGGCCGCGCGCACCTGGGCGTCGACCCGCTCGGCGACCCGCCCGTCGTGGCCGACGTGGCTGGCTTCGCCGGTCCGCGCCAGCCGTGCCGTGGCCTGCAGCCCGCGCAGCTCCGACCGCACGTGGTGGCGCAGCAGGTTGGTGGCGATGCCGTAGAGCCACGACCGGGCGGTGCCCAGCTCGGGCCGGTAGGACTCACGCCGGCGCAGCGCGACCAGGAACGTCTCGGCGACGAGGTCGTCCGCCGGTTCGGCGCCGACCCGCCGGGCCAGGTACCGCCGCAACTGCGCGGCGTGGGCGTCGAACAGCCGCCCGAACGCCGGCCCGGGCTCGGGTCCGCCCAGGTCCGGGCGGTCGTGCCCCCAGAGCTCGGAGCCCTCGTGGATCACCTGCATGCCCCCAGTTGCCCGCAGCGTCCGCGAGCGTTCACGGCCGAACAGTGCCATGCCGGGGCTTCGCCCCGGGCCGGGGGCTCCGCCACCCGGAGCCCCCTCGAAAACCTACGTTCGTAGTGATCCATTCGGGGCCGGGTGAGCGACAACCGGCGAGCGCTGCCGAGATCATCCCAGGTGAGGCGCTGTCCAACCAGCACCACAACTGGGGAAGGATTGTCATGCGCAGATTCCGCCTGGCCTTCGTCACGCTCGTCGCCACCACGGGGCTCGTCGCCCTGCCCGCCGTGGCGCAAGCCACCGCCGAAGCCGTGCTCAGCATCCAGTACCAGGTCCAGGAGACCGGCTACTGGTGCGGGCCGGCCGCCACGCGGATCGCCATGTCCGCGCGGACGTCGAACCTGCCCAGCCAGGCCACGCTGGCGGCCCAGCTCGGCACCACCACCAACGGCACCGACTGGATCGGGCAGGTCACCGGCGTCCTGAACGCCGACCTCGGCACCTCCTGGTACGAGACCAAGGAGATGCCGAACGACCCGCCCACCCAGGCCCAGCGCGATCTGCTCTGGCGCGACATCGTCTTGGACATCAACAACGGCTACCCGATCGTCGCCAACATCGTCGCGCCCGCGAACAACCACCCGCCGGGCTACCCGAACTACACGATCTACCACTACTTCACGGTCATCGGCTACGACAGCTCCGACATGACGGTCAAGATCGCCGACCCGGCGAACTTCGGCGGCAACCAGATCTACTGGCTGACGTTCGACCAGCTCGCGACGCTGATCCCGCCCAAGGGCTACGCCGCCTAGACGAGTAATGCGTAAGTCTGGGTGGTGGCTGGAGATGGGCGAAGGGTGTTCAAGATCGGTTTGTGACGACAGACCTGAACACCCTTCTCACCGCACTCTACGTCAAGATCGACGACCACCTCGCCGGCAGGCGGCGGGTGGGCAGGCCGCCGAAGCTGACCGACGCGGAGCTGGTGACCTTGGCCGTGGCCCAGGCGTTGCTGGGGTTCACCTCCGAGGCCCGCTGGCTGCGGTTCCTGCCCGCCCGGATGCCCGGCGCGTTCCGCTATCTGCCTGGCCAGTCCGGCTACAACCGTCGGCTGCGTGCCGCGTTGCCGCTGGTCAAGCAGGTCATGCGCTGGCTGGCGGCGGACACCGACCTGTGGACCGACACCACCTGGATCGTGGACTCCACCCCGGTCGAATGCGGTCGCTCCCGACCCACGGTCCAGCGTTCGGAGCTGGCCGGCTGGGCAAAGTATGGCTTCTGCCGCTCCCACTCGCGCTGGTTCTGGGGACTGCGGCTGCATCTGGTCTGCACCCCGGCCGGACTCCCCATCGCCTGGGCGCTGGCCGACCCGAAGGTCGACGAGCGGCAGGTGCTCATGGCCATCTGCGACCACGAACCCCACCTGCTCACCGAACGTCCGGGGCTGCTGATCATCGCCGACAAGGGCTACGTCTCCGCGGAACTGGACCGCTTCCTGGCCGAGCGCGGGGTCCGGCTGATCCGGCCGTCCTACCGCAACCGCAAGCCGCATCCCGGTGAGCCGCTGCTCAAGTCCATCCGCCAGCTCATCGAGTCGGTCAACGACACCCTCAAGGGCCAGCTGAACCTGGAACAGCACGGTGGACGCACCATCGAAGGCGTCGGAGTCCGCATCGCCCAACGCCTCCTGGCCCTCACCGCCGCCATCTGGCACAACCGCGCCACCGGCCAACCCATCACCCGATCACTGACCGCCTACGACCACTGACCGAGTTACGCATTACTCGTCTAGCGGAAGGCGGTGAGGAGCTTGCCCAGCGCGGCGGCGGCCGTGGCGGAGGTGTAGGGGCCGAGTGCGACGAGGGACGCGACGAGGGCGGCGATCTCGCCCGGGCTGAAGCTCACCGGCGGCACGACGGCAGGCATCGTGAGCCGGTAACCGCCGCCCGCCCCGCGTTTGACCTCGACCGGGACGCCCGCCGCGCGCAGGCGCGTGACGTCGCGCTCGACGGTCCGCACGGTCGTCCCGGTGCGCTCGGCCAGCACCCGGCCGGTGACGAACCGGGGTGCCCGCGCGCGCATCTCCTCGATCAGGGCGTGCTGCCGTTCGACCAGCGGCACGGCCTGGTGCAGCTGGGTCATCCCCGGGTAGCGGCCGGAGCCGACGAGCCGATCCATATGCGGGCACCTTGACCGACATCGCTTTGTCGGGAATCGGATCCTACGGTGATCCCATGGTCATCGTCCGTCCCGCCACGCACTTCGAAGACGTCGCCGCGATCCTCAACCCGAACGGGAACGAGCGCGCCTGCTGGTGCCTTGCCTACCGCGTCACGTCGGCCGAGTACAACGCGCTGCGCGGCGACGCGCGGGCCGAGCGGGTTCGCGGGCTGTGCGCCGGCGAGCCCGCGCCGGGCGTGGTCGCCTACGACGGGACCACGCCGGTCGGCTGGTGCGGGGTGTCGCCGCGGTCGAGCATGGCGCGGTTGACCCGTTCCCGGACGATGCCGCCGCTCGACGACCTGGCCGTGTGGAGCGTGGTCTGCTTCGTGGTGCGCTCGTCGCACCGGCGTGCCGGGGTGTCCGCGGCGCTGCTGGCCGGGGCGGTCGACTACGCGCGTTCGTGCGGCGCCCCGGCGGTCGAGGGCTACCCGGTCGACCCGGAAGGCGCGCGCATCAGCTCGAGCGCGGCCCACGTCGGCACGACGTCGCTGTTCGAAGCGGCGGGGTTCGAGCGGATCCGGCCGACCGAGGCGCGGGCCGATCGCCGGGTCCGCTGGCTGATGCGGCGGGATCTCCGCTGACCGGAGACCCCGCCGCAGAGCCACGCCTAGATGCCCAGCAGTCCCCAGTAGATCGCCCACGGGACGAACACCACGCCGCCCGCCAGCGGGACGCCGAGCCGCAAACCGCGGTTCCGCCACCACGCCACCGCCGTGCCGATGGTGGCGGCCACCGCGCCCAGCGACACCAGTTGCAGCGCCAGCCACGGCAGCGGCCGGCCGGCCACCACCGGGCCCAGTCCCTTGCCCATGGTCAGCTGGAGCACGACGTCGATGACCAGGAAACCGAGCACGCCGAGCAGCCCGGTCGCCGCCAGCCAGCGGCCCGCCCGCGCCACCGGGCCCCGCCGGAACAGCGGGTACCAGGCGAACGCCACCAGCAGGAACGCCAGCACCGCGAGCTGCAGCCACGTCGACTCGTACCAGGCGAGCGGTGCCACGGCGGTGCTCGGCCGGTCCTGCACCGGCGATGCGTCGGCGGTCGACGCGCCCGGCGGGTCGTGCACCCAGCTGCCCACCAGTTCGAGGTAACCGGGCGCGTAGCCGGGCAGCTTGTCGAAGCCGTCCGTCGTCCGCCGCAGCTGGTGCTGCGCGTCCGGGAAGACCCGCAACGTGTGGTGCGCCAGCGATTCCCGGAAGATCCGGACCGCTTCGCCCGGCGGCGTCAGGATGTCCTTCGCGCCCCAGATCCCGAGCACCGGCTGGCGCAGGCTCTTCAGCACCGGCACCGGGTCGTGGTGCGCCTCCGGGAACACGCCGCCGCCGACGAGCTGGCGCAGCATCGTCGACCCCATCCCCACGATCGAGCCGGCCATCCCCAGCCGGCGCAGCTGGTTCTCGACCGCCCACGCCTGCTGCCGCGACGGCTCGACGCCGTTCGCGCCCAGCGTCACGACGAAGGCGACGTCCGAAGAGCGTGAAGCCGCCAGCGGCGCCACCCAGCCGCCCTCGCTCAGCCCCCAGACGCCGACCCGCGCCGGATCGACGCCGGGGTGCTTCCGCAGCGTCTCGACGGCGGCGAGCGCGTCGTCCGCGAGGGTCGAGTACGAGCGTTCGAACTGCGAATAGCCGTCGGTGCGCTTGTCGTAGATGAGTGTCGCGATGCCTTGCCTCGCAAAGGCTTCGGCTTGGTCGCGGTAGTCGTCACGGCTGTGTGCCCCCGAGCCGTGGACCATCACCAGGCCCGGCAGTTTCGTACCACCGGGTGGTGCGACGACGGTGCCGTGCAAGGTCACCCCGCCGTTGGTGAAAGTCACTTCGCCGTCCGCGGCCGAAGCCGGTGGCGCCAGCGCCGTGACGGCCAGGATCACCCCGGCCAGTAGAGCCCCTCTTCGCATGTGAGATCCCCTGTCATGGTTCTTCCCCTGGATCCGGGAACGCGAGCCAGCGCACGAGCACGCGCCGCGCTTCCGGTGACCGGTCGCCTTCGGTGCGCCAGTACCGCCGGAACAGCTCCATGTACTCCTGCCAGAGCTGCTGCAGCTCCGCTTCGGTGAGCCACGTGGCACCGCGCGCGAAGAGCAGTGCGTCCGGCCAGTCGCCGGGCAGCTCTTCGCGCTTTTCCGCGAACCGGTTGAGCTTCTCGAGGTCGTCCTCGAACCCCTGCCGCTGCATGTCGTCGAACAGCACCCGGGATTCGGCGCTCTGCTCACTGCGCCGCGGCCAGCGGATGTCCCGCGGCCGCGTCCGCCACCACCGTTCTTTCCCCCGCGCGAGTTCCGGGACGTCTTCGACGAACCCGAACCGCGCCAGCTCCCGCAGGTGGTAGCTGGTCGCGCCGGTGTTCTCGCCCAGCGACTGTGCGAGCTTCGTGGCCGTTGCCGGGCCCGCCGACAGCACGCCGAGAATCCGGCGGCGGAGGGGGTGGGTGACGGCCTTGAGGGCGTCCGGATCGAGCTCTTCCGGTGGTGGAGCGCTGGTCATGACCCCACTGTAGCCGTGCAAAGAAAGTTGTGCAAAGAAATCTTTGCAAGCGTGCGCAGACCTCCGGACCGGAATGTCTAAAGTGGACTCACCAGATCGGGTGGTCGCTGTACTTCCGCAACGTCTGCACGGACGGCCGCACGTAGCAGATACCCGCCAGGAACCCCATGGTCGCGAAGGCGAGCGTCGAGAACGTCGTCAGCAGGTCGGGCGCCTGCAGCTCCGGCGAGTCGCGCCAGACCCGGAACACGAGCGGCACCGCGAACGACCCGAGGATCAGCGCGAGCGTCAGCACATACGTGAACCGCAGGGCGCTGCGGGTCGCCTGGGCGCTCGCCACCACGAGGTAGTCGCCGCGGAGGCAGCGGCGGCACGTCAGCACCAGGACCGCGATCGCCAGGACGCCCAGCGGCGGCAGCACCGCCGCGGCCTTGCCGAGGAGCGTGTCCGGGAAGGCGTGGCCGTGGACGATGCCCTGGAGGTACGTCGTGAGCCCGAACAGCAGCACCATGCCGGCGATCATCGAGCAGCCGACCACCACCGAGCCCCAGCGCACGCGGTCGGCGAACCGGGGCGGCAGCGGCACGAACTCGACCTGGCCGAACGTCCCCTGCACCCGCCTCACCTCCAGCACACACCGAAGGCCACCATAAGGGCACTGGGTGCCGTCATGGTGGCCTTCAGGGGCTTTCGGACCGAAAGGGCTAATTCGCCGCCAGCAAGTTGGCGCAGCGGATGAGCCCGATGTGGGAATAGGCCTGCGGGTGGTTGCCCAGCGACCGTTCCGCGATCGGGTCGTACTGCTCCGGCAGCAGGCCGGTCGGGCCGGCCGCCGCGACGATCTGGTCGAACAGCTCCTGGGCCTCGGTGCGCCGCCCGGTGAGCAGGTACGCCTCGATCAGCCACGCCGCGCAGATGTGGAAGCCGCCCTCGCCGCCGGGGAGGCCGTCGTCGCGGCGGTAACGGTACACAGTGGACCCACTGCGCAGCTCCGCCTCGATCGCGGTCACCGTCTGCTGGAAGCGCTCGTCGGCCGGGTCGATCAGCCCGGTGAGCCCGACGAACAGCGACGCCGCGTCGAGGTCCGTGCCGTCGTAGGCCGTGGTGAACGCCTGGACCTCGTCGTTCCAGCCGTGCGTGAGGACGTCGTGCTTGATCTCCTCGCGCAGGCCGTGCCAGTTGCCCGGGATCTCGCGGCCGTACTGCTCGCCCAGCTTGATCGCGCGGTCGATCGTCACCCAGCACATGACCCGGGAGTAGACCCGGTGGCGCGGCACGTGCCGCTCCTCCCAGATCCCATGGTCCGGCTCGTTCCAGCGCCGCGTCACGGCTTCCGCCATCGCGCGGACCATCTGCCAGTCCTCGTCACGCAGCTCGTGGCGCGCCGACGCGAGCGTCCGCACGAGCTCGACGACCGGGCCGAAGACGTCCAGCTGCACCTGGTGGTTGGCCAGGTTGCCGACGCGAACCGGGCGCGAACCGGCATAACCGGGCAGCGACTCGATCACCGCTTCGGCGCCGATGACGCTGCCGGCGAGGGTGTACAGCGGGTGCAGCCGCTCCGGGCCGGCCAGCGTGGCGAGCACGCCGTGCAGCCATCGCAGGTAGCCCTCGGCCTCCTCGATCGAGCCCAGGTGCACGAGCTCCCGCACGGTCATCGCGGCGTCGCGGATCCAGCAGTAGCGGTAGTCCCAGTTGCGGACGCCGCCGATCTCCTCCGGCAGCGACGACGTCGCCGCCGCCAGCACGCCGCCGGTGTCGGTGTTGACCAGGCCGCGCAGCGTCAGCGCCGAGCGCAGCACCAGGTCGGTCTGCACGGTCGGGAGCTGCAGCTTCGACGTCCACTCGCTCCAGTAGCGGCCCGCGCGGTCGCGGCGTTCCACTTCGGACAGTTCGTGCGGGCCGAGGTCCGTGGTGCCGCAGCGCAGCTCCAGCACGACCGGCTGGGTCGGCGTCGGCTGCACCAGCGCGGACGCGGTGTCGTGCAGGCCGTCGGAGGTGATGGTCCACTCGACGCCCGGCGAGTACAGCACGAACGGCTCCGAGGTGCCGAGCACCCGCACGCCGCCTTCGACGACCTCGAGCTTCACCGGCACGCCGCCGAACTCGGGCCGCGGCGCGAACTTGACGCTCGCCGCCGCCTCGCCCGAGATCACCCGGACCAGGTCCGTGCGGTGCGGGGCGCTCTCCGGCTCGAGGTAGTCGGTGACGAGCAGGCGCGACCAGCGCGTCTCGACCGTCATCGTGTTCGGCAGGTAGCGCTGGCCGAGCGGGAGGCCGTTGCGGTGCGGCTTGATGGAGAAGTGGCCCGCCCCTTCGCCGCCGAGCAGGTCGGCGAACACCGCGGGCGCGTCCGGCCCGGGGTGGCAGAGCCAGGTCAGCTTGGCGTCCGGCGTCAGCAGCGCGACCGAGCGCTCGTTGGCCAGCATCGACAGCCGCTCGATCGGCGGGGCCGACTCGCCGTAGAGCCAGTTGCGGCGCTCCTCCAGCAGGAAGCCGAGCACCAGCGCGACGTCCACGGTGTCGGGCACCCGGAACGCGGCGAGCGTCTCGCCGTCGCCGACCTTGATGCCCAGGTCGGGGCCGGACAGCCGGGCGAAGGCCTTCTCGTCGGTGACGTCGTCGCCGAGGAAGATCGCTGCCGTCGCGCCGACCTGGTGGCGCAGGATGTCGAGCGCGCGGCCCTTGTCCGTCTGCACGACCGCCAGCTCGACGACCTCCTTGCCGTCGGTGGTCGAGACGCCTTCCCACGTGGACGGTCCGGAGTGGACGGCCGCGAGCACGCGGCGGCCCGCCTCGTGCTCGGCCCGGCGCACGTGCACCGCGATGCTCGCCGGCTTGACCTCCAGCGACACGCCCGGGACGTCCAGCACGAGTTGTTCGAGCTCGGACTCCAGCCGCCGGTGCAGGTCGCGCGCCTTCTCGTCGAGGGCGTGGATGAAGCCGATGTCGAACTCGGAGCCGTGGCTGCCGACGAGGTTCACCTCGGCGGGCAGCCGCGAGAGCGTGGCCAGGTCGCGCAGCGCACGCCCGGAGATGACCGCCGTGGTGGTCTCGTGCAGACCGGCGAGCGATCTGAGGGCCCCGACGGACTCGGGCAGCGGGCGTGCCTCGTCCGGGTTGAGCGTGATGGGTGCCAGCGTGCCGTCGTAGTCGCAGGCAACCAGCAGACGCGGAGTACGGGCGATCTGCACGATCGCGCGCCGTAGCTCGGCGGGCAGGGCCTCGGCAGTCAACACTCCTCCTCAGGAGCTCGTGCGTGGTCGTTCGGGTTAATCGACCGCCTCGGCACCCAAAGCCTGTAGGAACGAGCGCGCCCAACGATCGACATCGTGCGTGAGGACCTGGCGACGCATGGCGCGCATCCGGCGACGGCCCTCTGCCGGGTCGAGGGTAATGGCAGCCACTAGTGCGTCCTTCACCCCGTCCAGGTCGTGGGGGTTGACGAGGAATGCGCTAGAGAGCTCCGCGGCGGCACCCGCGAACTCGGAAAGCACCAGCGCCCCGCCCAGATCGTGCCGCGCGGCGACGTACTCCTTGCAGACCAGGTTCATGCCGTCACGCAGGGGGGTGACCACCATGACATCAGCAGCGGAGAAGAAACCGGCCAGCTCGGTCCGGTCCACGGACTGGTGCAAATAGTGCACGACCGGGTGGCCGACGCGGGAGAACTCGCCGTTGATCCGGCCGACCATCTGCTCGATCTCGCCGCGCATCCGCTGGTAGTGCTCCACGCGCTCGCGGCTGGGGGTGGCGAGCTGGACGAACGTGACGTCGTCCGGCTGCAGCCTGCCCTCGTGCAGCAGCTCGTGCAGCGCCTGCAGCCGCAGGTCGATGCCCTTGGTGTAGTCGAGCCGGTCGACGCCGAGCATGACCGTCTTCGGGTTGCCGAGGTCGCGCCGCAGCTGGGCGGCCCGCTCCTGGACGCCCTTGGTGCGGGCGAGGCTGTCGAGGCCGGCGGCGTCGATCGAGATGGGGAAGGCGCCGACCCGCACGGTCCGGTCGCCGACCTGCATGGTGCCCGGCCGCGACCGGACACCGACCGCGCCGCGCGTCGACTCGAGGCCGATCAGCTGGCGGCACAGCCAGAGGAAGTTCTGCGCCCCGCCCGGGCGGTGGAAGCCGACCAGGTCGGCGCCGGTCAGGCCGCGGATGATCGCCGCGCGCCACGGCATCTGCATGAACAGCTCGACCGGCGGGAACGGGATGTGCAGGAAGAAGCCGATGCGCAGGTCGGGTCTCAGCTCGCGAAGCATGGCCGGCACCAGCTGCAGCTGGTAGTCCTGGATCCACACGGTCGCGCCCGGGGCGGCGACCTCGGCGCTGGCCTGCGCGAACCGGCGGTTCACCTTGACGTAGCTGTTCCACCACGCGCGGTCGAACACCGGGCGCTCGACGACGTCGTGGTAGAGCGGCCAGAGCGTCGCGTTGGAGAAACCTTCGTAGTAGTCGCGGACTTCGTCGGCGCTCAACGAAACCGGGTGCAGGACGAGGCCGTCGTCGTCGAATTCCTCGACGTCGACGTCGGGGACGCCCGGCCAGCCCACCCAGGCGCCCTTGCGCGACCGCAGGAACGGCTCCAGCGCCGACACCAGCCCGCCCGGGCTGGCCGTCCAGCGGCGTTCGCCCTCCGCCGTGCGTTCGAGGTCCACCGGTAGCCGGTTCGCCACCACGACGAAATCGGCCTGGTTCGAGTTCTCCTTCTGGTCACTCACGTCGCCTGCTCCTCGCGTTCTGGGTCGCGGCCCCAGAGTGAAACCCTATCGCGTGAGCGATGAACATTCGGTGACCGCGGTGTTACTCCAAGCTCCGTTCGGTCGGTTCGAGCGGACCAGCCATGCGCGGTCCGGCGAACCGCCGCTCGAGCCGGCCCAGGCCGGTGCGCACCGGCTGGGCCAGCCATTCCCCGAGTACCACGCCCGCTGCCAGCGCAAGCCCGATTGCGACGGCCGTCATGAGGGTCGAGATGTTGCCGCTCGGCTCGACCCCGATCTGGTACAGACCACGGTAGGTCGACAGGCCGGGAAGCAGGGGAGTGATCCCGGACACGGCGACCACCAGTGGAGTAACGCCGAGCCGCCGCGCGAGCACGCCGCCGCAGAACCCGACCAGCGTCGCGGCCACCGCGGACGAGCTGACGCCGTCGAGCTTGGCCAGCATCAGCGAGCCGTAGACGGCGGCGCCGATGCCGCCCGCCGCCGCCGCGACGAGCATGGCGCGCATCTTCGAGTAGCTCGCGAGGGCGAAGCACGCGGAGGCGCCGGCCCCGCCGAGCACCACGAGCGGCAGCTGCTGCGGCGTCGACCCGGTCACCTCGGGCAGCGGGGTGCGCGGCAGGCCGAGCATGACGGCGATCCGCAGGGCGAGCACGACCCCGGCGATCAGGCCCGCCGACATCAGCGCCGTCTCCATGGTGCGGCCGGCGGCGGTGACGTTGTAGCCGGTGATGGCGTCCTGCACGGCCGAGACGGTGGACAGCCCGGACAGCAGCACGGTGACCGCGGCCGCGACGACGAGCGTCGGCTTGTCGGTGGTCAGCACGTTGCTGCTGACGATGAGCATGGCCGAGAGCGTCGCGACCAGGCCGCCGACGACCTGCTGGAAGAAGAACGGCAGCCCGTAGCGGTTCACCACCCGGCCGACCCGGTCGATGACGCCGCTGATGACGAACGCGACGAGCGCGATGTCGAACCCGCCGCCCAGCAGGATGGTGACGAACGCGGCCACGCCACCCCAGGACAGCGTGGCGACCCAGCGCGGGTACGGGTGCGGCGCGGACGTGATCCGCTCCAGCTCGGTCTGCGCCTGCTCGGCCCCCATGTGCCCGCGGACGATCTTGCGGACGAGCTTCTCGGTCTCGGTCAGCCGGGTGT
The DNA here is from genome assembly GCF_900105945.1 of Amycolatopsis tolypomycina. Lineage (NCBI taxonomy): Bacteria > Bacillati > Actinomycetota > Actinomycetes > Pseudonocardiales > Pseudonocardiaceae > Amycolatopsis > Amycolatopsis tolypomycina. The sequence goes on along the minus strand of NZ_FNSO01000004.1, from coordinate 7,807,795 downwards.
AGTCGAGGCTGCGGCTGCGCACGACGCGCAGCGCGGTGATCGGCGTCAGGTCGGTGCCGCGGTGGCAGGTCACGGTGATCGACGTGAAGATGACGTCGACCTCGCAGTGCGGCAGCCCGAGCGCGCCGGCGATGGCGATGATCGTCGCGGTGACGTCGGACGCGCCGGCGCCGCTGGCCATCTGGACCTCGCCGATGCGCAGGGAGAGGTCGAGGACGAAGTTGACGGTGGCTTCGTCGGGCAGCTGCGGCCCCATGGCCTCTTCGGCTTCGACGGCGGGGAACTCCCCGGTCGGCGCTTCGAGGACGTGCCACGGACGGCGCTTGAGCAGGTTGGGGCGGTGGACGCGGGGGCGTTGCGCGGGGGGTTCCAGGAGCGGCCATCTGGTCGCCCGGCCCCCGTTGGTGCGCTCGTTGATCTTCATGATCCATCCACCTCCTCGCTCGTTCCTCGATGACCATCGACGGCTGCCCGCCGACCGTTGCACGGATCATCCAGTGGCGTCCACCACGTCTCTCCATAGTGGCCTGGACCTGCGGATCCTGCCTCGCGAGTTGATCAGGCTTGACGGCTGTCCACACGGCGTGACACCCTTCCACTAGTCAATTAGTGAAAGGGTGTTGTGGTGATCGAGTTCCGGATCGACCGCCGGTCCGGTGTGGCCACCTACCAGCAGCTCGTCGACCAGGTCGAGCACGCGCTGCGGCTGGGCCTGCTGCACCCCGGCGACCGGCTGCCCACGGCCAAGGAGGTCGTCGCGGCCACCGCGATCAACCCCAACACCGTGCTGAAGGCGTACCGCGAGCTGGAGCGCAACGGGCTGGTCGAAGCCAAGCGCGGGCTGGGCACGTTCGTGTCGCGCTCGCTGGCGATGCCGCGCGACGCCGTCGAAGGACCACTGCGGGACGAGATCGCGGACTGGGTGGGCAAGGCCAAGCAGGCCGGCTTGGACCGCGAGGACGTCGCCGCGTTGATGAAGGCCGCACTGGACGAGAACTTCTAGAGGGGATTTGCGTGAGTACGGAAGCAGGAGTTGCCCTGGCCGCCACCGGCCTCGGCAAACGGTACCGCCGCGGCTGGGCGCTGCGGGACTGCGCGTTCGAGCTGCCGATGGGCAGCATCTGCGCGCTGGTCGGGCCGAACGGGGCAGGCAAGAGCACGTTGCTGCGGCTGGTCGCCGGGCTGATCACGCCGACCGAGGGCGAGGTGCGCGTCAACCAGAAGGTCGCGTTCCTGGCGCAGGACAAGCCGTTGTACCGCAGGTTCACCGTCGCCGAGATGCTGCGCGCGGGTGCGTCGATGAACCCGGACTGGGACGGCACCTACGCTTCGCAGCTGGTCAAGGAGGCCGGTGTCCCGCTCGGCGCCCGGATCGGCACGCTGTCCGGCGGGCAGCGCACCCGGGTGGCGCTGGCGATCGCGCTGGGCCGCCGTCCCGAGCTGATCATGCTGGACGAGCCGCTCGCGGACCTCGACCCGCTGGCGCGCGACGAAGTGATGCGGGCACTGCTCGCGGAGGCGGCGGGCACGGGCATGACGGTGGTGCTGTCGTCACACGTGCTCACCGACCTCGAGGAGACGTGCGACCACCTGCTGCTGCTCGCCGACGGCGGCGTCCGGCTGGCCGGGCCGGTCGAGGACCTGCTGGCGCAGCACCGGATCCTGACCGGACCGGCCGGCCTGGCCGTGCCGGCGGAGTCCGTCGTGGACAGCAGGACGACGGCCCGGCAGGCGACGGTGCTCGCCCGGACGGCCGCGGCTTCGGCTTCGGCGGGCTGGGAGGCGGTCCAGCCGACACTGGAGGAACTCACGCTGGCGTACCTGCGGGCGGCGAAGGGGAAAGCGGCATGATCTGGGTGACCTGGCGCCAGCAGCGCGTGCAGATCGTGGCGACGGCGGTGTTGGTGGTCGTGGCGGCGGTCGTGCTGGCCTTCGTCCACGCCGACGTGGTGTCGCTCCTGCCGGACCGCACCGCCGTGAGCGAGAAGTACGGCGACTTCATGCAGTACTACGTGTTCGTCATGCTCGTGGTGCCGGTGCTGCTCGGCATGTTCACCGGCGCGCCGCTGTTCGCCAGGGAGATCGAGCAGGGCACGCACGTCTTCGGGCTGAGCCAGTCGATCAGCCGCACCCGCTGGGTAGTCACCAAGCTGGCGGTGGCCGGTGGAGCGTTGGCGGTGTCGATGTTCGCACTCGGCCTGATCGCGGCGTGGGCACTGGAACCGGCGGGCTTCGTGCTGTCGGGCCGCCTCAACGAGACGAACTTCGAAACCCAGGGCCTGGCGGTGGGCGGCTACGCACTCGTGGCGTTCGCCATCGGCGCGGTGGCGGGCCTGTTCCTGCGCAACACACTGGCGGCGATGGTGGTCACGCTGGTGGTGTACGTGGCACTGGTGTTCACGGTGGCGAACGAGGTCCGGCCGCACTACGCGGAGCCGGTACTGTTGACGGCCCCGATCGGCGGCCACGTGGCAATGGACCCGGAGTCGTGGGTGACTTCGTACGGCTACCAGGACGCGAGCGGCAAGGAGCTGCCCTACTCCTACCTGGACTGCGCGCGCCAGGAGGGCGACCAGGTGGCGTGCATGCGCGAGAAGGGCATCGCGGCACAGTACTCGGCGGTGCACCTGCCGTCCCGGTTCTGGCGGTTCCAGTTCACGGAGCTGGCGGTGCTGACGCTGGTGACGGCAGGAGTACTGGCGGCGGGCGCCCGGGCGGCCCGGCGTCGGCTCACCTGAAGGGGGCCGGGTAGACTCCGGCCTGGCCCCTGTGCGGGGCCAGGCCGGTATAGCTCAGCTGGTAGAGCATCTGTCTTGTAAACAGAAGGTCAGGGGTTCGAGCCCCCTTGCCGGCTCATCTGACCAGAGAGTCTCGCCAAGCGGAGACTCTCTGGTCGCCTCGGTTCCAGTCTCGTTCGGTGGCGTCGACACTCCCCAGCAGGTGGGCCGAGCATCCTTCCGGCTCGTCGGCTTTCGCTGTAATGCGTTCTCCTGCCGGTGCGATCTCACTTCGTGCGGCGACCACGCGGGAGGTGCGGACATGGACGAGCCGCTCGTTGAGGCGCTCCCCGGAGAGTTCGGGCAACCCAGGCACGTGAGTTCACGATGAGCGAGTTCCGGACGTTCTGCCACATCAACGACTACGGCGAGGCCGGCTACCGGAACCTGCACCGCATGGTCGCGAGCAGCGACCCGCTGGTGCTCTGGGCACCGTCGAGCACGCTGCTTTCGGCTTCACAGGTGGAGCCGCGAGAGTTCGTCCGGCTCGTTGACGACCGCCATGTCCGCGTCATCGCGCGGGAACCCTGGTTGCTTTCCCGCACGTTCCGCGATCGGCATCCCTCGGGGGAAGGGGCGGTCTGGACGACCTCGGTCGACGGCGAGCTGATGAAGTTCGCGGAAGCCGACCGGGACCTCGATCCGGCGGAGCGGCGGGTGATCGTGGCACCACCGGAGGACGGCATCGCTTGGGCCGAACAGTACCTGGCGGACAATGCGACCTTGGTCGACCGGATCCAGCGAGTGGTCGAACGAGGGAAACCTGAACGGCACATCCCGTATGCAGTGCTCGACTTCATCCGCCGCGAGAACCTCAGCTCTCGGCAGGCGGTCGCCCACGTCTTGCGAGCCGCGTACAACCACGGGGATGCCTTGACCCGTGCGCGCGCGAACGTGCCGTTCTACCTCGGCAGCCAGGATGCACAGTTCCTACGCTGGATCAGCCGGATCGACCCCGGTGAGCAGCCGAGCCCGCCTAGTCCGGTCAGTCACGAGCACGAGCACTACGCCGACCTCGCCTCCCAACTGTTCGATTTGCTGCGCGTGATGGAGATCGCCGGTGGGGAGACGGATCTGCGTCGCTTCCTCGGCTCGGCGGCACACCGCGATCTCGCCCGCTGGTACGCGGCCATCTGCCGAAGTGTGGCGATCGAACGACCGAAATCCATCGAGGACAAGGTGGCTCGCGAGTTCGACAAGACCCTCGAGGCGGGGCAGCTGCAAAACACCTTTCGGTCGTGGGCTTCTCGTCGCAGCGACGCGACGGTTTTCGCGCTCGGCCTCGCCGGCGCGGTCGCCGGCCCGATCGTCGACGGTCCGAGCGTGCTTTCTCTGACCGGCGTGCTGCTCGGAGCGATCCCGGTGGGCAAAGGGCTGCTGCGTCGCCTCGGCTACGTGTCCGCGCAGTACAGCGGCGCACAGTGGCCGTTCCTCTACGCCTTCGGACGGGAAGCTTCGGCCCGGCGGATCAGGCGGCTTCGCCGCGCGCTGGACCTCGCGGCAGAGACTTGACTTCAGTCCGCGAACGGGTCGGCTGTGTCCTTCGGTCCGCGTGCCGCCCGCGCCCGCTGCCTGATCTCGACCAGGGGCGGCTTGGCGACGTAGTGCCGCCCTCGCTTCTCGCCGTTGGCTTCGAGAAGGCCGGCGGCCACGAGGGCACGCAGATCGCGGCTCGCGGTGGCTTCCGTGATTTCTTCGGGGCTGTCTTCGAAGTAGGAGCGGTAAGTGGCATTGCGCACGCGGAGGCCGATCATCGCGTCGAACAGCGCCATGGTGCTCCGCTCCGGAAGGCCGCGGCCCTGGACGAGCGTTTCGAGCTCCGCCCACATGCGTTCGCTTTCCTTGACCCGCTGGAGCATCGTTCGTGCCTGGCGCAGGTGCGCGGTCAGTGTGAACCGGACCCAAGGGCGTGCGTCCCGCCGAGGCTGCCAAGAACTCCCGCCCACCTCGCCGAGCACGTCGTAGTAGGCCTGCGTGTTCTGACCGAGGTACTCCTCGATGCTCATGAACACCGGACTCAGCGTGCCGCTTCGGGCCAGGACCAGGCTTTGCAGGCAGCGGGCCATGCGCCCGTTCCCGTCGCGGAAGGGGTGCACCATCACCAGGTTCAGGTGTGCCATGGCGGCCCGGACGATGTCCGGGCACTCGGTTCCGGCGTTCAGCTCAGCGGCCAGTTCCCGCATCAGCCCCGGTACCAGATCCAGGTCCGCACCCTCGTGGACGATCTCGCCCGTGGTGTCGTTACGGACGTAGATGCTGCCGGCCCGCCACCGGCCCGGGCGGTTCTTCAGCGCATAGTTCGTCATCATGTAGTGCAGGCTTTTCAGCAACTGGTCGCTGTATTGGAAGTCTTCGTCCTCGGCCAGCTGCAGCACGTATGTCATGGCGTCGCGGTAGCCGCGCAGTGCCAGGCGGGTTTCTTCGTCGGCTTCGAGCGGTTCCTCGCCGGCGGCGACGTCGACCGCGTCGTCAAGGCCGGCTTCGTAACCTTCGATGCTGTTCGAGCCCTGGATGGCCCGGGCGAGGGACACCCGGCGCAGGGAGCCTGCCCAGCGGCGCGGCTCGGCCAGTTGGAAGCGCAGGGCAGCCTTGAGCTCCTCGACCTGCGACAGGACCTGCCGCTCGCGTTCATCGAGCTCCGGCGTATCGAACAACATGTCTGTAACTCGGATAGCCACCATCAGCGTGATGGTTCACTAACCGCCTCCATGTTGGATAGTATACCAACATGGAGGCGGTATAGTTTTATGATCGGCGACTTAACCGACGAGCCCGGCGACACCGCGGCGAGATGAGCTCGTGTCCGAAATGTTCGTCCCCTCCTCGCCGCGACGGCTATAGTCGCTGGCCAGGGCCTCGGCGCTGCCGGGCCCCTTCCTTGGGGGAAGGAAACGATGAGCGGGTTCGTCACCGCGGCGCTGGGTTTTCCCGCCGTGCTCTTCAGCTTCCTGCTGGTCGTCGTGATCGGCTACTGGGTGCTCATCCTGGTCGGCGTGCTCGACGTCGACGATGGGGACATCGGGTTCTTCGGCGGCGTGCCGCTGGCCATCTCGCTGTCGCTGTTCGTCGCCTTCAGCTGGTTCCTCGGCCTCGCCGGGACCGTTCTCATCCAGGACGCGCCCCTGCGGGTCCCGCTCGGCTTCGGCGTGCTGCTGGCCGCGCTCGTCGGTGGGGCGCTCGGGACCCGGCTCGTCATCGTGCCGCTGCGGCGGGTGTTCGCCGGGGCCGAGCCGACGCGGCAGGACTTCGTCGGGCGGGTTGCCGTCGTGCGGACGTCGAGTGTCACCGAGGACTTCGGGCAGGCCGAAGCCACCGCTGCCGACGGCTCGTCGGCGATCGTCCAAATCCGACTGGCCGGCGAAGGCAACCTCGGCGTGGGCAGCCGCGTTGTCATCTACGACTACGACTCCGCGGGTGAGTTCTTCTGGGTCAGCCCCATGGAACTCGAAGCAGAAAAGGACTGAACTGAATGGATGCCATCGGCCTGGGGGCCGGCGTGTTGATCGCCGTCGTGGTCCTGATCGTCCTCGTGCTGCTGTTCGTCGTGAGCCGGCTGTTCCGCAAGGTGCCGCAGGGCAAGGCGCTGATCATCTCCAAGGTGCGCAAGGTCGACGTCACCTTCACCGGCGCGGTCGTGCTGCCCGTGCTGCACAAGTCCGAGGTCATGGACATCTCGGTGAAGACGATCGACATCGAGCGCACCGGCCAGGAAGGCCTGATCTGCCGCGACAACATCCGCGCCGACATCCGGATCTCCTTCTTCGTCCGCGTCAACAAAACCGTCGAGGACGTCGTCAAGGTCGCGCAGGCGATCGGCACCGAGCGCGCCAGCGACCAGGGCACCCTGCAGGAACTGTTCAACGCGAAGTTCTCCGAAGCCCTGAAAACCGTCGGCAAGCAGCTCGACTTCGTCGACCTCTACACCAAGCGCAACGAGTTCCGCGACCAGATCATCCGCGTCATCGGCACCGACCTCAACGGCTACAGCCTGGAAGACGCGGCCATCGACTACCTCGAGCAGACCCCGATGGCGTCGCTCGACGCGGCGAACATCCTGGACGCGCAGGGCATCCGCAAGATCACCGAGCTGACAGCGATCGAGCACGTGCGCACCAACGAATTCCGGCGCCACGAAGAAAAGGAGATCACGCGCCAGAACGTCGACGCGCGTGAAGCCATCCTCGAACTCGAGCGCCGCCAGGCCGACGCCGAAATCAAGCAGCGCCGCGAAATCGAAACCATGCGGGCGCGCGAAGAGGCCGAAATCACGAAGGTGCAGGCCGAGGAGCGGCTCAAGTCGCAGGCCGCGCAATTGCGCACCGACGAGCAGCTCGGCATCCAGCAGCAGAACCAGCAGCGCGAAATCGAGGTGGCAGGCAAGAACCGCGAACGCGTCATCGCGATCGAGTCCGAGCGGATCGAAAAGGACCGCCTGCTCGAGGTGATCGGCCGCGAGCGCGAAACCGAGCTCTCCCGGATCGCCAAGGACAAGGAGCTCGAAACCGAAAAGCGGTCGATCGCCGAGGTGATCCGCGAGCGGATCGCCGTCGAAAAGACCGTCGCCGAGCAGGAAGAGAACATCAAGAAGCTGCGCGTGGTCGAGGAGGCCCAGCGCACCCGCGAGGCGGTCGTCATCCGCGCCGAGGCCGAGGCCCAGGAGAACCTGGTCAAGGGCATCAAGGCCGCCGAGGCCGCCGAACAGGCCGCCAAGTTCAAGGCCCGCGAGGAGCTGACCCTGGCCGAGGCGCGCCAGCAGGCCGCCGAGCTGGAGACGCGGGCCAAGATCCGGCTCGCCGAGGGCATCCAGGCCGAGGAGGCCGCCGCCGGGCTCGCCGCCGCGCAGGTGCGGGAGCGCGACGCCGTCGCGCTGGAGAAGGTCGGCCGCGCCGAGGCGATCGTCGAGCGCGAGAAGGCCGTCGTGGTCGCCGAAGCGCTGCGCGACAAGCTGAAGGGCGAGGCCGAGGGCCTCACCGAGAAGGCCGCCGCGATGGCCGCGCTCGACAGCGCGAGCCGGGAGCACGAGGAGTACCGGCTGCGGCTCGACGCCGAGAAGGAGATCCGGCTGGCCGCGCTCGACGTGCAGCGGGACGTCGCCGAGGCGCAGGCGGTCGTGCTCAGCGCCGGCCTGGAGAAGGCCGACATCGACATCGTCGGCGGGGAGACCGCGTTCTTCGACCGGATCGTCGGCTCGATCGGCCTCGGCAAGAGCGTGGACGGCTTCGTCGAGCACTCCGACGTCGTCCGCGGGCTCGCGCGGCCGTACCTCGACGGGTCGGCCAGCTTCACCGACGACCTCGCCAAGCTGATCGGCGCGGTCAGCACCGAGGACGTCAAGAACCTGACGCTGTCCGCCTTCCTGGCGAAGCAGCTGCAGGCCGGCGGGCCGGACAGCGCCAAGCTCCGCGAGCTGATGACCACGGCCCGGCGGCTCGGCCTCGCCGAGACGTCGGTCGCCACCGTCGTCGCCGCGAAGCAGTGACGGCGGCCGAAACGGAGCTGGACGCGGGCACCTACGAGGTGCTCCGCGCCCGGCTGGCCGCCCAGGCCGCGGAGCTGGCGAAGCGCGCGGACGAGCTCAACGCGCGGCGGCTGGAGGTCTTCGGCAGCGCGCAGCTCGCGCTGGTCGGCACCGAACGCATCCGCACGGCCAACAACTGCGTGCCGCGAGACATCGTCGCCGTCGACGGACGGCTGCTCTTCGGCTACAACGTCTTCATCGGCCTCAAGCCCGAGACGGCGATCGACGACGTCTTCTCGCTGCAGCGCTTCAGCCGCGACGAAGACGCGTTCCGCTTCGACGACGTCAGCGCCGACGAGCTGCCCGAACTGCTGCGTGACGAGCAGTTCGGGCGGGACTTCGGCGAGCTGTACCGGTACTACCGGCAGGCGAAGCTGCTGCAGCTGCGCCGGCTGGACGGGAAGCTGCTCGCGGTGTTCCAGATCGGCCCGCGCACCGAGGACATCCGGGTGCTGCGGTGGGCGATCGCGGCCGACGGCTCAGTGTCCTACCTGGACAGTCGCGGTGAGCGCGACCACGTCTTTCCGCCGTCGCACGACTTCGAATGGATCGAGACGACGCGCGAGCAGCACGTCCTCGGCAGGCACCCGCACATCTCGATCGAGGACGAGGTGTTCGTCGAGACCGTCGGCGGCAACCTGACGGTCAAGGTCGAGAACAACACCGAAACCGGCGCCGGCGTGTACGCCGAGCCGGTGGACGAGCCGCTGCAGAGCCTGGCCGACGCCGAGGTCGCCTACGCCCGGATCGGCCCGCTGATCCTGCTGCGCATGCTGCCGTACAAGGAAACCACGTACCGCTACCTGGTGTTCAACACGCGAACCCAGGACGTCGTGCGGCTCGACGGCATCGGGCAGGCCTGCCAGCGGCTGCCCGAGGACCACGGCATCATCTTCCCCGGCGGCTACTACCTCGACACCGGCGTCAGCAAGACGTTCGACACCACTGTGGACGGTCTCGAGTTCGAGCGCGTGATCCGCTCGCCCAACGGCGAGGACGTGCTCTACGTCTTCCACGCGCGGGCCGAGGGGCGCTCGCTCCTGCTGCCGTACAACGTGATCCGCAAGGAGGTCGCGAACCCGATCCCGTGCCACGGGTACTCACTGTTCGACGACGGCACGATGATCCTGTTCCGCGCGCTGTCCGACGAACCGAGCCGGGTGCACCCGATGCAGGTGTGGCGGACGCCGTTCCAGTCCGACACCTACGCCGCGTCGCAGCCGGCCGGCACCGGGCCCCTGGAGCGGGTCGGGAACGCCGACCTCGTCCGCGGGATCTCGGACTGCCTGTCGATCACCAGGATGGCCGGGGAGATGGCGCCGTCGGCGGCGGTGTTCGAGGCGCTGATCGCCGCCTGCGCGCGCGTCTTCGACCACTACCACTGGCTCGGCGAAACCGAGCTGGGCGACCTGCGCTCGCCGCTCACGGACGTCCGCGTCACCGCCGAGCAGGTGCTCGACGAGTTCGAGACGGTCACCTCGCTGACCGCGCAGGCGGCCGAGGCCGTCGACACCGCGGCGGCCGACACCGCCTCGCTCGTGCGGCGGGTGCGCGGCGAGGCGCTCAACGCGGCGGACGCGTGGGTGCGCCGCCTCGCCGAGATGCACCGGGCGCGCGGGCGGCTGGTCACCGTGCGGGAGCTGCGGTACGCCGACACCGCCCGGGTCGACACGCTGATCGCCGAACTGGACACGGAGTTCTCCGAGGCCGCGCAGCGGGCCGTGCGGTTCCTGCAGGGCGAGGAGGCGTTCACCGGCTACCACGCCGAGGTGGACGGGCTGATCGTCGCCGCGGGCGCGATCAAGACCGTCGCCGAGGCCGGTACGGTCGCCGAGCGGCTCGACGAGCAGTCCGCCGGCCTGGAGGTCCTCACCGACGTCGTGGGCGGCCTGGACATCGCCGACGCCGTCGTCCGGACGAAGATCCTGGAGCGCGTCGGCGAGGTGATCGGCGCGGTCAACCGGGCCAGGGCCACGCTCGACGCGCGGCGCAAGGAACTCCTGGAGACCGAGGGCCGGGCGGAGTTCGCCGCCGAGTTCGCGCTGCTCGCGCAGGCCATCACGGGCGGGCTCGCGGTCGCCGACACCCCGGAACGCTGCGACGAGCAGCTGGGCAGGTTGCTGCTGCAGCTGGAGAACCTCGAATCGCGGTTCGGGGAGTTCGACGACTTCCTGACCTCGCTCGGGGAGAAGCGCACCGACGTCTACGAGGCGTTCTCCTCGCGAAAGCAGGCGCTGCTCGACGAGCGGGCGCGGCGGGCGGACAGGCTGGTCTCGTCAGCCGAGCGCATCCTCGGCAGCGTGACGCGCCGGGTCGGCTCGCTAGGCTCGGTCGAAGAGATCAACACCTACTTCGCGGCCGACCCGATGGTGTCGAAGCTGCGCAGCGTCGTCGAGGACCTGCGGGCGCTCGGCGACCAGGTGCGGGCCGAGGAGCTCGACGGCCGGGTGAAGGCCGCCCGCCAGGAGGCCGGCCGGGCCCTGCGCGACCTCTACGGCGAGGGCGGCGAGACGATCCGCCTCGGCCGCAACACCTTCGCCGTCAACACCCAGGACATCGACCTCACGCTGGTGCCGCACGACGGCTCGATGAAGTTCGCGATCACCGGCACCGACTACCGGGCGCCGGTGCGCGACGCCGCGTTCGAGGCGACGCGGCCGTACTGGGAGCAGCTGCTGGTCTCGGAGTCGCCGGAGGTCTACCGGGCCGAGTACCTGGCGACGTCGATCCTCGCCGAACGGCCGGCGGCGGAGCTGGTCGAAGCCGACCTGCTCGACGTCGTGCGCAGCGTGGCAGGCGAGCGGTACGACGAGGGGTACGCGCGCGGGGTGCACGACCACGACGCCGCCGCGATCCTGGCGGCCCTGCTGCGGCTGCGGTCCGCCGCCGGGCTGCTGCGCTACCCGCCCGCGGCCCGGGCGGCGGCCCAGCTGTTCTGGGCGTTCGGCGCCGACGAGCAGGCGCGGGCCGCCTGGACGACGCGGGCCGCGTCGCTCGTGCGGGTGCGGGAGGCGTTCGGTCCCACTCCGGCGCTGGACGCGCTGGCGCGGGAGCTCACGGACGCGGTGACGGCGTTCACCGGCGGGCTGGGGCTCGACGCCGAGTTCGCCGGCGAGTACCTGGTCGAGGAGCTGGCCGTCGCGCCCGCCGGGTTCGTCACCAGCGGCGGCGCGCGGGCGGTGCTGGACAAGTTCCGGCTCGACCGGCGCAGCTTCGCCGAAGACGTGCGCTCGCTCGACGCGCTGGCGGACCGGTTCCAGCTCGCCGACGCCTGGCTGCGGTCCTTTGTAGACTCGGTTGGGCTGCCGGCCGACGAGCTGCCCGAAGCCGTCGCGATCGAGCTGTGCGACCTGCCGCGGTACGACTCGTCGGCGACGCTGACGGCCACTGTGGACGGCCTGCTCGGCGCGCACCCGCGGATCACCGGGCGGTCGGTGACCGTGCGGCTCGACGAAACGCTCGCCAGGACCCACCGCTTCCGGCGCGACCGCGTGCCGGGTTTCCGCGCGTACCAGCGGCAGCGCAACGAACTGGTGGCGGCCGAACGCGACCGGCTCCGGCTGGCGGAGTACAAGCCGAAGGTGATGAGCGCCTTCGTACGGAACAGGCTGCTCGACGAGGTCTACCTGCCGCTGATCGGGGACAACCTGGCCAAGCAGCTCGGCGCGGCCGGGGACGCCAAGCGCACCGACCAGTCGGGCCTGCTGCTGCTCATCTCGCCGCCGGGGTACGGCAAGACGACGCTCATGGAGTACGTCGCCAGCCGCCTCGGGCTGGTGTTCGTGAAGGTCAACGGGCCGGCGCTCGGCCATGACGTCACCTCGGTCGACCCGGCCGACGCGCCGAACGCGACCGCGCGGCAGGAGGTCGAGAAGATCTCGTTCGCGCTGGAGCAGGGCAACAACGTGCTGCTGTACCTCGACGACATCCAGCACACGTCACCGGAACTGCTGCAGAAGTTCATCTCATTGTGTGACGCGCAGCGGCGGATGGAAGGCGTGTGGGAGGGCCGCACGCGCACGTACGACCTGCGCGGCAAGCGGTTCGCGGTCTGCATGGCCGGAAACCCGTACACCGAGCAGGGCAAGCGGTTCCGCATCCCCGACATGCTCGCCAACCGCGCGGACGTGTGGAACCTCGGCGACGTGCTGTCCGGCAAGGAAGAGCTCTTCGCGCTGAGCTACGTCGAGAACGCGTTGACGTCGAACGCCGTGCTGGCGCCGCTCGTGTCCCGCGAACGGTCCGATGTGGACATCCTGGTCCGGATGGCGCGCGGCGACGGCTCCGTGCGCGCCGACCAGCTTTCGCACGCGTATTCGGCGGCGGAGCTGGAGCAGGTCCTGGCCGTGCTGCGGAAGCTCCTGCGGGTGCAGCGGACCGTGCTGGCGAACAACCAGGCGTACATCGCTTCGGCGGCGCAGGCGGACGCTTCGCGCACCGAACCGCCGTTCCAGCTGCAGGGTTCGTACCGGAACATGAACAAGCTGGCCGAGCGGATCGTGCCCGCGATGAACGACGCGGAGCTCGAAGCCATGATCGACGACCACTACGCCGGTGAGGCGCAGACGTTGACCTCGGGCGCCGAGGCCAACCTGCTCAAGCTGGCCGAGCTGCGGGGACGGCTGTCCGCGGCGCAGGCCGAGCGGTGGGCCGACGTCAAGGCCGCGTACCTGCGCGAACAGGCGCTGGGCGGCGACGGCGAGGACCCGCTGAGCCGCGCGGTCGGCGCGGTGGGCCTGCTGGCCGACCGGGTCGGCGCGGTCGAGTCGGCCATCGGGCGCGCGGCCCGGCAGCTGTCCCGGGAGGACGCTTAATTGCGTTGACGACCGTCGACAGCGGCGGTGATGATGGGTCCACACGAACCGAGGAGGGCAGCATGACGACCATGGAACGGCGACACATGCCGCATTCCTCGGGGGTTCCCGCCATGACGTAGCCACGTCGTGGTCGAGGGAGCCGCCCCCGTCGGGAAACCGATCCGGGCGGCTTTCTTTTGTGTCGTGAACCTTTCCCCCGCGCTCGTCTTCGTCGCAACCAGTGCACGGACGCGAGTGCTCGGCGCGTTGGTCCAGTGGAACGGATTCCCGGTTTTCACCCGGGAGACCCGGGTTCGACTCCCGGACGCGCTACGTTGGCCGAAGCCGAAGGAGACGAGGCCCCGGGCTGTGACCCCGGGCGAAACCGGTGCGAGTCCGGTCGGTCAACCCACGCGCGCGGTTCGGCAACCAGCGGAGCCTCATAAGCCCCGCCGACGTGGATCGACACCACGGCGCGCGACCACCTGTCCCGTTCGCCTTCTTCGCCGTTGCTCGCCGTGGCGAAACTTGTCGGACCCCCGGGCTAGTCTCTCGACGAGTCCAGATCAGGGGAGGCCCGATGACCGCGCACACACTGGAAACACCCGCAGCCGACATCGTCTACGACGTCCGCGGCCCGGCGCCCGCCGAGAGCCCGCGGCCGCCGCTGCTCATGATCGGGCAGCCGATGACCGCCGAGGGGTTCGACACCTTGGCGTCGTACTTCGCCGACCGCACAGTGGTCACCTACGACCCGCGCGGGCTCGGGCGCAGCGTCCGCAAGGACGGGCGGGAAGACCACGTGCCCGCCCTCCAGGCGGCCGACGTCCACGCCGTCATCCAGGCGCTGGGGGCCGGCCCGGTCGAGGTGTTCGGGAGCAGCGGCGGGGCGGTCGCCGGGTTCGCGCTGGTCACCGCGCACCCGGAGGACGTGACCACGTTCGTCGCCCACGAGCCGCCGCTGGTGGAGTCACTGCCGGACGCCGCCGCGGCCGAGCGGGCAGGCCAGGCGATGCGGGATGCCTATCAGGCCAAGGGCTTCGGCGCGGGGATGGCGGCGTTCATCGCGATGACGTCGTGGCAAGGCGAGTTCACCGATGCCTACTTCGCACTGCCACCGGCGGACCCGGTCCAGTTCGGCCTGCCCACCGACGACGACGGCCGCCGCGACGACCCGCTGCTGAGCGACCGCTCTCTCGCGGTGTCCACGTACCGGCTCGACGTCGAGGCGCTGGCGGCGGTGCCGACGCGGATCGTCGTCGCGGTGGGTGAGGAGACAGGGGAGGTGTTCACCGGGCGGACGGCGCTGGGCACGGCGAAGCGGCTCGGCCAGGAGGCAACGGTCTTCCCGAGTCACCACGGCGGCTTCCTGGGCGGCGAGTTCGGCTACGCCGGCCAGCCGGAGGCGTTCGCCAAGAAGCTGCGGGAGGTGCTTGAGGACTGATTGCCGTCGCTCGTGGCTGATCGACCGCGTTCAGTGCGTGACGGGTTCGGCGGTGGCGGTGGCGACCGCCGGGTCCTGGGCGGGCGTGGTCGCTCTCGCGGACGGCCCCGCGAGAGCGAGCCCGGCGACCAGCGCGAGCATGACGATGAACAGCGCCGCGCGGACGAGGGCGGAAACGGAACAGACGACCACCATGGCAGGCTCCTCGCGATTTCCCCGGCGACCGGGGTTCGATGGATTTCGCGGTGTGTCCGCGAAATTCGGTCTGCTTCGATGGTGCGCGCCGGGAGCGGGGAGCGACAGCCGTTTCCCGTTGCCGGAAACGGCTTGTCCACGGGAAACACCGGTCAGGTCAGAGCGCCGGAAAGCTCGGTCACCGTCCCGGCGGCATCGTGCTCGCCGAAGGCCAGGCGCAGGGCGTTCATCTCCGGCAGCGTCGTTCTGCCGGAGACGAACAACGCGGCGAGCCGGGGCAGCGGGTGGCCCGAACCGAGCAGGGCGCGCACCTGGGCCATGTCCAGTTTCAGCACCCGCAGGGCGGGCAGCGCGCAGACCGGTCCCCAGTCCGGCACCGCCGACCCTTCGAGGCTCAGCCGGGTCAGGTTCGGCAGCGTGCGCAGCACCGTGAGGTCGAGCGGAGCCGGGCTGTCGGCCAGCTGGAGGTCCCACAGCACCGGGTGCCCGGCGAGCGCGGCGAGTTCAACCCGGCTCGCGTGGATCTGCACCGACTCCAGCGCTTCGAGCCCGCGGATGGCCGGGGTCACCGCGCCGGCCCGGTTGACGGACAGCGAGCGCAGTGACGTCAAGGGTTCGAACACCGCCAGGTCGACGTCGCCGAGGTCGTTGAGGTAGACCTGCTGGACCAGCTCGGGTCCGGCGAGCCCCGCCACCGTCGCCGGCAGGTCGGCCGCGTCCGAGATCCCCTCGTCGAACGACCGCGGCTCTTCGCGGAGCCCGGTTTCCGCGGCCACGGTCGCGCCGTACCGGCTCTCGTACTTTCCGGCCCGCAGCGCCTCGACGACGTCGGTGAGCATGGCGGTGATCGACGGCGCCACGTACCGCGGAGGACCGTAGATGTCCCGGCCGTACTCGAGAACTTGGCCGGCACGGCCGCGCTCGGCGGGATCGAGGTCGACGAGGAGGAAGTTCCCCGCGAGGTCGGTGCCGAAGGTGACCCACCAGTCGTTGCGGGACAGGCGTTTCACGTGGCCGAAGGGCGGCGTCTCGAACACCACGCCGTCGTCGTCCGGGTCGTCGTCCCAGCCGCAGGAACCGGGTTCGCCGTCCAGGTAGTTGTGGACGAGCCGGCCGAGGGATTCGTGGCAGTACGGACCGAGCAGGCCGCTTTCCCGCATGTCGCCGTCCGCGACGAGGTAGAGGGCACGCAGGTCTTCGGGCAACCGCACCCCGATCCGCGCCTCGGCGGCGGCGAGATCGGCCTCACCGAGCCCACTCGCCCACGGCGGCGGACCTCCCTTGATCCCGGCGTAGAGTTCGGCGAATTCGCTGGTCAGCCGGGTGACCTCGGCGAGGACGGTGGGATCGGTCGGCGCCCCGGTGGGCTCGGTGCCGGCGGGCCGTGGCAGGCCGGGCCGCGGGTGCCCGGGATAGCGGAAGTCCGGGTCGAAGACGAGCCGCCCGGGCGAGACGGTGGCGATATCGGGACGCGCGGTGAAGGTGTAACTCCCATCGGCGGCGAGTTGCACTTCCAGCGCCGACGGCGGACGGCCCCGCAGGAGCTTGGCGATCGGCAGGAGGTCGACGGACAGGTTCGCCCAGGCGTTGTTCCAGGCGCGACACGAGATGGCGCTGCCGGTGTGCCGCAACTGCAGGGTGGCGCCGGACGCGGAACCCGCGTTCGCCCGCAAGGCTTCGGCCATGGCTCTCGCGATTGCGCCGAAGCCGGGCTCCCCAGAGGTCATGCCGCGGAGCTTAGCGAGAGGGCCCGACAAAACCGGGCGGCGAAGCAAGCCTCACCCGGCGAGCGGTGGCCGCGGGCGGGGGTGGGTCGCTCACCGCTCGCTCCGCGATCACCACCGGCCGCAGCGAACACCGCCCCGGCACCGCCGCCGCCTCACTCCGCGAAGGCCGGCCGGCTCCGATACGCGGCCTCGCCGAGGACCGCCGGGTTCAGGGTCACCCGGTAGCCGTCCGCCTCCGCCCACCAGCGTTCTGCCTCCGCTCGCTCCCCGCGCTCCGCCGCCGTGTTGCCCAGCCCCGTCAATGCGCGGGCTCGCTCGTACTCGCTTCCCGCGTCGTCGGCCAGGTCGGCTGCCCGCCGGTAATCCCGCGCTGCTTCCTCCCGGCGGCCCGCTCGGAAGTGCACCCAGGCCTCGCAGTTGACCGACATCGCCCGGTCGACCGGCAGCTGCGCGAGCCCCGACGCCTCCGAAGCCGCCGCCTGTGCCTCGGGGAAGCGGCCCAGTGCCACCGAAGCGAGCGCTATTCCGCGCAACGCGATCACCACGTTGCGGGTCCGGCCCGTCCGGCGGTACACGGCCAGCACCGCCGTCAAGTCCGCCAGTGCCGGCTCGGCCTCGCCGCGGTACAGGCGGGCCCACGCCAAGCTCGACTGCGCGTCCGTCGCGCCGCGGTCGTCGTGGGCCAGTGCGAACTGCTCCCGGGCCTCGCGGTGGTAGCGGACCGCGTCGTCCGGGCGGCCTGACTCGATGTGGGCCATGCCCAGGTTGTTGAGGATCATGCCGGTCGCGCTCGGGTTGCCCGCCGCCCGGGCCGCCTCCAGGGCGCGCTCGTGCGTGCGGATCCACGGCTCGAACAGCTTCTCGCGGTAGAAGAACGCGCGGAGCACGAACGCCAGCTGCCAGCAGCAATCGGGCAACCCATGCCGGGCCGCGGAATCGACGATGTCGGCGAGCGTCGGCCACTGCGCGCCCAACCATGCCAGTGCGCTTTCGGCGTCCGAAAACGGCACGGCGGCCGGGGCAGGCAAACCGGTCGACGGGCGGAACCGGTACGGCTCGGCGAGCTCGTCGGCCGCCACCGTCAGTGCGACGAGGTGCTCGACCAGCCTGCGTACGGCCACTTCGCGGTCTTCCTGCTTCACCTGGGGCAACGCGTGCTTCGCCGCGAAGGTGCGCATCAGGTCGTGGAGCTCGACGTACCCCCGCTCGTCGCGGACGACCAGGTGGGCGTCGTGCAGCCGGTCCACCAGGCGGTCCGCTTCGCCCGCGGCGAGCCCGGCGAGCGCTTCGACCGCGGTGGTTTCCGCGGCCGCCGCGGGGTGCAGGGCGAGCAGGCCCAGGAGCCGCCGCTGGTCGGCGGTCAGGGCTTCGTACGACACAGTGAACGCCGTCGCGACGCTGCGCTCGCCGTCCTCCAGCGCGCCGAGCCGGGTGGTCTCGTCGGCCAGCCGGTCGCGCAGTTTCGCCGCCGTCCAGCCGCCCGCGAGGAACCGGGCGGCCACGATGCGCACCGCGAGCGGCAGCCGGCCGCAGTGCCGGACGATCTCGGTCGCGACCTCGTCGTCGGCGGGGGCGTGCTCGCCGGCGATCGACCGCAGCAGCCGCACGGCGTCGCCGAGCGGCAGCACCTCGACCGGGAAGTGCCAGGCGTCGTCGAGCGCGGGCAGCCGCCCGCGGCTGGTCACCAGGATGCGGGACGACGTCTCGCCGTCGACGATGGCGCGGATCTGCTCGGCGGACCGGACGTTGTCGAGCACCAGGATCAGCCGCCGACGGCGCAGCTGGTCGCGGACCAGGTTGGCCAGGCCGTCTTCGTCGGCGGGCAGCTGGTCCGCCGAGACGTCCAGCAGCCGCAACAGCCGGTGCAGCGCCTCGCCGGCCGAGAGTTCGACGGCGCCGGGTGTGTGGCCGCGGAGGTCGAAGAAGAGACAGCCGTCGGGGAAGGTGCCCGCGACCCGCCGGGCGGCGGCGACGGCCAGCGCCGTCTTGCCGGCGCCCGCCATCCCGTGCACCACGCCGACCGGGGCGTGGTCCGGGTCGAGCAGCCGCGCGGAAAGCGCTTCGAGCTCGGTTTCGCGGCCGACGAAGTACCGCCCGCCGTCCGGCAGCCCGACGATGCCGCCGGCGCTCCGGCGGCCGGGGGACACCGCATCCGAGACCAGGGCGAGGAGTTCACCGCCGGCGCCCAGTGCCTGGTCGCAGGCCTTGGCCAGGTCGCGGTTCACCCGGGCTTTGCCGTTCTCCACCTTGCTGAGGTAGCCCTTGGTGAAATGCACGGACGCCGCGAGCCCGGTCAGTGACATGCCGGCTGACATCCGTCGACGCTTCAATTCCGCTCCAAAGTCCGGCATGGATCGATCATCCTGTAATCGGCGAACGGGGGGAAGGTCCGCCGGCGGCCCGGGCCCGTCGGCGGCGTACCTGATCAGCCCAGCAGGGAGACCAGCTGGCCGAGCACGATGACGAAGTGCGTGTGCATCGCGTTCCCCTTTCCGGATCGCCGTCGCCGCCCTTTTCGTGCGGCGACTTCCTCGGTTGCCGAAGGATTTCGACGACGTAAGCCTGCCCCGGCGAATTGCGCGGCGACAGGCGTTTCCCGTTGACTCTCCGAGGAAACCGCCGACCTGCGCCGTTTCCCGGATCCGGAAACGGCGGGAAACACGGTAGACTCCCCGCGGGCGACCAGGACGGAGGTGACGGCTTGGCTCAGGACGCGGCCGAAGCGAAGATCAACGCTCTCTCCGCGGAGCTGAAACTGCTTCGCAAGGGGCTGGGCGTCCAAGCCAAGACGCTGCCCGCCCTCATCGGGGAACAGTTGCGCGAAGTGTGCGGTGTGCACGAAGACGACACCCCGGGAACGGTTCGCGGCAAGGTCGTCGAAACGCTTCGGCGGTTGATCGAAAAGCTCCCCGAATCACACCGGGAAACGGCGCGGATCGTCCTCGGTTTCGGTACCGGCGCGAGCGAGCGCTACACCCAGCGCCTCGAACTGCTGGGCACGGACGCCGACCGCAACGTGCGCACGATGCAGCGCCGCGCCGACGACGTCATCTACCTGATCGCCGAAGCCGCGTACGGGGCGCCGTGGCCGCACGCCGGTGTCGCGGCCGCCAGCCAGGACGGTCCCTGGCACACGTCGGCGCTGGCGGTGCGGCTGACCATGACCGGGGCGGCCGCCGCCGAGGTCTTCGAGAACCGGCGGGTGGTCAGCCACGTCGCCGGCCTCGTCGACGTCGAGCACGCCGTCTCCCTCGCCCGGCCCGCCAGCACCACCGGCCGGCTCGACCTCGCGGACGTCGGCATCGACGTCGTCGCGGGCGGTGAGGTGCATTCCGTGCGGCTGGTCAGCGCCACCCGGGTCGCCTTCAGCCTGCGGCCGCCGCAGCCGCTGGACGCCGGCGACGAGCACGAGTTCTTCTTCCGGATCCGGCTCGACGAGCTGACGGCGCCGTTCTACTGCTGCACACCGGAATTCCCGTGCGCGAGCTTCGACCTCAACGTCCGGTTCGACCGGCGGCAGCCGCCGCAGCGGGTCTGGCGCATCGACGGCGAACTCTCCAAGGACGTCCAGGACCCGCTGACCGCGCGCAAGCCGCTCTTCCTCGACAACGCGGGCGAGGTGCGCACCGGTTTCCGCGACCTGCGGCCGGCGCGCTCCTACGGCGTGGGCTGGCAGCCCGCTTCCCGAGCCGCCGGCCCCCGCCTCCCCTCGCCGTGACCGCCGCCGTCCACCATGCCGTATCGAGTGGGGCGAAACGGGACGAAAACCGGACAGAAACTCGACACTTCGGTGCTCAGGTCCGCCCGGCTGATCAGCGGCGGCCGTGCCATCATCGGGCATGGTCACCCGTGAACCGGAGCTCAACAGCGGGGTGCTGCCCGGGAACGTGCGCATCGACGACTGGATCATGCTGGTGCTCGCCGCCGGCTCGGTCGGGTTGCTGGGGTTCATGGTGCTCAGCCCGCCCGCTCGCGAGGTCGGGTTCGTCATCTTCTACGTCGATTGCGGGATCTGCGGGGTCTTCCTGCTCGAGTTCCTGTGGCGCTGGCGGAAACGGCGGTGGGCGCGGAAGTTCCTCGTCCGCAACTGGTACGAGCTGTTCGCCATGATCCCGGTCGCGCACCCGGCCATGACCGCGCACAAGTTCGTCAGCGTCGTGCTGCTGCTCGTGCGGATCGGGCGGGCCGCGGACCGGGCCGTCGGCGAGCAGTTCACCTACCGGCTCGTCGACAAGCTCTCCGAGCCGATCGTGAAGGCGATCAAGAAGCCGGTGACCATCGCGGTGCTCGACGAGGTCGTCAAGGTCCTGGAAACCGGCAACTACCCGGAGAACCTCGCCAAGTCGCTCGGGGCGCACAAGGACGAGCTGCGCGGGATCATCGCCGAGAAGATCGCCGCGGACCCGCAGCTGGGGAAGCTCAAGCGGCTGCCGTTCCACGACGAGATCGTGCGCGCCTGCGTCGACACGTCGTTCCGCGTGCTGCTCGAAGTCCTCCTCGACCCGCGGATCGACGACTTCTTCTCCGCCGTGGTCCGGGAGAACCGGGAGCAGATCCGGCTGGCCGTGCAGCTCGGGCTCAACGAGGTCGACGACGAAGCCGAGGAGAAGCTGCTGCGGGTGCGCACCCAGCGCTCGGCCGCGCACGAGTACGACCGGCTGCACCCGGGCTCACGACCGTGACGCCAGGTACGCGCCGAGCCGGGCGGCCGCGTCGAGCATCGCCAGGCCGCGGCCGGTGAGCCGCTCCTGCCAGGTCGCCAGGGCGCCCACCAGGGAGTCCGTGCCGCCCGCGGTGCGGACCTGCTCGACCACCGTCGCGATGTGGGCCAGCGGGTAGCCGCCGCGGCGCAGCAGGTGGGCCAGTTCCGCGTCCCGGATGTCGGCCGCCTGGAAGACCCGGTGGCCGGTCGCCCGGTTCCGCGACGGCACCAGGACGCCCGCGCGTTCCCACGCCCGCACGGTCGCCGCGGTGACGCCGAGGCGGTGCGCGAGCTCGCCGATCGACCAGGCGGTCGCGGCCGGCTCGGGTGGCCGACCGGTCGTCAGCGACCCGATCGCGGCGCGGACCGTGTTGAGGGTTTCGCGGTCGCGGAGCAGCTGCTCGTGCCCGCGGTCGACGAGGGTGAGCGCGCGGTCGACGTCGCCGGCGTTGGCGGCGTGCATGATCCCGCCCGCCGTCGCGTGCCCGTAGGCCGGGACCAGCGCCAGGAACGCACGCAGGGCTGCGGCGTGGGTTTCGGTGTAGATCCGGTAGCCGCTCGGGGTGCGCTCGGCCGGCGGCAGGAAGCCGTCCTGCTCGTAGTTGCGGACCGCCTGCGTGGAGAGGCCGTGCTCGCGCGCGAGATCGGCAGGTCTCAATCGTGTCTTCAAGGATACGATTCAACCACATGGACATCACCGATTTCCCCGCCGAGCTGCTCGGGCTCGGCGAGCCCACCCACTTCGAGCCGGCCTGCGCGTGGCTCCGCAACGACCTCTTCGCCCGGCTCGCCGAGCACAGCTTCCGGTCGATCGCGCTGGAGACCGACCGCGTGGCCGCGCTCGACGGCGGCTTCTCCCACGACCTGGGCGAAGTGGCGGCCAACCAGCAGCTGCTGAAGTGGCTGCGCGAGTACAACGAGACCGCCGGCGAGCCGCTGGCCTTCCACGGCTTCGACGCCCCGACGGAGATGTTCAGCGCGCCCAGCCCGCGCACCTACCTCGAACACGTCCGCGACTACCTGGGCCTCGACGTCGACATCGCGGCACTGGCCGGCGACGACGAGCGGTGGAGCCGGTCCGAGGCGATCCTCGACCCGGCGCAGTCGCCCGGCGCGTCACCCGAGGCCCGTGAGCTGCGGGTGCTCGCCGACGACCTGCTCGTCGCCCTCCACGCCGCCGCGCCCCGGCTGGACGCGGCCTGGGAGCGGGCCAACGTGCACGCCGTGGCCGGCCGCGGCCTGCTGCGCTACCACGCGGCGTCGGCGCAACCCGGCGACCGGGACACGCGGATCTCCCGCCTCGCGGGCATGCGTGCGGTGCTCATGGCCGAAAACCTCTTGGACATCCGGGCCATCGAGGCCCACCGCGGCCCGACTCTGGTCTTCGCGCACAACGGCCACCTGCAGCGCTCGGGATCCGGCGCGGGCGCGATCATCGGGGCGCGGCTCGGCGACCGGTACGCCTTCATCGCCGGGAGCCTCGGCCGCAGCGAGGCCATCGGCCTCGGGGAGCCGGCGCCGGACACCTACGAAGGCGTGCTGCAGCGCGACACTCGGACGTGGAAACTGGCCGACGTCCCGGACGGTCGCCAGCGCGCCGACACCAGGCCGGACCGCGGTTATTTCGGTCTCGACGCCACCCTATGCGGAAGTGCCACAGCGGTGTGGCACATCGCCATAGGGTCCGGCAGCCCCCGCACCGAGCCGGGTGCGGGGGCTGCCGGGTAGCCGGCTTACGGGTAACTGACCACGTTGACCGGCACCGTGCCCGACGGCGTGACACCGCCCGTGTCGTTGATGACGTGCGTGATCGTGCCGCGGTAGTTGAGCGACACCGTCAGCAGGCTGTGGAACCGGACGCCGGAGTTGTTCGGCACTTCGAACGCGTGGTAGCTGGACACCGCCGGGTTCGTGTCGAAGAAGCAGTAACTCCCGAGACCCCACGCCTCATGGGACGTCACGTTTGCCCCGACCTTGTAGGCGGCGTACCCGGCGACGCCCGATGGGGCGTTCCACGATGCCTGGTTCGGCACGTCGTAGGGCATCTCGTTCTGGAAGAAGATCGTCCGGCCGCCCTGGCCGTTCCAGATCACCTGGTACTTCTGGTAATGCTCGACGAACAGGCCGGTGGCCAGCACGTTCGCGCCGTTGACGACGAGCCCGGTGTCGGCCGTGTTGACGTTCCAGCCGTACGTGCCCGCGTTGCCGTGGTCGGCCCGCCACGCCCAGATGTGGTCGATGATCGTGTTGGCGCTGTTGACGATCAGGCTGTTCGTCGCCTTGCCCGCGATCTGGCCGCCGATCCGGAAGAAGACGTCCTGGACCGTCGTCGGGTTCGAGGCGTGCGACGCCGACGAGCCGGACTGGCCGACGGTCAGCAGGGCCTGGGAGTTCGTCGTGCCGGCGTCGAAGAGCAGGCCCTTGAGCCGGACACCGTCCACATCGGACACCTGCATGGCGTTGACGCCGTTGTCGGGCACCAGCGTCGGGTAGCCGATGCCGAGGATGGTCGTGTTGGCGCGGGTCACGTTGAGCGTCTGGTTCAGGTGGTAGATGCCCGGCGTGAAGAACAGGTTGCAGCCGGCCGCGAGGGCGTTGTTGATCGACGCGGCCGTGTCGCCGGACTTGACGACGTAGAACTGGCTCATCGGTGCCGAAGTGCCCGGCGTGCTGCCGTTCGCCCAGCTCGGGCCGGACGCGTTCGTGCGCAGGGAGGGCAGGAACACGCGGTACTTGCCGGTGCCGTCGACGTAGAGGTAGGGGACGTCACGGGAGACCGGCGTCGTGGCGAGGGTGGTCTCCGGCGGGTTCGGGAACGTGGTCGCCGGCGCGCCGCTGGTGCCGGAGAAGACCATGTTCCACACGCCGCCGTTCCAGCTGCCGAGCGCGGAGTCGCGGGTGTACCACTGCTGCTGCGACACCGACGCGGCCTGGCCGGACACGCGCGAGTCGGCGATGTAGCCGCCGCTGGCGAAGCCGTAGCTCGCCGGGTACAGCTGCAGACCGCCGCGGATGTCCATCCGGCGGAACGGCGCGGCCTGGGCCACCGCCCAGCGGTCGTTGCCGCTGGAGGGGTTGACGGCCATGTTCTCCGCCGAGCGCCAGAAGTTCTGCAGCGCGACGCCGTTGTCGGAGGCGTTGAAGGCGTCCACGGTGATGTCGCCGTTGATGACGACGTCGCCGGGGTTCTGGCCGAGGCCCGCGACCGAGGTGTAGAAGCCGACGTTGTCGTGCACGCCGTAGGTGCCCGGTTTGAAGAGGTGGGCGACGCGGCGCTCGGCGAACTGCGCGGTGAGCGTGTCCTTCTGGTTGTTGAAGTCCGTGTCCAGCTGCGCCTGGATGGCCGCCGCGGACATGCTCGGGTCGAAGATCCGCACGTTCGGCCCGAAGTTCGGGGTGTCCGACTGCGTCGGGCAGCCCGCCTGGGTGCCGATGGTGTACGTCGCGCTCGACACCGGGGAGGTCGTCGAACCGGACTTGGTCGCGATCGCGTTGACCGTGCGGGAGTTCGGAACGCTGATCGGTCCACTGTAGACCGGCGAGGACGCGGTGGGCGTCGAGCCGTCCACCGTGTACCAGATGGTCGCGCCCGCGGTGGCGCTGCTGATCGTCACCGTCTGGGCACTGGCGTAGGTGCCGCCGGGCGGGCTGAACGACGGCGCCGCGACCGTCGTCGTGCCGCCGCCGACGGTGTAGCTGAAGTGCGGGGTGTCGTACTGCGGGCCGCTCTTCTCGTAGGTGAACCAGTAGTCGAGGACGTTTCCGCTGCTCAGGCCGTTGACGGTGGTCCGCCAGGTGCCGGAGCCGTTGGTCATCCGGACGTTCTGCTGGCCGACGCCCGGGACGCCGGTGTAGTGGACGTCCACGTACAGCGCCGGGGTGGTCGGGGTGAAGCTGATCTGCACCTGACTGGCGCTGGGCTGGCTGACGCTCTGGGTGTAGTCGTCCGCGGCCAGCGCGGCCGGGGCACTCAGCCCGGCCGCCACGAGCACTGCCGAGGCGACGAGCGCGAGCGCCGGGCCGCGTCGTCGAAGCTTGTCCAGGGTCCGGTTCACGCCGTGACACCTCCGCCGTTGGGGATCCACGAGCATTTGTTGCGAGTCACAACAAAGTAGCTCCCGGTCAGCGGGTTCCCCAGTCACTTTTTGGTAACGTTTGTCTGGACCAATGCGGTGGGTGACCGCAGGCGGTCGGCCCGCCGGGGTCCGGCACCCGACCTCGGTCGGGTGACGTTCGGGCGTCGCGTTTTCGCCGCTCCGCGCCCGGGGTAAGGATGTGTCCATGGTGGACACCGAAGTCCTCTCGCGGACGGATCCGCGCGCCCTCGACGTCGTCACCCCGCTCGGCGGGGTGCGGTTCGCCGTCCGCCTCGGGGGCTGGGCGGTGCCCGCGAGACCGGAGCTGACCTGGGGGCTGCCCTCCGGGGCGCGGCTGTGCCGGTGGCGCTCGGAGTCCGCGCGGCTCGACGTGCTGTCCGGCCGCACCGCGTCCGGGCCGTCCGGGGTCACCCGGGACGCCGTCCTCTTCCGGGTGCTGGCGCGGGAAGACGTCGGCGAGTTCGTCGTCGAGGCCGAGCTGGCCGGCGCCCCGGCCGGCGCGGGCGTCTGGGAAAGCGCCTTCAGCGCCGAGACCGCCGACGCCGTGGTGAGCGTCGGCGGGCCCGGTGCCGAACTGCTGCGGCGGTACTCGCGGGCCGGGCAGCACGTGCCGCCGTACTGGTCGCGGCTGCTCGGTGGGGACGCCGTCGAACGGACCGGCGGCCGGCTCGCCTGGCGGCTGCCCCGCGTCGCGCGCGGTGACTACGCCGACCTGTGGGTGGCCGTGGCGTGGAGCGAACCGGACCGGCACCCGGGCACGTGGCCTGCCGTCGACCTCGACCCGGCCCGGGTGCAGCGGGAGCTAACCCAGTGAAACCCGGTCCAGGTCCGGAGCCCCCGCGCGGTCGTTGCCGATCCGGAGCGTATTGGCGCCCGCGGTCAGCGTCACCGGGACCGAAGTGGTGTACGGGGTGTTGTTCCCGGCGCCGCTGACCTTCACCTCCACCGGGGCGCCGCCGTTCACCGACACGAAGTACGACCGGTCGCCGTTGACGGTGAAGTCCAGGTACAGCAGGTACTGGCCCGCCGCGGGAACAGTCACGCCCGGGAACGTCACCGCCGCGCCCGGCCCGATGTTGCGCACCTTCTGGCCGCCCGAGCACGGCGAGCAGTTCGTGACGCCGGCGTCGCCGATGTCGTTCGCCGAGTCCTCCGCCTCGCGCATGAACACCCGGTCCGCGGGCCGCTGCTTCACCTGCACCGGCTTGCTCACGGCCTTCGTGCGCCCGAGCGTGCGGAAGGTCGCCGTCACCGGGATGCTCACGTCCTGCGCCGCCGGCGCGGTGACCGTCCACGACCCGCTCAGGACCTGGCCGAGCCGCAGGTCCGGCGCGGTCACGGCGGCACCCTGGATCGTCCAGCCCGGCGGGACGACCGGCGCCAGCGAGACGTCGTCGATCGGGTCGTCGACGTCCAGCCGCAGGGACGCGGTGATGCGCAGGGCCTGCTGCCCCGGCGAAACCCACTGCACGCCGGCCGGTTGCACGGTCAACGTCGTCCTCGGGGTGGAGGACTCGGGTGGCATCGGCGCCACGGCGATCCGGTCGAGGTCCGCCGTCCCGGAGACCTTGATCGTGTTGGCGCCGGCGTTGAGCGGTACCGGGATCGCCCCCGGCGCGGCGACCGTGACCGGGGCGGCGCCGTTGACGCTCACCGAGAGCGTGCCCGGCCCGGTCGTGTCCAGCTGCAGCCGCGACGGGCCGGTGGCCTGGACGTCCCGGAAGACGACCGCGCCGCGGTCGAGGCCGGTCACCGCGTTCGTGCCCGAGCACGCCTCGCACCACACCGGCGTCGCCTTGCCCTCGAAGCCGTTGCGCCACGACTCCGCTTCCAGCGGCACCTCGCCGCGCGGGTCGGGGTAGCCGTAGGCGACGTCGATCTCGTCGAGCGCGAGCTGCCGGTAGAACGGCTTGGCCTGCGGCCCGGCCCACGTGTTCAGCACCTCGAGCTTCAGGTACCGCGCGTGCACCTCGCCGACGTCGATGAACTGGACGCCGCGGGCACTGGGCAGGGCGCCGGTGCGGACCGTGCGCCAGGTCTGGCCGTCGTCACTGGCGTGGACGCGGTAGTCCTTGATGCGCGCGGAATCCTCGGCGCGGCCGAAGGACTCCCGCGCGTACGTCGGCGACGACTCGCGCTCGTGCACCGCGAGGTAGGCCGTCGACCGCTTCCGGCCCAGGTCCAGCGTCACGGACACGGGCAGCTGGCCACCCGCGTCCCAGTAGGTCAGGTAACTGCCGTCGACGAGGCTGGGAGCCGAGGCCTTGATGGTGCTCTTGTCGTAGAAGTACTGCTGCCCGGCCGTGTTCACTTTGAACACCGTGTCGTAGGTGTCCCAGTCGCTGATGTCCAGAATGGACAGATAGCCGCCGGACTGGGCGAACCGCATCGGCTTCCCGGTGCGCAGGTCGGAAACGCCGGTGACGCGGTAGCCGTTGTCCCGCAGCCGGACCAGATTCGTCGACGGCCGGGTGACGACGTGGACGTACTGCGTCTTGGCGCCGGGGCGGACGGTGATCACGCCGTGGGCGCCGTCGTTCCAGAGGCCGGGCTGCAGGCCGCCGTACATGTACCCGCCGCCCTCGGTGCCTTCGAGCGACTCGCGGATCGGCTGCCGCCAGGTCGCCATGAAGTCGTTGAACGCCTCCTGCTGCGGCGGGAACCGGCCGCTCAGCATGGCGGTTTCGGCCATCAGCGACTTGATCGACGAGCCGGCGTTCGTGATGTAGCGGCCGGTGGACAGCCGGAAGTCGACCGCCTGGTCGCCGCCGCTGTACCACCAGTCGCCGTTGGTCGGCAGCTTGTAGTCGGCCTCGGTCAGCCGCGGCATCGGCGTGTAGACGGCCTGCGGGTAGTCGTACGACGGCGTCATGCCGGTCTTCTGCTCGTTGCTGACCGTGTCCATGATCGGCGTGTCCTCGTTGTTGTTGCTCAGCAACCAGGACGGCCGCTTGGCGCGGACGCGTTCGTAGAGCCCGTGCTGCTCCCAGTACTCGTTGTCGTTGTCGATCCAGAACCCGGCGAGCCCGGCGTACCGGTCCATGACCTCGTCGAACAGGTCGTAGCTGTACTCGCCGAAGCCGGGCCGGGTGGTCAGGTCGACCGGCTTGCCCTTGTACGCGGAGTAGGCGGCCGAGTCGAGGGACTCGTGCCCGGTTTCGTTGTGCCACTGGGGATCGTCGGTCATGTAGAGCATGACCCGCACACCCTGGGCCTGGCCGGCGGCGATGAGCTCGCCGAGGAAGTCGCGCTGCGTCGAGCAGCTGCCCGGGACCTTCGACGGCCACGGCCGCGCGTAGCCCAGCCGGCTGTGGAAAGTGGTCAGGACGACGTAGGACGCGCCCAGCTTCTTCGCCTCGTCGATCCAGTAACCCGGCGTCCAGCCACCGCCGGTGACGTCGCGCTCCCAGGCGGCGCAGTCGGTGTGCCGCGGCGCGGTGAACATGCCCCAGTGCAGGAACAGCCCGGCGGTCGAGGCCCGCAGCCAGGCCTGCCGCGGGTGGTACAGCTCGGCGTTCGCGGGACTGACCAGGCTCGCCACCAGCGCGACGGCGGCGGCGAGGCAGGCAAGCAGTCGGATTCTCAAGGGACCTCCTCGTCCGGAGAGATCCGATGATTGGTTGGTCATATATCGTACGTCAAGGGAAGATGCCGCTCATCGGCACACAATCGTCTGATCTGTCACAAACGTGCGCTCGCGGCCGTCAAGGGGGTGATCGCACCGCGAAAGGACGAACCCCGTGAACGACGACCTCCTGGCCCGCAGCTTCGAAAGCCATCGCGACCACCTGCGGTCCGTCGCCTACCGGATGCTGGGCTCGCTGGCCGAGGCCGAGGACGCCGTCCAGGAAGCGTGGCTGAAGCTCAGCCGGAGCGACACCGCGGCCGTCGAAAACCTGGCCGGGTGGCTCACCACCGTCGTCGGGCGGGTGTGCCTCGACATGCTGCGCTCGCGCAAGGCCCGGCGCGAAGAGCCGTGGGAAACCCTGGTGCCCGACCCGATCGTCAGCCGCGAGGACGACGGCCCCGAGCACGAAGCGCTGATCGCGGACTCCGTCGGCCTCGCGCTGCTGGTCGTGCTCGACACGCTCACCCCGGCCGAACGGCTGGCGTTCGTGCTGCGGGACATGTTCGCGATGCCGTTCGAGGAGATCGCCGTGGTCGTCGGCCGGTCCGAGGCGGCGACCCGGCAGCTGGCCAGCCGCGCCCGGCGGCGGCGGTGGCCAACCAGGCACTCACGTTCTCCCGCCTCGACGCCGGCGGCGGCGTGGTCCACCGGGCCCTGGTCAACGGCGCGGCGGGCGTGGTCGCGACCCGGGACGGCCGGCCGTCCTCCGTGCTGGGCTTCACGGTGACGGGCGGCCGGATCGTCGAGATCGACATCGTCGCCGACCCCGAGCGCCTCAGCCGGCTGGACCTGGCCGTCCTCGACTGACCCCGATGTCATGAAAGAGTCGTTCATGACGTCAGACGTCATGAACGACTCTTTCATGACGTTTCCGGGACCACCGCGCCGGACTCGCCCGTCACCAGGGCGAGCCCGCCGCCGTCGGCGAAGTGCAGGTAGCGGGTGCGGCCGTCCGCGTACCGCCGCACCGCGTCCGCGATCACGACCACCAGCTCGCCGTCCTCGATGGCGTAGTGGTCGTCCGGGGACAGGACTTCGTGGATGCGCGAGCCGTTCGTGACCAGGGTGCGGACCCGGCGGCCGGTGTGGTCGTAGCTGTACAGCGCGTTGACGCCGTCGTCGCCGTGCACCCCGCGCAGCCGGCCGAACGCGTCCCGGATCTCGCTGCCGGACAACGGCGCCGGCGCCGGCCCTGGCTCGATGTCGCGCACCAGCCCGCCCGGCCCGGTGAGCACGTGCCGCCCGCCGGCCCGGTGCTCGCTGACGCCGTTCGCGTAGTGCACCGCGGTGCGGCGGCCGCTCAGGTCGTAGCTCACGGCGTCGACGAAGCCCGGCACGCACACCAGCCTGCCGACCTCGTCGTACTGGTGCCGCACGGCCAGCCGCCCGTCGCCGGCGTCCGGGTAGACCACTTCGGACACCCGCCCGTCGGCCCGGCGCGTCACGTCGAGCCGGTACTCGACGGCCACGTGCGCCGGGCGCCAGCGCTTCTCGGCGGGCCGGCCGAGCGCGTCGTAGCCGAACTGGGTCACGCCGCATTCGTCGATGACGCGCACCAGCCGCCCGCAGCTGTGCGGCCCCGCGCCGAGCGGCACCGCGAGCCCGCCGTCGTGGTGGGTGAACGTGGTCACCGGTGTGCCGCGCGGGTCGTCGACCAGCACCGCGACCACCCGGCCCGCCGCGTCCCGGACCCGGAACACCGTGTGCCCGCCCGCGGTCCGCGACTCGACGACGTTGCCGGCCGCGTCCCGGACGACCACGGCACCGTCCGGACCACGCAGCTCCCGCCCGAGCAGATCGGGCACGCCGGCTGCCTCTTCGGGACCGTCGTCCCGGACGGGCAGCGGGCGGCCCAGCGCGTCGTACCGGAACTCCTCGGGTGCCGGCAGCGGAGCGCCGTCCCGGAACGCCCGGCTCGTCCGGCACACCAGGCCGCGCGCGCAGTACTCGTGGTGTTCGTCGACGACGTCGCCGAGCAGTTCCGCGTGCCGCCGCTCCAGCAGCCGGCCGGCGCCGTCGTGCAGCTCGGCCGTCACCAGGACCTCGGCCTCGCCGGACACGGCCCGCTGTTCGGTGGTGACGCGGGGGCCGTCGTAGCGGTACCGGACGGTCGGCAGCTCCGCCGAGTCGCCCGGCCGCACGACCGTTTCGGGACGGCCCAGCGGGTCGTGGGTCAGCGTGGTCACCGCACCCGCCGGGTCGGTCACCTCGCACACCCGCGCGGTCCGGACGTCGTACCGGGTGACCGTCACGTTCCCGAGCGGGTCGGTGGTCACCTCGGGGAAGCACTGGTCGGCCGAGTACCGGACCTCCCGGGTGTGGCCGAGCGGATCGGTCGTCGTGGTGCGCAGCCCGGCGACCGAGCCGAGCCGCCCGTGGAACGTCGTGACCCACCAGCCTTCCTCGCCGGGACGGCGGTGGTAGCCGTGGTGGCGCAGGTCCGGCGGGCGCGCGCCGTAGACGTCGGCGACGAGCGCGTCGGTGAGCACCAGCTCCTCGCGGGCGGTGAGGAAGCCGTGGGAGCCGGCGAAGCCGTCGGGTTCTTCGTCGTAGCGGAAGATCGTGTCGGAGAGGACTTCCCCGGTGCCGTCCACCGCGCGGACCCGGGCCGGGAGCGCGGCGAACCGGTGTTCGGGGTCCGTCGCGTACTTCGTCCGCGTCTCGCGCACGACGGGGTCGCGGCCGGGCCGCTCGGTCGTCTCCACCTCGCGGACCGGGTTCCCGGCCGGGTCGAAGGCCGTCTCCGTCGTGGTGACCGAAACCGGCGACTCGCGGCGCTCGAACACCGTCGTCACCGACCGTGTCCACTGTGGACGCCGGGTGTGCTCGACGCGGCGGTACGGACGGCCCGCCGCCGCCGAGCCGTCGAGGCCGTAGGTCTCCTCCCTGGCCAGGAGGCCGCGGTCGCCGAACCAGCGCACGGTCCGCAGGGTGGGCGCGTACTCGTCGCCGAGCTCGTCCTGGACGACGCGGCCGAAGACCGGGAGCCGGTGGTCGTGGTACTCGAACTCGGTCACGCCCACGTGGCCGGTGACCGCTTCGCGGCGCGAGACTCGCCGGACCACGGGCACCGAGGCGACCGTCGCGTATTCGATGGCGGTGCGCAGCCCCGTCCCGTTGTCGATCTCGCACAGCCGTCCGGCCCGCGGCAGCTCTTCGAGGGACTGGAACGGCACGGCGTCGAGCACGGACACCCCGCCGCCGGCCCGCGCCCGCGCGGCCAGCCGGACCCGCCGCGCCGGCGGGGCGTCGACAGTGGTGTAGGCCAGCCGCAGCACCGGAGCGGCGGTTTCGGCGCCCTGTGCGTCGAAGCCGGTGAGCGCCACCGACGTCAGCAGGGACGCGCCCGTGACGTCGTCGGCGTCGTAGCCGAGGGTCCACCGCCGCACCAGCGGCCGCGCCGAGCCGGGCACCCGCAGGTCGATCCGCGCGCAGCGCAGCGCCGTCGTGACGAGGGTGCCGCCGCGGCCGCGGCGCAGCACGTCCGGCCGCGGCTCGTAGGTGAACTCCACTTCGTACGGGCCGTAGGAGACGCGCGTGAGGTAGGCCTGGCCGCTGTGGTGCGCCCAGGCGAACGCCGTGGTGGTGCCGAAGGCGTCCTCGGTCCGGTCGAGGTACCAGGTGGTGTCGTCGCCGGGGCCGAGGAAGTGCCGCAGACCCGATCGGGTGGTGAGCAGGTAGCCGTCGCCGCGGCGGACGAGCCGGCCCGCGGTGCCGGGCGGCGCGGGGTCGTCCGACGGCCCGACGTGCGGCAGCGGGATGGTGAACCCGCCGCCGAACGGGCCGTCCGGCGCGCCGGTCGCGTAGTGCAGCGCGAGCGCGGGCGCGCTGCCGCCGGGACCGGGCGGCAGGTCGAGCGGCAGCGTGAAGCAGCCGCCCCCGGTCGCCGGTTCCGGCGTGAAGGCGGCCTCGTGCGTGCTCGACCGGAGCACAACCATGGTGATCTCCCCGCATGGGTTCGTGACTTCCGGAGGGCCAAGTGGGTGAGCGAGGGGCGCCAGATACGTCGTCACCCGTTTGCCGTCACCGTTACGCAGTCGTGATGTCGGTGTCGTATCCCAAGGGCGGCCCGCGGGTCTTTCCCGGGTGCCGTTGGTGATCAGTGACGGGGGCGAAGGCAGCAGGAGGGTGGACCCGATGGTCGTCAGGTTCGTGCGGGACGAGACCGCGGAAGCAGCGGTGGAAGACGCGAGCACGCTCAACCAGCTCCCGGCCCCGCCCCGGCAGTTGCTCGACCGGCACGGCGCGCGCGTGCTGGACCCGGCGACGGCCGTCGTCGCGGCCGGGCAGCCTGCCCCGCGCACCACCGTGTACCGGCCGGGCGTGTTCCTCGTGCCGCAGCGGTTCCTCCGTGACCAGCAGACGCTGGGCGCGATCAACGGCGTCCTGGCCCGCATCGGCCTCTACGCCGAGCCGGCAGGCGACGGCGACACGAAGGAGGCGGCCCGTCCCCGGCAGCTCGACGACCTGCCGGTCCGCGCCCTGCTGCGCGTCCGCGAAGACGCCGATCCGGTCGTCGTCGACTGCTGGAAGGCACTCCAGCTGCTGAAGTCCGCGGCGTCGGGCGAGCGGCCGGAGCTCGACCCTGATGTTGCAGCCGCAATTTCGCCGGAGCACCTGCTGTTCAGCACGCCGGTGTTCGGGGGCGTGCCGTGGGAGACCAGCGGCCTCGGCGGCACCCCTTGGGAGACCAGCGGGTTCGGCGCGGG
This sequence comes from Amycolatopsis tolypomycina, assembly GCF_900105945.1. Classification (NCBI taxonomy): domain Bacteria; kingdom Bacillati; phylum Actinomycetota; class Actinomycetes; order Pseudonocardiales; family Pseudonocardiaceae; genus Amycolatopsis; species Amycolatopsis tolypomycina. The sequence goes on along the minus strand of NZ_FNSO01000004.1, from coordinate 7,774,202 downwards.
CAGCTCCTACGGCCGCACCCGCGGCGCCAACCGGATCCCGGTGACGCTGGCCGCGGCCCCGCCGTACCGCAGCGAGAAGCCCGCGCAGCGGCGTCCGGTGATCGCCGTGCTGGACACCGGCATCGGCCCGCACCCGTGGTTCGGCCTCGCCGACCGCAGCGGCCCGCCGCCCGCGGGGTCCGGGCTCGCCGTCGCCCCGGGCATCCAGGCGGCGATCCTGCAGGCCCAGCAGGCTTCCGGCGCCACGCTGCCGACCCAGCTGCTCACCGACTACTGGGACGCGCCGACGACCGGCCAGCCGCTGATCGGCGACGTCGACACCGACACCGGGCACGGCCTGTTCATCGCCGGCATCGTCCGGCAGGCCTGCCCCGAAGCCGACACCCTCGCGATCCGCGTGGTGCACAGCGACGGCGTCGCCTACGAAGCCGACGTCCTGCTCGCGCTGCACCTGCTGGCCGACCGCGTGCGGGCCGCGCAGGCGGACAACCGGCCGGAGGACATGGTCGACGTCGTCTCGCTGTCCCTGGGTTACTACGAGGAGAACCCGGCGGACGTCGCCTACACCGGCCAGTTCGGCGCGGCCATCGCCGAGCTGCTGGGCCTCGGCGTGCTCGTCGTCGCCGCGGCGGGCAACGACGCCACCACGCGCCGGTTCTACCCGGCGGCCTTCGCCGACCAGCCGCTCGGCGGCGGCAGCGGCCCGCAGGTGATCAGCGTCGGCGCGCTCAACCCCGACGTCACCACGAGCAAGGCGCTGTTCTCCAACGAAGGCCCGTGGGTGCACTGCTGGGCGACCGGCGCCGGCGTCGTCAGCACGTACCCGACCGACGTCCGCGGCACCGCGGCCGCCGACCACGAGGTGCCCGGGTTCGGCCGCAACTCCTTCGACCCGGACGACTACAGCGCCGGCTTCGCGGTCTGGGACGGGACGTCGTTCGCCGCGCCGCTCGCCGCCGCCGAGCTCGGCAAGGCCCTGCTGCAGTCCGGTGACCTGGCCACGGTCGACCGCGAGACCGTCGTCAAGCGCGCCTGGACCGCGCTGGGTGCGCTGTGAACGTGGCCAGGACCGACCACGCGCGCGTGGCGACCCTGTTCGACGCCGCGCGGGAGGGCGACCGCGCGGCGCTGGACGAGCTGGTCGCCCTGCTCACGCCGTTGCTCTGGCAGGTGGCGCGCGACCAGGGCCTGGACGCCGACCAGGCGGCCGACGTCGTGCAGACGACGTGGCTGCGGCTGCTCGGCTCGTTCGCGGAGATCCGGTCGCCGGTCGCGCTGACCGGCTGGCTGATCACCGTCACCAAGCGGGAGGCCTGGCGCACGGGGGAACGGCGCCAGGTCGAGCGGCCGCTGCCGGAGCTCCCGGAGCGGCTGACCGAAGCATCGCCGGCACCCGAGGAGGGGGTGCTGCGCGAGGACCAGCGCGCGCGGCTGTGGCGCGCGGTGGACAACCTGCCCGAACGCTGCCGCAGCCTGCTGCGGATCGTGGCGTTCGTGCACCGGCCGGACTACGCCGAAGTCGGCGCCCGGCTGGGGATGCCGAGGGGGAGTATCGGCCCGACCAGGGGACGCTGCCTCGCGCGCCTGCGCGAGCAGCTACTCGCCAACGGCGAAGGAGATTGGCTGTGACCACCGTCGAACCACCAGGCGCTGACGAGCCCTTGGACGAGCTCGACTTCCGGCTGCTGGCCGGCGTGCGCGAGCTGTGGGAAGACGCCGACCCGATGCCCGCCACGCTGGTGGACCAGATCCGCTTCGCGATCCGCCTGGAGGACGTCGACCTGGAGGTGATGCGCATCCGCGAGCAGGAGTCCTTGGCGGACGCGCGCAGTGCCGCCGAGCAGGGCAGGCTGATCACGTTCGACAGCGAGAGCCTGACGATCATGGTGAACGTGAGCCCCGAACCCGGGGGCACGATCCGCCTGGACGGCTGGCTCACGCCCCCGGCTGCCCACCCGATCGAGGTCCGCACGAGCTCGGGCCCGCTGGTGACGACGTCGGACGAGGAAGGCCGGTTCGCGGTGAGCGGGGTGCCGCACGGGATGGTGCAGGTGCTGGTCCGCACGGCCGGCCGGACCAGGACGGTGAGCACGCCGGCGATCGAGCTCTGAGCACGGTCCGCATCGGGTCGGGCTGCGGCGGCATGTCCGACCGGGTGGCATCCGTGATCCGACAGTCGACACGCGTGATTGGGAAGCCGACACGGCGGAGCCGACCCGAACCCCGAGCGCGGTCCGGGCCACCGCTCGACGAACGCGCCGGGAGCGCCGTCGATGGGCGCACCCCGCGGGCGTCGGCGCGGGGATTTCGTTCGCCATGGTGCTGCAGTCTGCAAGAACTGCCTGATACCTCTGACTCGGAGGTACGATCCGGGGCGTCCTTCCCCGGCCGAAAGGGCAGCCCGTGGTCGCGTCGCCGAGGGTCGAAGACCGGGTCCGCGACCTGCACCGGCGGGCGGTCGCCGCGACCAACAACGGCCAGCCCGTGGTCGGTGGCCGGCTGATCCGGTCCGCCGCGCGGCTGCTCGGCCTGCCCGCGACGGAACCCCCGGAAGGGTGGGCCGCCTGGCCCGACCTCGCCACCCGCGTGCTCGGCACCTACGCCGCCGTCGAAACGGCGCTCGGCAACAGCGCGCGCGGGCTCGCCCTGCTCGACGAGGCCGACGCCCTCGTGTCCGACGCCGGGCGCGGGATCCTGCGTCAGCAACGCGGTCTCGTGCTCATCCTGATCGGCCGGATGGACGAAGCCCTGACCTGCTTCGACGAGGCCATCCCGCTGCTGCGGCAGGCCGGCGAGTTCGTCGTGCTCGCCAGGACGCTGCTCAACCGCGCGATGCTGCACCAGTACGCCGGGCGCGTCCGGCTCGCGCTCGCCGACCTCGACCAGTGCGAGCAGATCGGGGCGAGCCACCCCGACGAAGACGGCCTGGCCCGGATCTTCGCCAAGGCCGCGCACGGCCGCGGCCAGGCGCGGGTGCTCACCGGCGACATCCCCGGCGCCCTGCGCGACTTCGACGCGGCGAGCGGGTTCTACGCCGCCCAGAGCGTCGGGATGCTGCCGGTGCTGGCCGTCGACAAGGCGCGGGCGCTGCTGGCCGCCGGGCTGCCGCACGAAGCCGCCGCCGAACTCGACGCGGCGCTGGAGCAGTTCCCGCGGCTGCGGATGAACCAGGAGCACGCCGAAGCCGAGCTGACCAGGGCGCTGGCCGCGCTGGCGAGCGGCGACCCGGCCACCGCGCGGAGCTGGGCGGGCCGTGCCGAACGCCGCTTTCGCCGTCGCGGCAACGAAACCTGGGCGGCGGTGGCGCAGCTGACCGTGTTGCGCGCGGACTTCGCGGCCGGCCGCCGGATCGCCCGCATCGGCGCGGAGGCGACCGCGCTCGCGGACCGGCTCACCGGCCTTGGCCTGCGCAACGACGCCGAAATCGCCGCACTGCTGGCGGCCCGGGCCCGGATCGCGCTCGGCGACCTCGACGGCGCCCGTGCCGGCATCGCCCCGCGCGACCGCCGGACCGCGCCGCTGGAGAACCGCCTGGTCCGGCGGCTCGCGCTGGCCGAACTGGGCGCGGCGAGCGGCCACCGGCGCGTCACCTTCGCGAACGCTCGGGCCGGCCTCGCCCAGCTGCAGCGGCACCGCAGCCGCTTCGGCAGCGTCGACCTGCAGACCGGCACGACGTCGCTGGGCAAGGAACTCGCCGACGCGGGGCTCGCCGCCGCGCTCGCCCAGCGCTCGCCGGGTGTCGTGTTCCGCTGGCTCGACCGCTCGCGCGCCCAGGCGTTCCGGTTCCGGCCGGTGCGCCCGCCGTCCCACCCGGAGACCGCCGACGCCGTCGCCGAGCTGCGGTTCCTCTCGATGCAGATCCGCGCGGGCGAACTGGCCGGGAAGCCGGACACCCAGGCCGTGAAGCGGTGTGCCGCGCTGGAGCGGGAGATCCGCGCGAAGGGCTGGCAGGCCGAGGGCGTGGACGCCGACCACGTCGAGGCGAAGCTGCGCGAGATCGGCGACGAGCTGGCCGAGACCGGCAGCGCGATGGTGTGCTTCCTCGCCGACCGCGGCGCGTTGTGCGCGCAGGTGATCGCCCACCACCGGGTGGCGCTGGTCGAGCTGGGCCCGGCGTCGGCCGTGGCGGAGCCGGTCGCGCGGCTGCACAGCGACCTCGACGCGTTGTGCGGGCGCCAGCTGCCGCCGAAGCTGGACCAGGTCATCCGCCGGTCGGTGCGGACGCAGGTCACCGCGCTCGACGCGATCCTGCTGGCCCCGCTGGCGTCCCGGCTCGGCGACCTCGACGTCGTCGTCGTGCCGACCGGCGCGCTGTCGGCGATCCCGTGGGGCCTGCTGCCGACGCTGCACGGCCGCCCGGTCACGGTCACGCCGTCGTCGTCGGCCTGGTTCGACGCGGGCCGCCGCTCCGGCCGGGCCACCGGCGCGCCGCTGCTGGTCGCGGGCTCGGACCTGACCCACGCGGAGGCGGAGGTCGCCCGGCTGGCCCCGCTGTACCCGGACGCCGAGGTCCTGACCGGCCCGGACGCCACGGTGGCGGCCACGCTCAAGGCGTTCGACGGCTGCCGGCTGGCCCACTTCGCCGCGCACGGCCACCACGAGCGGGAGAACGTGCTGTTTTCCCGCCTCAACCTGGCCGACGGGCCGCTGATGGCCTACGACGTCCAGCAGCTGGCGACGGCCCCGGAGCAGGTGGTGCTGTCCTCGTGCGACGTCGGCCAGGCGGTGGTCAGGGCGGGCGACGAGGTGCTCGGCTTCACGGCGGCGCTGCTCTACGGCGGCAGCCGCACGGTGGTGTCGAGCGTGGCCCGGGTGGACGACCGCACGGCGGGCGGCGTGATGCTGGCGTTCCACCGCGCGCTGTCGGTGGGGACGCCCCCGGCGCGGGCACTGGCGGACGCGGGCCGGGCGGAGCCGCTGATGCCGTTCGTCTGCTTCGGCCGCAGCTGACCAGCCCAAACGCCCCAATGTGGCGTTCGGTGCGTCCAGCGCACCCAATGTGGCGTTCGGTGCGTTGGACGCAACCAACGCCACATTGGGGCGCTTCGGAAACGGCCCCGGCGTCACTCGATCGAGTGAAGCGCGGGCTCGCGCGTCATTCCTGGCGGAGGGTTCCCTCTTCCTCGGTGCGGCGGTAACCGGCCGGCACGCCCCCCGACTGGCCGGTTACCGCTGCGAGTTCCCTACTCACGGTGGAGCAGCACGACGGCGTCCGTCCCGTCGACGCGCACATATCCCGTGTCCGCCAGCTCCGCCAAGGCCGCCGCCTTCGTCGCGAGCGTCGTCGGCCAGGACTGCTCCGGCCGCGCCACGACCACCCACTCCGGCCGCTCGCCGGGCACGCCGTCGAAGAACAGCACCGTGCAGCGGGACGTCAGGTGCGGGGCCAGCCGGTTGGACGCCAGCACCGTCGCGCCGTCCGGGATGCGCGCCAGTACCGTTTCGATCCCGGCCCGCTGCGACGGCGTCCAGACGCCGTCGGTCAGGTGCGCCGCCTGCAGGCCCAGCGAGGCCAGCCCGGTGACCACCGCGCACACGGGCAGATACCGCTTGAGCCGCCGGGCGCCGTGCACGCCGGCGATGAACACGATCGGCATCAGCACCGCGCTGTAGTGGTAGCCCATGCCCCAGTAGCGGTCGTTCGCCGAGACCAGCCGCCACAGCAGCGTCGGCGCCGCCAGCAGCAGCAACGGCGACCGCAGGGCCGCGAACGCCGTCGGCGCCAGCAGGGCCAGCAGCATCGACACCTTCACGATCGCCCCGCCGAACGGGTTGAGGCCGCTGCCGTGGGCGTACGCGCCCGCCGGGTTCAGGGCCGGCAGCACGACCAGGAACAGCAGCGCGGACGTGGCGACGCCGAAGACGAGCACCGTCCAGCCGAGCCGTCGCTGCCGGTTGAGCACCAGGACCACGCCGACCGCGGCGAGCGTCAGCGGCAGGTCCTCCTTGACCAGCACCAGCGGCAACGCGCACCACACCGCCGCCCGCCACCGCTCGTGGAGCAGGTGCTCGGCGGTGAACGCCAGCATCGGGACGGCGAAGCAGACCTCGTGGAAGTCGAAGTTCACCGCCGACAGCAGCCCCCACGACAGCACGTACCCGGCGCCGACGAGCGCACCCCGCCGGGCGCCGAGGAGCCGGATCGCGCACCGCGTCACCGGAACCGCGGACAACGCGAACAGCAGGGCCTGGGCGACCAGCAGCACCCCCGGCGACGGCCACAGCAGGTAGCACGGCGCCAGCAGCGCGAGGATCGGGTGGAAGTGGTCGCCGAGCGTCGGCGCGCCGGGGCCGAGCAGGTCCGACACCGGCCAGTGGCCGTGCGCGTAGGACCGCACCGCCTGCTCGAAGATCCCCAGGTCGAACCCGCTCGCGTCGAACGTCCGCAGCCGCCGCAGCGACCAGGCGGCGTACCCGGCGAAGGCGACCGCGGCGACGACGTAGGGGACCGCGCGGCTTTCGCGCGTGCGCACCGGAGCCGGCGCGAAGTCGATCAGCATGGCGAGATGCTCGTGCGACCACGCTGAACTGAAGCTGAAGGAACCTGAAGACGTCTTCAGGCAAGCGGCAGGCGCAGCTCCAGGCAGGCGCCGGAGGCGCTCTCGGCGACGCGCAGCGTGCCACCGTGCGTCCGCGCGATCTCCGCGGCGATCGCCAGCCCCAGACCGGAGCCGCCGTCGTCTTCGCGCGCGCGGTCGTCGTCGAGGCGGACGAACCGGTCGAAGACGCGCTCGCGGTGTTCGGGCGGGATACCCGGACCGTCGTCCAGGACGGTCAGCACGGCGTGGCCGTCGACCTCGGTGAGCGTGATCGTCACGCGGCTTCCGGCGTGCCGCTCGGCGTTGTCGGCGAGGTTCCGGAGTACGCGTTCCAGCCGTCTCGCGTGCCCCTGGACCACCGGCTCGGCGTGGATCTCGGTGCGCACCTCGACGCCGTCACGCGGGAGCCGCGCGGCGACGTGCCCGGTGACGAGGTCCGCCAGCGCGATCCGGGTGGCCGCGGCCGGCTGGTCGGCGTCCAGCTTGCTGAGCAGCAGCAGATCGCCGGTGAGCGTCTCCATCCGCGAGACGTCCAGCACGGCGTTTTCGACGCTGCGGCGCCAGTCGAGCCGGTCGGGGTGGGCGAGCTGGACCTCGAGCTGGGTGCGCATCGAGGCGAGCGGCGTGCGCAGCTCGTGCGACGCGTCCGCGGTGAACTGGCTCTGCCGCTGCACGGACCGGTCGAGCCGGGCGAGCATCTCGTTCATCGTGACGGCGAGTTCGGTGATCTCGTCGCCGGAGCCGGGCACCGGCACGCGGCGGCCGAGGTCCCGCGCGCGGATGCCGTCGACCTCCGCGCGGATGGCCTCGACCGCGCGCAGCGACCGCCGCACGGCGAACCAGGCGACGGCGCCGACGAGCAGCGCGGCCGCGGGCACCCCGCCCCAGAGGATCTGCCGGGCGGTGGCCACGGTTTCGAGGCCGAGGGCGTCGAGGCTCTCCGCGGCCACGACCGTGTAGCGGCGGTCCTTCGTCCACGCGGTGCGGTGGATCTGGCCGTCGAGGCCGAACGGCTCGACGACGACGCAGTCCGGCCCGTGGACCCGGACCGGCTGGTCGCCGGGGGGCTCCTGCTTGCCGTCGATCGGGCAGCCTGCCGCCTCCCGGCTGATCAGGTACCCGCCGCCCTTGGGGTAGCGCTGCGGCACGTCGGCCGGGGCGACGCCGGAGTTCAGCAGCGCGACCAGCGTGTCGACCTTGTCGCTCGCCCGGGTGCTCGCGTTGGTGTCCAGGCCGCTCTGCAGCGCGTTCACGAACCAGTACGACCCGAGCCCGAGGACGAGGGCCGCCGCGAGGGCGGCGAAGACGGCGACCCGCCACCGGGTCGACCGGGGCAGCAGCCGGAACCGGGCCATGCGGCGAAGATACCTCCGGGGTCCGCACCTTCGGAGACTCGGGCGGCCGGATCGCGCCTTACCGTAAATCCCCATGACGATCGAACTTTCGCAGTGGCACGCGGTCCGTGCGGCCTTCTCGGAGGTCGGCGGCCGGTTCGCGGACGAGGTCGAGAACGCGCCGGACCCGCACGCGAACGCCGTCGGCGACTGGTCGGTCGTCGAGACGGCGGCGCACGTCGGCTGGATCGCGCTCGTCTACACGGCCATGGTCAAGGGCGACGGCGGTCCGCTGCCGCTGCCGGAGCTGGAAGAGCCGATGGCTTCCGCGAACATCGAGACGGTCGGGGCGATGAACGAGGTCGCGATGACGGCCTACCCCGAGCGCGACCCGCACCGGCTGGCCGCGCGGCTGCGCGCGGACATCGCGGAAGTGCTGCAGATCAGCCGCGACTACGACCCGGAAAAGCCGATCTGGTGGCTGGGCGGCAGCCGCGTCCCGGTGGCGGGCCTGCTCGCGCACCTCGTCAACGAGCTGAGCATCCACGGCCAGGACATCGCCCGCGCGGGCGGCAGGCCGTGGCGGATCGACCCGGCGCACGAGGGGATGTTCCTGGAGCTGTTCTTCGTCGGGATGGTCCGCAACGACGTCGGACGGCTGCTGGACTACGCGAAGCCGTCGCCCCGCCGGATCACGGTGGAGTTCCGGTCGGCGTACACGGCGCCGGTGGTCATGGTGCTGCAGCACGGCGGCCTGCGGGTGGCGGAACCCGACGGCGCGGCGGACGTCCGGCTGACCTTCGACCCGGCGGTGCTGGTCCCGATGATGTTCGGCCGCATCTCCCCACCCCGCGCGGTGCTCAGCGGCAAGGTCCGCGTCGGCGGCCGCCGCCCGTGGCGGCTGGTGGAGTTCCTCCGCACGGTGCACATGCCTTAGTGCCTTAGCACGCGGAACGTCAGGTGGGTGGCGTTCGGCGTCTCGTGCACCGCGGTGCGTGCCAGCTTCACGTGCTTGCCGGTTTCGGCGTCGAACAGCCGGACGCCGGCGCCGAACAGCAGCGGGACCACGTGCAGGCGCAGCTCGTCGACCAGTCCGGCGAGCAGGAACTGCCGCAGGGTCGTGCCGCCGCCCATCAGGACCACGTTGTCGTCGCCGGCCGCGGCTTTCGCCTGCCGCAGCGTGCTTTCGAGGCCGTCGGTGACGAAGGTGAACGTGGTCGGGCCCTTGACGACCGGTTCGTGCGGCCGGTTCGTCACGACGAAGACCGGCTTCTTGAACGTGCCGTCGTCACCCCAGGGCTCTTCGCCGACGTCGAACATCGACCGGCCGACGACGAACGCGCCGGCGCCGTCGAACAGCTCGGCCGCTACCTCGTGGTCGGCGTCGGTGCCTTCGAACATCCAGTCGTGCAGCAGGCCGCCGTCCTTGCCGAGACGGTGGTCGGCGCTGGTGTCCGGGCCGGCCACGATGCCGTCCGCCGACATGCTGATCTCCGCGATGACTTGCCCCATGGCGAGCCACCTTGCCAGCGGATCAGGCGGTGGACCAGCCGTCGCCCCATTCGGCGTCCCGGGCGGCGCGGTACCGCGGGCCCTGCTTCTTCGAGACGGCGACCGCGGGCTTCAGGCCTTCGGAGGCCGTGCACAGGTCGAGCGCGACCCAGCCCTTGTGCTTCTTCGGGTGCCGGATGATCCGCGCGTCCGGCCGTTCCGGCGTGCCTCGCGTGGCGACGACGTAGGCGAACTTCTCGTCCTCGAACCCGAGCGTGCCGGCCTTCAGTTTCCGGTGCAGCCCCGACCGCGGCAGCCGCGCGGCGAAGTGGCACCAGTCCTGGCCGGGCACGATCGGGCAGGCGGCGTCGTGCGGGCACGGCGCCACGACGTGCAGGCCGAGTTCGACGAGCTGCGCGCGGGCGGCGCGAATCCGCTCGTACCCGGCGGGCGTGCCGGGCTCGATCAGCGCGACGGCCCCGGCCTTGGCGGCCAGCCAGCGCACGACGTCGGGCCGGCTGGCGTCGGGCAGCTCGCCGAGCACGTAGGACAGCGTGACGAGATCGGCGTCCGGAGCGGGCGAGGCGGGATCGACGAGCCCCCGCCGCCATTCGGCATCCCGCACGGCGGCCCGGCCGCTGCCGGCGGCGAGCCGCTTGCCGAGCCCGATGGCCCCGGCGACCTGCTCCAGCACGGTGCATTTTCCGAGCGAAGGCCACACGTCCGCGGCCGCCCACACGGCGGCACCGGTCCCACCACCGACATCGATCTGAGTCCGCGGCTCGAACCTGGGAGCACGCGAAGCGGCTTCGGCGAGCACAGCGTGCACGGCGGCGTAGGTGGCGGGCATGCGGTAGCCCGCGTACGCGGCGACGTCGGCTTCGGAGGTGAGGATCGGCGAGGTGGCCGCGTCACCTTGGCGGTAGCGCGCGCTGAGCCGGTCGACGGACTGGGTCAGCCGGGCCACGGGATGCCGGGCCAGCTCGTCGTCGAGCGCGGAGGAGAGGTCGTCGGGGAGTACCGCCACGACGGCAGATTAGCCGGGGGCCGCGCCTCACCAGGGCCTGGCGTCGCGTTCGGGCGAGCCACACGAAGCTGCGCCCAGCCCGCATCGGTGTCCGAATTGCCCGCCCCGATCGACCCTGAGCTGCTAATTTTCCCGCGCGAAAACTTTTTCCCCGCAGCTGTCGATCCGGCGCCTGGCCGTTCGACGCGTTGGCAAAGACCGACCGAGAGGAGACCGCCGTGCGGTTCATGGTGATCGTCAAGACGAACGAGACCACCGATGCCCAGACCCCCAGCGCCGAGCTGCTGGCCGAGATGGGCAAGTTCAACGAAGAGCTGGTCAAGGCCGGTGTCCTGCTCGCCGGCGAGGGCCTCGCGCCCAGCTCGGAGGGAGCCCGCGTCGTCTTCTCCGGGACCGCCGAGGCCCCCAAGGTCGTCGACGGCCCGTTCACCGAATCGAAGGAGCTCGTCGGCGGGTTCTGGATCCTCGAGTGCCGCGATCGCGACGAGTGCGTCGAGTGGATCAAGCGGATGCCGAACCCCGAGGGGCAGCCCGGCGAGGTCGAGATCCGGCGCGTGGCCGAAGCCTCCGACTTCGAGAACATGACGCCCGAGGTCGAAGCGCTGGAGGGACGGCTTCGCGCGCAGGCCGCCGGGGAAGCCTGATGCGGTTCATGGTGATGGTCAAGGCCAGCGCCGAGTCCGAGGCCGCCGGGTTCCAGCCCAGCGCCGAAGAGCTGGCCGAGATGGCGGAGTTCAACGACCGGCTGTTCAAGGAAGGCCGGATCGTGCTCGCCGAGGGCCTGACCTTCAGCGCCGAAGGCGTGCGCGTCGTCTTCGAAGGTGACGCCGAGCCGAAGGTCATCGACGGGCCCTTCGCGGAGACGAAGGAGCTGATCGCGGGGTTCTGGGTGCTGAACGGCGAGTCGCTCGAGGAGATCGTCGAGCTGATGAGGCAGGCGCCCAACCCCGAGGCGAAGGGCGGCGTGCTGGAGATTCGCACGATCAGCGAGTAGTGGGTTGCACCGCGGCAGATCACCCTGTCGAATGGCCGGGTGACGGTTGCGGACACCCGGAGCACGGTGGAGACGGTCTGGCGGATCGAATCGCCGCGGCTCATCGCGGGCCTGGCCCGGATGGCCCGCGGCGACGTCGGGCTCGCCGAGGAGCTGGCGCAGGACGCCCTGGTCGCGGCGCTGGAGCAGTGGCCGGAGTCGGGCGTGCCGCGCAACCCCGGCGCGTGGCTGATGACCACCGCGAAGCGGCGCGCCATCGACCAGTTCCGCCGCAACGAGCGGTACGCGGAGAAACTCGAGGAGGTCGGGCGCGACCAGCGGCTCGGTGACGGCGTCCTGCCCGACTTCGACGCCGCGCTCGACGACCACATCGAGGACGACGTCCTCCGCCTGCTGTTCGTCGCCTGCCACCCGGTGCTGAACACCCAGGCCCGGGTGGCCTTGACGCTGCGCATGCTCGGCGGCCTGACCACCGACGAGATCGCGCGCGCCTTCCTGGTCCGCGAATCGACGATCGCCCAGCGGATCGTGCGGGCCAAGAAGGCCCTCTCCGCGGCGAAGGTGCCCTTCGAAGTGCCGGAGGGCGAAGAGCGCGTCGCCCGGCTGTCGTCCGTGCTCGAGGTCATCTACCTCGTCTTCAACGAGGGCTACTCGGCCACCCGCGGCGACGACTGGATGCGGCCGGCGCTCTGCGCGGAGGCGATGCGGCTCGGCCGCGTGCTCGCCGGGCTGATGCCGGGCGAGTCCGAGGTCCACGGCCTGGTCGCGCTGATGGAGCTGCAGGCGTCCCGCGCGAAGGCCCGCACCGGCCCGAACGGCGAGCCGGTGCTGCTGCTGGACCAGGACCGCGCCCGCTGGGACCGGCTGTTGATCCAGCACGGCCTCGCGGCGCTGGCGTTGTCCGAGCAGATCGCCGAAGGCGCGTACGGCCCGTACTCCGCCCAGGCGGCGATCGCGGCCTGCCACGCGCGGGCGCGGACGGCCGAGGAGACGGACTGGGTGCGGATCGCGGCCCTGTACGAGGGCCTCGGCAAGCTCCAGCCGTCCCCGGTGATCGAGCTGAACCGCGGGGTCGCGGTGGCGATGGCCTACGGACCGGCCGCGGGCCTGGAAGTGGTCGACGCGGTCGCCGACGATCCGGCGTTGAAGGACTACCACCTGCTGCCCAGCGTCCGCGGAGACCTGCTGGAGAAGCTGGGCCGGCACGCGGAAGCAGAGCAGGAGTTCCGCCGGGCGGCCGAGATGACGGAGAACTCCCGCGAGCGCGCCCTGCTGCTGGACCGCGCGGCGGCCGTCGCCGGCTGAGGCACCTCTCAGTTGGATAGCAATACTCTCCAATTCAGATAGTGAAGCTATCCAACTGGAGGAACTGTGGGGAAGACTGTGACCAGGCGCGCTGTCCTGGGTGGTGGCGCGGCGGGGGCCGCGGCCGTGCTCGCCGCACCGACGGCGAGCGCGGCACCCGGGGGTCGGCTCGAGGGCAAGGTCGTGCTCATCACCGGCGCCACCTCGGGCATCGGCCGGGCGGCTGCGCTCGCGTTCGCGGCCCAGGGCGCCCGGGTGGGGTTCTGCGGACGGCGCGCCGAACTCGGTCGCGAGGTGGAGCGCGAGCTGCGTGGGCGCGGCTTCTACGTCCAGGCCGACGTCCGCGAGCCGGCGCAGGTCGAGTCCTTTGTGGACGCGGTGGCGCGCCGCTGGGGCCGGCTGGACATCGCGTTTAACAACGCGGGCATCACCATCGCCAAGCCGGTGCACGAAATCAGCATCGACGAATGGGAGAACGTCCAGCGGACCAACGCCCGCGGGGTGTTCCTCGCGATGAAGTACGAGATCCCGCACCTGCTGGAACGCGGCGGGGTCATCATCTGCACCGCTTCGTCGCAGGCCGGGCACACCCGGCCCGGGCACGCGGCGTACACCGCCAGCAAACGCGCGATCCAGGGCATCGCGAACGCCGCCGCGCTCGACTACGGCGCCAACGGGATCCGGGTGCTCACGATCGACCCCGGCACCACGGACACCGCGTTCGTCCGCCGACCCGGCATCCCCGACGACCAGTGGGCGCAGTTCAAGCGGGCGTGGGGCCCGCTGAACGTCCACGGCCTGCCGCGGATGGCCGAGCCGTCGGAAATCGCCGCCGCCGTGCTGGCCTTGGCGTCGCCGGACTTCTCCTACCTGACCGGAACCTCGGTGGTGGTGGACGGCGGCCTCGGCACCGGTCGCCCGATGACCATGCCGCAGCTGGGTTAGCGGTCGCGCCAGGCGAGCGGTGACAGTGTCAGCGCCGAGATGACGGAAAACTCCCGCGAGGCGCGCCCTGTTGCCGGCCCGTGCGGCGGCAGTGGGTCGTCAGCCGTTCCGATTTGCCGGATCTGCTCGCTATGCTCCCGCGATGGCAGGCAGTGCACCTCGTGCGGACGTCCGCATCGGACACGACGCCCGCGCGGAGGCCACCGGCAAGCTGGACAAAGCGTTGCGGGAAGGCCGGATCGACCTGGCCGAGTACGAACGGCGAGTGGTGGTCGTGCAGGCGGCCAAGGTGCGGAAGGACCTGACGCCGGCCGTTGCCGATCTGCCCGACCGGATTTCCACCGCGGACCGGGAGTGGGCGCTGGTCCAGCTGGCCGGTGCCTTGATCGACGGGCGGCTCCCCGCAAGCGCTTACGCCGACGCCGAGGAACTGCTGAACCGGGCGGTGACGTACGCCGACGTCAAGGCCGTCGTCGGTGACCTGGACGCGAAGGCGAGTCACGCCGAACGCGATCAGGCCGTCACGCGCATCGAGGCTGCGGTCGCCGGTGGCCTGCTGGATCCGGCCGAACAGCACGACCGGTTGGCGGCCGTCCGGCGGGCGACGACCGATGCCCAACTCGCCGCCCTCGTGGCCGATCTGCCCGCGGGCGCGGGCGGGGTGCGTTCGCCGCGCGCGTCCCACGCCGACCGGGAAGCCGTTGTCGCGCAACTGCAGGACGCCGTGGAGGCGGGGCTGCTCGAACTGTCGGAGTTCGACGAGCGGGTGCGCACGGTGTATGCGGCCCGGTTGCGTGACGAGCTGGCGAGAGTGGTGGCGGACCTGCCGTCGCCGTCGACCTCCGCGGAGCCGGCGCCGCCTGCCGAGGTCGCCAGGAAGCGGTGGGTGCCGACTGTGCGTGCCGGCCAGCGGGCCGCCGCGAGCGCCGGTATCGCCTTTCTTCCTCTGTACTTCCTTTTCCTCTTCCTGGCGAACTCGGGCTTCACGTCCGCGGCCATCGTCGTGGGGGTGGGCTCGGCGATCGTGATCGTCGGGCTCCTGGCGTGGGGCGTCCGCACCGTCGCGGCCGCCAATGCCCTGGAGACGGCCCGAGAGCTTTCCTCGGAGACAGAAGAGACGGCAGAGCCGGCGCCGGTTGCCCGGCGGGAGGAGGCGCCGCCGCGCAAGCGGTCGCTGGGCGGGCACCAGGGCGGCCTCGCGGCACTGGCGACTCTGGTGCTGCCCGACGGCACCCCGGTGGCGATCACCGGCGGCCGGGACGACACCGCGAAGGTGTGGGACCTCACGGACAACACGCTGCGGCACACGCTCAACGGGCACACCCACGAGGTGCTGGGCGTTTCGGCCATGGTGCTGCCGGACGGTGTCCCGGTCGCGGTGACCGTCAGCCCGAACCGGACGGCGAAGGTGTGGGACCTCCGTGACGGGTCGCCGCGCGGGGCACTGCCGAGACCCGCCAAGGACATGTGCGGGGTGCGGTGCTTCTCGCTGGCCGACCGCACTCCGGTCGCGTTCGCCCACAACGGGTTCAAGGCGCTCCAGACGTGGGACCTGCGAGACCACCGGCTGCTCCACCACTGTTCCGACGACCACTCCTTCCGCAAGGCCGTCCCCGTGGTGCTCCCCGGCGGCACGCCGGTCGTGGTGGTCGCGGGCGGGGACGGACACGTCAGGGTGCTGGACCTGAAGACCGGGGTGATGCGGTTCCGGCTGACCGGCCGCACCGAGCCCGTCAGCTCGATCGACACCGCGGTGCTCCCCGACGGGACCCCGGTTGCCGTGTGCGCGAGAGCGGACAAGACGATCCGAGTCTGGGACCTGCGGAGCGGCGCCCCGCTCCACACCATCGCCGGCCTGGCCCACCCGAAAGAAGCCGTGGTGTGCACGTCGCTGCCGGATGGCACCCCGGTCGTGGTCGCCGCCGACTCCCAAGAGAACACGATGGCGTGGGACCTGCGGGACGGTGCCGTCCTGCCGTACCGGCGCGCGCTGCGGGGCGACGTCCTCGGTGCCGTCGTGCTCCCGGACCGGACCTTGGTCCTGGGGCCGGCCACCGACCACGCCACGGTGGGGGTTCGCCGGCTGGGTTAGCGGCCTCGCCAGGACAGCGGGGACAACGTCAACGCCGCTTCCGCGATCTTCCGCGCGGTCTCGGTCTTGAGTCCCTTCCGCGCGGACTCGATCCACTCGTCGACCGGCCGGACGCCGATGTCCCGGTATTCGAGGGCCTGCAGCAGCATCTCCAGCTTGTCGGCGTCCTTGGCGCACAACGCTTCCGGCGAAACCCGGGTCTCGTACTCGTCGACGGCCTCGCGGACCAGGTCCCGTGACCGTTCGGGGAGCGCGGCCGTCTGGTCGGCGGTGATCTGCCGCGGTTCCGGCTTGCGCAGGTAGTCGCCCGCCGTCAGCGGCAGGTCGCCCGTGCGCGTCTCCTGCGTGTCGTGCCAGACGGCCAGGAACGCCGCCCGTTCCGGCGACGCTCCTTCCTCAGCCGCGATCAGCGCGGCCAGCTGCGCGGCCCGGAGGCTGTGCTCGCCGACCGACTCCGGGTCGCGCACCCCCGCGTGCCACCAGCCGGACCTCCTGATGCGCTTCAGGAGCCCGAGTTCGTAGCCGAAGGACGCGAGACCATCTGAGCTCATGCCGCCCAGCCTAGGGCGACGGGATCATCGCCGTCAGGATCGTCGCCTGGAGGAGCGAAATCACGCCGACCACCGCGGTGAGCAGCAGCGACCACAGGAACGTCTGCCGCAGCAGCGAGCCCTCCTTGCCGCTCTGCCCGATCGCCGTCGCGCCGATCGAGAGGTTCTGCGGCGAGATCATCTTGCCCATCACGCCGCCGGACGTGTTCGTCGCGCCGGCCAGGATCGGGTTGAGGTCGAGCTGCTGCGCCGAGATCACCTGCATCGGGCCGAACAGGCTGTTCGTCGACGCGTCCGAGCCGGTCAGGAACACGCCCAGCCAGCCGATGTAGGCCGAGAACAGCGGGAAGACCGCGCCGGTCGTCGCCAGGGCGAGGCCCAGCGTCTGCGTCGCGCCCGAGTAGTTCATCACGAACGCGATGGCCAGGATCATGAAGATCGTCGCCAGCGCCCAGCGCATCTGGTGCAGCGTCTTGCGGTACGTCGTCAGCAGCAGTTTCGGCCGCCCGCCCATCGCGAACCCGGCGATGACGGCCGCGAGCAGCGCGACCGTGCCCGGCGAGAACAGGAAGTCGACGGTCAGCGTGGCCGCGTACGGCGCGTTCTTCGCGGTGATCGGCGGGTGCTGGACGACGTGGTTGTGCAGCCCCGGCCAGGCGAAGACCCAGTCGGCCTTGTGCAGCACCTTCGTCAGGTCGAGCCAGGTGGGGAGGTTCTTGAAGATCGTGCCGATCCGCGTGAGGAAGATCGCCAGGATCAGGATGACGTAGGGCAGCCACGCGTACAGCGCGCCGCGCTCGGCCTGCGCGGCGCCGAGGCTCTTGGCCGGGACGGCTTCTTCGCCGTCGAAGCGCCACACCGTCGCGGGCTGCCAGAACCGGGTCAGGATCCACAGCGCGGCCATCGCGGTGAGCGCGGCGAGGACGTCGACCAGGCTGGCGCTGATGTAGTTGGACGCGACGAACTGCATGGCGGCGAAGGCGAGTCCGGCGGTCAGCACGGCCGGCCACACCTCGAGCATGCGCTTCCAGCCGGCCAGGACGACGACCAGGAACGCCGGGATGATCAGCGCCAGCACGGGGACCTGACGGCCGACCGCTGCCGAGAACAGCTCGGTCGCCTGGTCCGGCTTGAGGTGCATGATCGGCGCGGTCAGCCTGCCGAGCACGATCAGTGGGTTGCCGAGCCCGCCGAACGCGACGGGTGCGGTGTTCGCCAGCAGCGCCAGCACGACGGCCTTCACCGGCGGGAACCCGAGCGCGGCCATCATCGCCGCGGTGATCGCGATCGGCGACCCGCCGCCCGCGACACCTTCGAGCAGCGCGCCGAAGCTGAACGCGATGAGCAGCGCCTGCAGCCGCCGGTCCTCGCTGAACCCGGCGAGCACGCGTTTGATGGCGTCGAACCGGCCGGTGGCGACGGTGACGTTGTGGAAGTAGACGGCGTGGAAGGCGATCCACGCGACGGACCAGACGCCGAACACGACGCCCATCGCGGCGGAGTCGAACGCCAGCGCGGCCGGCATCCGGTACAGCAGGAGGGCGACGCCGAGCGCCGTCACCAGTGCGAGCGCCGCGGAGAGGTGCGCGGAGAACCGGATCACCCCGAGCGACACGAGCAGCACGATGATCGGGAGTGCGGCGAGCAGCGCGGAAACCCACAGCCCGCCCGCCGGCTGGTAGTCCTGGATCCAGGTCACGTCGGCTCCTTCTGTGCTCAGGCGGGCCGGCTCCGCACGTACCCGAGCCGCAGGGACAGGGCGGCGGCGGTCCCGGCGACGGAGGCGCCGAGTTCGTCGAGCCGGCGCAGCACGCGCGGCGCGGGCCCGGCAATGCTGATGGCGGCGATGGGCCGCCCCGAGTGGTCCCGCACGGCGGCGGCGACGCAGCCGACGTCCGGCTCGTTTTCGACCTCGTCGACGGCCCACCCGCGCCGGCTGGTCTTCGCGAGCTCGTCGAGCAGCCGGTGCGGGTCGACGATGGTCTTGAGGGTGAGCGAGTCCAGCTTCATCCGCCGGATGCGTTCGAGCCGATCGGCCTCGGGCAGCGCGGCGAGCCAGGCCTTCCCGAGCGAGGTCGCGTGCTGCGGCCGCCGGGTGCCGAGCCGGCAGGCGAGGGTGACGGCGCTGGCACTGCGTTCGGTGGCGACGTAGACCATGGTGTCGTTGTCGGGAACGGCCAGGTAGGTGGTTTCCCCGGACCGTTCGGCGAGCGAGGCCAGGTAACGAGGCGCGCACCGGTGCAGATCGGTGGCGGCCATGGCCCGCGCCCCGAGCTCGACGAGCCGGGTGCCGAGCCGGACCCGCCCGGTGACCTGGTCGGCCTCGAGGTACTCGAGGTTCTTGAGGGTGCCGACGATCCGGTAGGCGGCGCTGCGGGAAAGCCCCAGTTGCCGCGCGATCGCATTGGTGGAAATCTCCTGATGCCGGCCGACGTGCTCCAGCACGGCGAGGCCGCGTTCGAGAGTCCCGCTTTGTTCAAGCCCGCGCTCAGGTCCCACGCTGTCCTCCGTTGGACGAATTCCCGCTCAGCGGAACACCTTGCCGCTGGCTGGGGTTGGACGGTAACACCTCCGATGAATCTGCGGAAGATCTTGGAATGACTCGCAACAATGCGAGTAGTTGTGGATGCTAATTGGTTCAACATCCGATGGTTAAGTTTCCTACCTATGGCGGTTGCGGAGGCGTCGACCAGTTGTGTTCGACAAGTTCGACGGTGGTTGTTCATATGTGTGAATGTGGGGGCAGGGTTGTCCACGGGGTCGCGGCAATGTGGACAACTCGGTTCGGGGTGGCGTTCTTTTGCCGTTGTTGTCGGGGGGTGTCGATACGCTGGACCCGGGGGGCGCCCCCGCGGGCTGGGGCCTGGGTCGTGGCAGATCGCCTTGGTCGGCGGCTCGGTGCCCACCACCCCGAAGCCGGAATTGTGACTACGGTCGGCAGCGCCGCGTCAAGGCGGGAAAGCGTGCCTTGACCCGGCGCTGCCGGCCGTGTTTCGGCTTCGGATCGGGGTGGCGGGGGAGGTCTGGGTGGGGTGCGGGTCGGGTCGCCAGCCGGCTTCCCGTCCCTGGCTTACTCGTCCCTGCCCTGCCCTGCCCTGCCCTGCCCTGCCCTGCCCTGCCCTGCCCTGCCCTGCCCTGCCCTGCCCTGCCCTGCCCTGCCCTGCCCCGCCCCGCCCCGCCCCGCCCGCCTTGCCCCCGCTTGCCCCGCTCCGCCTTGGCCCGTCCCGCCCCGCCCGCCTTGCCCCCGCTTGCCCCGCCCCGCCTTGGCCCGTCCCGCCCCGCCTTGGCTCGCCTCGCCCCGCCTGGCCCGCCCTGTCCTGCCTGCCCTGCCCTGTCTCGTCCCGCCCTGCCCCGTCGCCGGCTCCCGTCCTGGCCGCCGCGGTCCTCCCCGTCCCCGCGGTCTTCCCCCGTCGCCGCGGTCGCCCCATCCCCGCGGCCCCCGGCCAGGCAGATCCGTCCCGCCACAGGTCACCAGCGCGGTCCGCGGCAAGGTCCCAAGCCGTCGAGACCCGCGCCACCAACTCAGGAAACTCACAGCGGCCACCGGGCAGCATCCAGGCGGTGTCCGTCCGAAGTCCCCTCCGTACCCGCGCTTCCGTGGCCGCCGGGCGGCTGACCTCGTGGCTCTCGCGCAGCTCCGGGCTCGGCCGCGGTGGCATGATCGGTGGCCGGGTCACTCTGGCCCTCGATCCGCGCGCCCTGCGGCGGCTCGGCCGGGAACGCACCGTCGTGCTCGTCACCGGCACCAATGGCAAGACCACGACCTCGCTCATGCTCACCCGCGCGCTCGAAACGCTCGCCGAGGTCGCCGCCAACAGCGACGGTGCCAACATGCCCGACGGTGTCCTCGCCGCCCTGACCGCTCGGCCCGACGCCCCCTACGCCGTTCTCGAGGTCGATGAGACCTACCTGCCCTGGGTTGCCGACCAGGTGCGGCCCGCCGTGCTCGTCCTGCTGAACCTGAGCCGCGACCAGCTCGACCGGGTCGGTGAGGTCCGCGCCACCGAACGCGACCTGCGGGCCGCCGTCGCCGAGCTGGGCGACACCGTCGTCGTCGCGAACTGTGATGACGTTCTGGTGACCTCCGCGGCGAGCGCGGCCGCCAAGCCCGTCTGGGTCGGCGCCGGGCGCCGGTGGACCGGGGACTCGACCGCGTGCCCGCGCTGCGAGGGCCGCGTCGAAACCCGTGGCCGGCACTGGAGCTGCTGCGCGTGCGGGCTCGCCCGGCCGGAACCTGCCTGGACGCTCGACGGCGAGCTCGTCCGGACGCCCGGTGGCCGCCACGTCGATCTCGACCTGCGGCTGCCCGGCGAGGTCAACCGCGCGAACGCCGCCCTCGCGCTCGCCGCCGCGCACCGGCTCGGCGTGCCGCCGCACACCGCCGCCGCGCGGCTGCGGACCATCACCGACATCGGCGGCCGCTACCGGACGATCCGGCGGTCGCGGCACTCCGTGCGGCTGATGCTGGCCAAGAACCCGGCCGGCTGGGTGGAAACGCTGCGCGTGCTGGACGAGGACACCCCGGTCGTCGTCGCGGTCAATGCCCAGGAAGCCGACGGCCGCGACCTGTCCTGGCTGTGGGACGTGCACTTCGAACGGCTCCGCGGGCGCCAGGTGGTCGTCACCGGCGAGCGCGGCGCCGACCTGTCCGTCCGGCTCTGCTACGCCGAAGTCGCACACTGGGCCGAGCCGGACCCGGTCACCGCGATCGACGCGCTGCCGCCCGGCGCCGTCGAGCTGGTCGCCAACTACACCGCGTTCCGCGACCTGGTGGGCAGGCTGCCCGGTGGCTGACTCGACCGTCCACATCGGACTTCTACTGCCTGAACTGCTGGGCACCTACGGCGACACCGGCAACGCCCAGGTGCTCGGCAAGCGGCTGCAGTGGCGCGGGCTGGACGCCGAAGTGGTCCCCGTCGGGCTCGGCGAGCCAGTGCCGTCCACTTTGGACCTCTACCTGCTCGGCGGCGGTGAGGACGGCGCCCAGGCGCTCGCCGCCGCGCACCTGCGGAAGTACCCTGGCCTGCGGCGCGCGGTCGCGGCCGGCGCGGTGGTCTTCGGCGTGTGCGCCGGCCTGCAGGTGCTCGGCACCCGCTTCCGCGGCCTCGACGGCGTCGACCACGACGGGCTCGGCCTGCTCGACGTCACCACCGAACCCGGCGAGCAGCGCGCGGTCGCCGAGCTGGTCGCGACGCCGTCGGAGCTCCTGGCAGGCGAGTCGCTGACCGGCTTCGAAAACCACCTCGGCGCCAGCAAGCTCGGCGCCGACAGCGCGCCGCTCGGGCGGGTCGTGCGCGGCACCGGCAACGGCGACGGCACCGAGGGCGCGGTGACGGACCGGGTCGTCGGCACCTACCTGCACGGCCCGGCGCTCGCCCGCAACCCCGCGCTGGCCGACCTGCTGCTGGCCTGGACGGTCGGGCACCCGCTCGGCCCGCTGCGCGTGCCCGAAGTCGAGCGCCTGCGCGGGGAGCGGCTCGCCGTCCCACGCCGCCGCCGGTGAGCCCCGTGGTCCAGCCTGCCTCCCCGGCCACCGCTGTTGGCCACCCGCCAGCGCCCCAATGTGGCGTTCGGTGCGTTGGACGCACCGAACGCCACATTGGGTGCGCTGGACGCAACCAACGCCACATTGGGGCGCTGGGGGCCGGTTACGCTGCGTTGGTGAGACTGGGCAGGGTGATCGCCGCGACCGGCGTCCGGATGCGCACCACCGCCGTGGCGGTGTTCGCGCTCGCGCTGGCCATCGCCGCCGCAGGCGTGGTCGTGGTGCTGCTGCTGGAGGAGTCGCTCGACCGCAGCGTCACCGAGAGTGCCCGCAGCACCGGGCGCCAGGTGGCCATCCAGCTCATCCGCGAAGGCGCGCGCGACCTGAGCGCGAGCGACGTCGCCAGCACGGGCGACACCGAGGCCGTCACGCAGGTGCTCGACGCCCGCGGTACGCCGATCGCGAGCGACCCGGCGATCGTCGGGCACCCGGCGCTGACCACGGCCCGCCCCGTCGTCGGGCACGAGATCGTCGAGACGCTGCCGCTCGGCCTGAACGGCGACAACGACGACTACCGCGTCGTGTCGCAGGAGGTGACCGGGCCGGGCGGGCCGTTCACCGTCATCTCCGCGCGCTCGCTGGAACCCGTGACGGAGGCCTCGACGCGGCTGACGCTGCTGCTCGGCCTGATCGCCGTCCCGCTGCTGGCCATCGCCGGGCTCGCGGTGTACCGCGCGGTCGGGTCGGCGCTGCGGCCGGTCGAGCGGATGCGCCGGACCGTCGCCGAGATCTCGACGCGCGACCTCGCCGCGCGCGTGCCGCTGCCGCCGGGCGGCGACGAGGTGCACCGCCTGGCCGTGACGCTCAACGAAATGCTGTCCCGGCTCGCGTCGGCCCAGGCGGCGCAGCGCCGGTTCGTCGCGGACGCCAGCCACGAACTGAGATCACCGCTCTCGACGATAAGCACTGCTCTCGACGTCTCCGGGCGGCACCCGGAGAGCACCGGCGACCTGGTGCCGGTGATCGGCCGCGAGACGGCGCGGCTGCGCGAGCTCGTCGACGACCTGCTCATGCTGGCCCGCACCGACGACGCGACCGACCGGCCGCAGCGCACCGAGGTCGACCTCGACGACATCGTCCGCGCCGAAGCCGAGCGGGTCCGCGGCGAGACGACGGCGGACGTCGAGGTCCGCGCCGGGCCGGCGAAGGTGCACGGCAGCGAGGCCCAGCTGCGGCGGGCGGTGCGCAACCTGGTCGACAACGCGCGCGGGCACGCGCGCTCGCGCATCCGCGTCAGCAGCGCGGTGCGCGGCGACCTCGCCGTCGTCGAGGTGAGCGACGACGGCCCCGGCGTCGCGGAAGCCGACCGGGAGCGGATCTTCGAGCGGTTCGTCCGGCTCGACGCGTCGCGGCAGCGCGGGCACGGCGGCACCGGGCTGGGCCTGCCGATCGTGGCCGGCATCGCGGCGCGCCACGGCGGCCGGGCGCGCTACGCCGAGTCCGACGAGCCCGGCGCGCGGTTCGTGATCGAGCTGCCGGTGATCGACCTGCCGAAGGAGGAGTAGTGCGCCTGCTGATCGTGGAGGACGAGCGCGAGTTCGCGGAGACGCTGCGGCGGGGACTGGTCGCCGAGGGCTTCACCGCCGACGTCGCGCACACCGGGCGCGAGGGCCTGTGGCGGGCGACCGAGCACGCCTACGACGTCGTGGTGCTCGACATCATGCTGCCCGAGCTGTCCGGCTACGAGGTGCTCAAGCGCCTGCGGGCGGCGGAGAACTGGACGCCGGTGCTGATGCTGACGGCCAAGGACGGCGAGTACGACGAAGCCGACGCGTTCGACCTCGGCGCCGACGACTACCTGTCCAAGCCGTTCTCCTTCGTCGTGCTCATCGCCCGGCTGCGGGCGCTGCTGCGCCGCGGCGCGCCGGCCCGGCCGGCCGTGCTGGAGGCGGGCGACCTGCGGCTCGACCCCGCCGCCCGTACCGTCCACAGGGGACAAAAGCGGATCGAGCTGACCGCGCGGGAGTTCGGGTTGCTGGAGTTCCTGCTGCGCCGGGCCGGGACGGCGCTGTCGAAGAACGAGATCCTGACGCACGTCTGGGACGCGCACTACGACGGCGACGAGAACGTCGTCGAGGTCTACATCGGGTACCTGCGGCGGAAGATCGACACGCCGTTCGGCACCCACACCATCGAGACGGTCCGCGGCGTGGGCTACCGCCTGGTAGACGTTACTCGATCGTAATCAACGGGGCGTTTTCCGGAAATTGGTGCCGCCGGGCGCCCGCTGGTTGCGCCATTTGCTCCCGCCGCTTGCCGCGGATCGCCCAATCATTCCCGCGAACCGGTGAAAAATGCCGTCCCTCGGCGGCGCTGCGCTTGATCCTTCGTGTTGCTACGGTGGGCACCCTCACCCGCGACGAGGAAAGCGATGACGGAATCGCCACTGCCGCTCCCTGCCCAAAACGACTCTGTGCAAAACAAAACTTCCCCCGAAGCCGCCGGGAAATCCGTTTCCCGGCTGCGCGCCGCCGACGCCATTCAAGCGGCGACCGCCCAGTTCGGCATGGTGACCGGGCTCACCCCGCACGCCGTGACCGGGATCCGCGGCCGCGGTCAGGGCGGCTGGTCCGTGCTCATCGACGTCGTGGAGCTGGCGCGGATCCCGGATTCCACCAGCGTGATGGCCACCTACCGGGTGGACATCGAAGCCGACGGTGAGCTCGGCGCGTGCGAGCGGCTGCGGCGGTTCACGCGGGGCACCACCGATTCCTGAAAGGAAGGTCGACACGATTGGCCCCTTCGTCCGATTCGTTGGCGGACATTCTGGAACGCGTACTCGACAAGGGTGTCGTCATCGCCGGTGACATCGGCGTCAGCGTCGTCGACGTCGAATTGCTGACCCTGCGGATCCGGCTGTTCATCGCGTCCGCGCAGACCGCCCGCGAAATGGGCATGGACTGGTGGACGAACGATCCGTTCTTCGCGCCGAATGCCGCGCGGGGTGAACTCGGGGCGCCCGACCTGGCGGCGCGCGTCGCCGAACTGGAGGCCCGGCTGCCCGTGCCGGGCGGGAGGGAAGAACCCCGGTGACCACCGGAAACTGGCTGTGCGCGTATGCGATCACCCGCAACCGCCCGTCCACATTGGACATCGGCCCGGTGCCGCGGCTCATCGGCTACCGCGACCTCGGCGTGGTCGTCTCCGAGGTGGCGCCGACGCGCTTCGACCGCATCGACACGCTCGACCCGGTCGACGGCACGCTCGCCGAGCTGGCCCGGGAGCACGACGCCGTGGTGCGGGCGGTGTTCCGCAGCGAACCGGTGCTGCCGCTGCGGTTCGGCACGGTGCTCGACGGCGAGGCCGCCGCCCGCCGGCTCCTGGAGGCGGGCTACGACCAGGCGCGCGACTGTCTCGACGAGGTGGCCGGGCACCGGGAGTGGGGCGTCCGGGTGCGGCACACCGAGCCGGCCGCGACGACCCGGCCGGACGCGGCGGGCCTGACCGGAACGCAGTACCTGGTGCGGCGCCGCGAACGGCTGCGGGCGATCCAGCGCGCCCGCGAAGACGTGGCCGGCACCGCCGGGCGCCTCGAGGAGGCGTTGCGTCGGCACGCGGCGGACAGTGTGGAGCGGGCCCGGCCGCACGGCGTGCTGGTGAACACGGCGTACCTGGTGGAGACGGGCCGCGAGGCGGCGTTCCACGCGGAGGTGGAGTGGTTCGCCCGCGAGCTCAGCGCGGCGGGGGCCACGGTGGAGACATCGGGACCGTGGCCGCCGTACTCGTTCACGGACCTCGAACTCGGAGCGGCGGCCCATGGCTGACAGCGACCTGTTCGCGGGTGCGCCGGGCCGTGGCGACCTGCTCGCCGAGGTCGTCACGCCGAGCGGGACCAACACCGCCGAAGCGATCGTCGATCTGCTCGACCGGGTCGTGCACCGCGGCGCCGTCGTCAGCGGGGACGTGATCATCTCGCTCGCCGGCATCGATCTGGTGCGGCTCGACCTGCGATTGCTGCTGCTCGGCATCGACGGGACGCACCGATGACCGAGCGCATCGCCGCCGATGCCGGCCGCGGGCTCGGCCACCTGGTGGTCACCGTGCTCGACATCCTCAAGGAAGTGCTGGAGCGGCAGGCGCTGCGGCGCCTCGACGCCGGCACCCTCACCCCGGACCAGGTCGAAGCGCTCGGCCAGGCCCTGATCGCGCTGGAGCTCCGGTTCGCCGAGATCCGCGCCGCACTCGACGGCATCCCAGCCGACATCCCAGCCGACATCGCCGCGACCGAAGGAGTGAAGTGACCAGACCGGGACAGACCGGTGGCACCCTCACCGACACCCTCAACGTCCTGCTGGACAAGGGACTCGTCATCGATGCCACGGTGAAGGTGTCCCTGATCGGGATCGAGCTGCTGTCGATCGAGGCCAGGGTCGTGATCGCCAGCGTCGACACCTACATCCGCTACCTCGAAGCGATGCAGCGGGTGACCGCGCAGGCGCAGCAGCCCAACCCCGGGCAGGTCTCCATCGGGCTCGACCAGACCGTCGGGCTGATCCCGCCCCCGCCACCGACACCCGCCGTCGCCGTCCCGGTGGAGCCCGCCATCCCCGTCGACCAGCAGTGACGCTCCAGCTGTTCGGCGTCGTCCGCGCCGGGCACCCGCGGGCACCGCGGACGGTGTGCTGGGAGGACCTGGCGATGGTCGTCGGCGATCCCGAGCCCGACCCGGCCGCGCACCTGGCGGTGGTGTCCGCGCTCGTCGAGGGCGGTCCGGTGCTGCCGGTCCGGTTCGGCACCGTGGCCGAGGACGAGGAGACCGTCCGCACCGAGGTGCTCGCCCCGGCCGCCGACACCTACCGCGCCGACCTCGACCGGCTCGACGGCCTGGCCGAGGTGCACGTCTGCCTGCGGTTCACCGAACCCGGATCCGCCTGGCGAGCCGCCCGCTCGGACGTCCTGCTCTCCCAGGTCGCCGAGCGGGCCCGCGACTCCGTGGCGCTGCCGGCGGGCGAGAGCGCCGATGAGCGGTGGGCGTTCCTGGTCGGGCTGGGCGACCTGCTCGTCGTCCGGGACACCGTCGCCGGGCTCGCCGGCGGTGACGGCGTCCAGGCCGAGTGGCTCGGGCCGCTGCCCGCGTACAGCTTCCTCGACCGGCGGACGTGCTCCCGCTGGAGCTGGTGAGCGGGGGTGGAACAGTCGCTGAACACTCGTCCCGGCCCTGGCCGCCGCGGTTCCCGGCCGGTGATCCTGATGCGGTGACCAGCAGTGAAGTCGCCGCGCTCCCGCGGGCGTTCGGCGGGCCCGGCTGCGGGCCGGGGCAGTTCCGGGCGCCGTCCGGGATCGCCGTCGACACCCGCGGCCGCGTGTGGGTGGCGGACACCGGCAACGACCGCGTCCAGGCGTTCACCGGCGACGGCGCGCTCGTGCGCGTCCTGGCCGGGCGGCTCAAGGCACCGGAAGCGGTCACGGTCGACGCGGCGGGCAACGTCTACGTCGCCGACACCGGCAACCACCGGGTGGTGCAGTTCTCGTGGCAGGGCGGGTTCGTGCGCGAGTTCGGCGGCCTGGCCCGGCCCCGCGCCGTGGCGCTGGACCACGCCGGACGGCTGCTGGTCGACGACACCGGGCGCGTCGCCCGGTTCGACACCCGCACCGGCGCCGCGCTGTCCGACACCGCGGAGCCGATCGGCTCACCGCGGGACGTGGCCGGTGACGGCGCGGGCGGTGTCTGGGTCGCCGAGCCGGGCAACCACCGCATCGTCCACTTCGGAGCGTCTGGCTAGCTCTTCGAGATCGAGGCGGTCGCGCGCACGACGGCGGTGCAGCGGTTTTCGACGTAGGCGAGCCCGCCCGCTTCGGCGATGCGGCGCGCTTCGGCGGAGACGATGCCCTGCTGCAGCCACAGCGCCTTGGCGCCGATTTCGACGGCGTCGGCGGCGATGCCCGGCGCTTCGGGCGACGGCCGGAAGACGTCGACCAGGTCCACCGGCTCCGGGATGTCCTTCAGCGACCGGTACACCTTTTCGCCGAGCAGCTCGGTCGCGGTCGGGTGCACCGGGATGATCCGGAAGCCGTGGGCCTGCAGGACCGCGGGGACGCCGTGCGCCGCCTTCGCCGGGTCACGGCTCAGGCCCACGACGGCGATGGTCTTCGCGTCTCGGAGGATGTCCTCTGCGTTCATACCGGGAGAACGCGCGGCGAGGGTCAAAGCTTCCAGAGCCGCAGCCCGCGCACCCGGTAGACCGGCCACACGACGTGCCACGGCTTCCGGCGGGCGAAGGTCGCGGCGCAGGTCAGGATGTTGCGGGCGGACGTCGTCGCCACCTCGTGGCGGTCGGGCCAGATCTCGCCCTTGGCCCCGACGGCGATCCGGAACACGGTCAGCAGGCCCCGGCCCTGCAGGTCGTACTTCGCGCCGGTGTCCCCGGAGCCGGGGGCCAGCTCGGCGATTTCGGCGCCGAACGCGCGGGCCGCCTGCGGCGCGACCTCGGCGGGAACCACGCCGACACTGCGCGTAATCGCCTTGCCGTGCATGCGCCGCGCGTACCGGAACAGCAGCGCGCGCTCCCACCACGGCAGCAGCCGGTGGTGCCTGAGGAGGGCGGCGCACTCGCCGTGCCCGATCGCGAAGATGCTCGTGAGCTCGTCGTAGGCACCGTTCGTGGCCGGCTCGTTGAGGTGCAGCCGCACCTCGAACCGGGTGCGCGCGGTGAGTTCGTCGAGCAGCTCGCGGTGATCGAGCCGCGCCTTCGCGCGGGAGAGCGACCAGTCGGGCATCGGACCTCCAGACGTCGCGCACAGGCTAGTTGGCGCGCGACGCCCGGACCACGCTTTCAGCCGATCTTCTCGCCGTACATCTCGCCGAGCGGGTCGGAGATCAGCTCGACGCGGGCACCGTCCGGATCGGACAGGTAGATGGAGGTCTTGCTCTCCAGCAGGTACTGCACGCCGGCTTCGTCGAGCTTGTCCTTGATCGCGCTCCACCGTTCGGGCGTGACGGACAGGGCCAGGTGGTGCAGTCCACCGAGGACTTCGGCGTACGGGCCGAGGTCCAGGCCGGGCAGGTCGAAGAAAGCGACCGCGTTGCCGTTGCCGACGTCGAAGAAGAAGTGGCTGGAGCCGGGGTAGTCGCGGTTTTCGATGAGCTCGGTGAGCGGGAAGCCGAGGATGTCCTGGTAGAACTCGATGGTCCGCTCGACGTCACTGGAGATCAGCGCGGTGTGGTGGATGCCGCGCCCGTTCGTCGCCGGGCGTTCGGCGGCCGGGCGCAGGTGGCGCTCCCGCAGCTCGTCGCGGATCTCGGCGAGCTTGGCGACCTCGGCCTGGGTCGGTGCCATGTCCCTCACGTCCCTTCCTGGTGGTGCCTTCGACGGTACGCCCGATTTATCTCGCGCGCAAGAGATTGCGTGGCGAGAGTTCCGCTGGCCGGAACAACTTCGCTTGTGTGGCCGCGGCCGGCACGGCAGAGTCGCGGAGGTGGATGTCAGCAAGGTGCAGGAGGCCGCCTCGGCGCTGGCGCGGGCTTATGCCACGCGCGAGCCGATCGAGCCGCTGATCAAGACGTACCCGGACGCGGGCGTCGAGGACGCGTACCGGATCCAGCAGGAGCAGGTGCGCCACTGGGTCGAGGGCGGCGACGCCGTCCGCGGGCACAAGGTCGGCCTCGCGTCGGCGGCGATGCAGCGGCAGATGGGCGTCGACCAGCCCGACTACGGGCACCTGACCGGCAGCATGTTCCACCTGGAGCACCAGCCGATCCCGACGTCGGCGTTCCTGCAGCCGCGGATCGAGCCGGAGATCGCGTTCGTGCTCGGCTCGGCCCTGCGCGGCCCGGGCGTGACGGTCGCCGACGCGGTCCGCGCGGTCGAGTTCGTGCTGCCGTCGCTGGAGATCGTCGACTCCCGCATCCAGGACTGGAAGATCTCGCTGTTCGACACGATCTCCGACAACGCGTCGTCCGGCGGGGTGGTGCTGGGCAGCAGCCCCACTTCCTTGGGTTCGGTGGATCTGCGGCTCGCCGGGTGCGTGCTGTACCAGAACGGCACGGTGGCGGCGACGGGCGCGGGCGGCGCGGTGCTCGGTTCGCCGTTGAACTCGCTGGTGTGGCTGGCGAACACGGTGGGCCCGCTCGGCGTCACCCTGGAACCAGGGCACGTCGTGCTGCCGGGATCGATGACCCGCGCGATTCCGGTTTCGCCGGGCGACACGATCGTCGCCACCATCGCCGGGATCGGCAGCGTGACAGCGGTGTTTTCGGAGGAATCATGAACGTGCGCGAGGCGGCGGCTTCGCTGCTGGAGACGGCTTCGGAGCGCGAGCCGCTCTCGGCCGAGTGGGCGGACCTGGACGTCGACACGGCGTACGCGATCCAGGACGAGGCCCTGCGGCAGCGCCGGGCCCGCGGCGAGACGCTGGTCGGGGTGAAGCTGGGCCTGACGTCCCGGGCCAAGCAGCAGCGGATGGGCATCGACGCGCCGTTGCTGGCCTGGCTGACGGACGCGATGGTGCTGCCGGCCGGCGTCCCCGTGCCGCCGCTGATCCACCCGCGCGCGGAGCCGGAACTGGTCTTCGTCATGGGCCGCCGGCTGGCGGGCCCGGGCGTGACGGCGGCGACGGCCCTGGCCGCGGTCGACCGCGTGCACGGCGGCATCGAGGTGATCGACAGCCGGTACGCGGACTACCGGTTCACACTCCCGGACGCCGTCGCGGACAACGGCTCGTCGGCGTACTTCAGCGTGGGCCCGGTCGGCGTTCCTCCGTCTTCGTTGGACCTGTCCCTGGAGGCGGCCCTGCTGGAGGTCGACGGCCAGATCGTCGACACGGCCACGGGCGCGGCCGTGCTGGGCCACCCGGCGGAGGCGCTGGCCCTGGCGGCCAACGTCCTCGCGGCCCGGGGCCTGGCCCTGGAGCCGGGCTGGCTGGTGCTGACCGGCGGCATGACGGACGCGGTCCCGCTCCGCGGCACCTCCCGCGTCGCCGCCCACTTCTCCCACCTGGGCTCCCTGACCCTCGCCACCTGACCGTGTCGACCCTCCAATCACGCGAGATGCGCGCCCAATCACGCGAGTTCCGTCTCCAATCACGCGAGTGACGAGTACCGGCCCGGCTGTCCGGGTGTGCGGGGCGGTCATGGCGAGCCGTTGCGGTAGGCGCGGGCCTGGATCTCGTACAGCTCGTGGTAGACGCCGCCCGCTCGGATCAGGTCGTCGTGGGTGCCTTGCTCGATCAATCTCCCTTTCTCCAGTACCAGGATCCGGTCGGCCGAACGGATGTTGGCCAGGCGGTGGGTCACCAGGACCGTCGTGCGGCGGCCGCGGCCCGAGCGGCTCGCGTGCTGGAGACCCGCGAACACCCGGGCTTCGGCGCGGGCGTCGAGGGCCGCCGTGGGTTCGTCGGCCACCAGGACCGCGGCGTCGCGGTAGATGCCGCGCGCTATGCCCATGCGCTGCCACTGGCCGCCGGACAGGTCGTGCCCCTCGTCGAACTTCTTCGACAGCACGGTTTTCTCGCCGGCGGGCAGGGCGGCGATCACTTCGTCCGCGCCCGAGTAGTCGACCGCCTCGCGCCACGCCTGCCGCTCCGGGTCCGGCCGGCCGAGGCGGCCGACCGTGATGTTGTTCGCCGCCGTCATCGGCCACTCCGCCGGCTCCTGCGCTATCACCGCGATGTTCGCGTGGACCGAGGCCGGGTCGGCCCGCGCGAGGTCGACGTCGTCCCAGCTGACCGTGCCCTCGTCCGGTGGGTAGAGCCCGGTGAGCAGCTTGCCGAGCGTCGTCTTGCCCGAGCCGTTTTCGCCGACCAGCGCGACCACCTCGCCGCGCCGGATCGTCAGCGAGATGTCCCGCAGCGCCGGGCTTTCCCGGCCCGGGTACGTGAACGTGACGCCGTCGAGCCGGATCTCGGCCGGGTCGGCGGGCGCCGTCACCGACATCGGCGGTGGCTGCCGCTTCCGGGATTCTTCGAGCAGCTGGTTGTAGAACCCGATGTAGAACGAGTCCTCGTACAGCGAGTTGACCGCGCGCATGGTGTTGGACAGCGCCGTCGACGCCGTGCGCATCGCCAGCACCGCCGTGCCGGCCAGCGCCAGCTCCATCGCGCCGGTGTAGAGCAGCCAGCCGAGCACGAGGTACGCGACGGCCGTGCCGAAGCCCGCCGCGGCCCGCCCGCTGGTGCGCACCAGGTTGCTCCGGTGCGCCAGCCGGATCTCCTCGCGCATGAGGCTGCGCGAGATGCGCCGGTACTCGCCGAGCAGCGGCTCCTGCAGCGTCAGTGCGTGCCGTTCGAGGGCCATCGAGCGCCAGGTGGCGACCTCTTCGACGACGGACTTGCGGATGTTGCGCCCGACGGTGTCCAGGAAGTGCCGGTAGTTCAGCTTCGCGACACGCGCGGCGGCCCAGCCGTCGGCCGCCGCGGCGAGCAGCAGCACCGGCGCCAGCCACGGGTTGAGCAGCCCGGCCGTGATCATCGCCGCCGCCAGCGAGATCACCGACGACGTGAGGTCGGCCAGCCGGCGCAGGCTCGTCTCGATGGCCCGCACCCCGAACCGCGCGCCCTGCCGGGCCAGCTCCCGGAAGTCCGCGTCTTCGAACGCGATCAGCCCGACGCGCACCACCGACGCCGTCACCGCGTCGTCCGCCGCGGCGGTGACCCGTGGCCGCAACGCACCCTCGACGGCGGCCACGGCGGCGTCCAGCACCGCCCGCGCCGCGTACGACCCGGTGACGACCGCGATCGCCGGCAGCGACTGCAGCACCCGCTCCGGCGTCGGGCCCTGTTCGAGCAGTGCGGTGAAGACGTTCGCGGTGGCGAGCAGCCCGAACGCGGTGACGCAGCCGGAGACGACGTGCACGACGGCGGCCAGCAGCGTCAGCCGTGGCGACGTGCGCCACGCCAGCCGCAGCACGACCGAGATGGCCGTGGGCAGCGTGCGCACGGCCTGGGCGAAGCCCGCGGCGGCCACGCGTTCGTCGACGCGTGCCCACTCGGGCATCTTGACGTTTTCGACCCCGATCAGCGGGGGCGGGCCGGTGGTTGTGGACACGCCCTCATCTGTACTCCGGGGGTCTGACAGTTTCTGGCCCGCTACTGGCCCTTCCGGGTGTACCGAGCCCGCAGAAAGGGGCGGTACTCCGGGTTTTCACCCATCCGGATGTCGATTTCGTGCGTCAGCGTGCCGCCGTCCGGGGTGAGCCGGTGCCGGGCCACCCCGCGCGCGGTGTGCTTTTCGAGGGTCAGCGTCGCGCCGGTCCAGCGGCCGCGGCCGGGCGACTCGGGCGGGTAGCCGTAGCTGTCGAAGCCGTACCAGAGCGTCTCGCCGGTGGCCGGATCGGCGGTGAAGACGTTGTGGCCGAGGAACTCCGACCCGTCCTCGCGGTGCTGCCGGTAGTGCTGGACCACGGCGAACCCGTTGAGCGCCAAGCGGTATTCGCAGTCGGCGCGCGCGGTCGAGGCGGGTGCCCACGGCGAGGCGGCGAGCTCTTCGGTGCCGGTCCAGTCGCCGACGAGGGCCTTCAGCGCTTCGTGCGGGGGGCCGAGGCGGGGCATGTCCATGGTCGTCTCCATTTCGACAGGTACCTGTCGATGTGCGAGACTAGCACGCATGCGGTCCCATCGAGCCGAGACGTTCACCCGCGTGATCGACGCGGTCTTCGCCTGCAACGGCGGGTTCCTCGCCGCGGGCGACGCGCTGACGGCACCGGTCGGGCTCACGGCGGCCCAGTGGCAGGTGCTGGGCTTCCTCGAGGACGGCCCGGCGACGGCCGCGGAGGTGGCCCGCCGTCGTGGGTTGCGCCGGCAGAGTGTGCAGGAGACGGTGAACCGCTTGCTGCGCAACGGAATGCTGGACCGCCTGCCGAACCCGGCCGACGCGCGGGCGCCGCTGCTGGTGTTGACCCGGCGGGCGCGGGCGGCGCTGCGGGAGTTGGGGGAGGCGCAGGTCGCGTGGGCGGAGGAGATCGCGGCCGAGGTGCCGGCGGCGGATTTGGAGACCACGCTGCGGACGTTGCGGCGGTTGCGGGAGGCGGTCGCTCAGCCGCGGTTGCTGTGAGCGGCGCCTGGTGGGGTGGCCGCGGTCGGGTTCGCTGGGGGTGGCTGGGTGGTTGCGGTCGGCGGGCGTGCCGGGGCCGGCCGCAGCTGGGGTCGTTGGGGTGGCTGAGGCGCGGTCGCTCTGGCGTGGTGCACGGCGGGCCCGGGCTGGGGCCGGTCGGCTGTAGCTGGGCTCGGCGAGGCGTGCGGGGCCGGGCGGCCGCGGGATGCCGGCGGGTCTGGTCCGTCGCTTGCCGTGGCTCAGCGGGCCGCGCCTGGGCCGGGCAGGAGGTCCACGTCGCCGGCGTGCATGGGTTTGCCGCAGTGGGTGCAGTGGAGGTCGATCGTGGCTATTTCGCCGCAGGCGTGGTGGCGGTAGAGCACCGGGGGGCCTGCCTTGCCCGCCAGCCACTTGTCGCCCCAGCGGGTCATGGCCATGAGCATGTCGACCAGCTCTGTGCCCTTCTCCGTCAGCACGTACTCGTAGCGTGGGCGGCGGTCGTACGGGCGGCGCTCGAGGACCTCCTCGGCCACCAGGTGGTTGAGCCGCTCGGTGAGCACCTTGCGCGAGATGCCGAGGTCCGCCTGGAGCTGCTCGAACCGGCTGATCCCGGCCCACACGTCGCGCAGGATCAGGGGTGACCACGGCTCGCCGATGACGTCGAGGGTGCGCGCGATCGAGCACGCGGCCAGTTCGCTGAAGTTCGTGCGCTGCATGCGACCAGATTAGCACTTGGGGTTCCCTTAAGGAACTGAGACTGCTACGGTTCTGGAGTCTCCCGAAGGAACCCAGAAGGGATTGCCGCGATGAGCAAGGTCATCAGCGCCCACGCCGTGTCGGTCGACGGCTACATCACCGGCCGCGGCGCTCGGCCCGGGCAGGGCCTCGGCGACGGCGGGACGCTCTTCGACTGGTACTCCGACGGGGACACCCCGAGCCGGGTCTTCGACTTCTTCAAGCTCAGCGAGCCGAGCGCCCGCGTCTTCGACTCGCTCGCCGGCCGCGTCGGCGCGATCGTGGCGGGCCGCAACACCTACGAGGACTCGGAGCACTTCGGTGGCGGCAGCCCGCACCCGGACGCCCCGCTGTTCCTGGTCAGCCACCGGCCCGCGCCGGAGCTGACCGAGCGGCAGACCCTCGTCGGCAACGTCGAGGACGCCATCGCGGCAGCCCGCGAGGCAGCCGGTGGCAAGGACGTCGGCCTGATGGGTGGCGGCGTCCTCGCCTCGGCGCTGCGGGCCGGGCTCGTCGACGAAATCGTGCTGCACCAGGTGCCCGTGCTGCTCGGCGGTGGCCGGCCCTTCTTCCAGGAGCTGCCTTCGCACGTGCGGCTCAACCTGCTCGAGGCCGTGGCCGCGCCCGGCGTCACCCACCTCCACTACTCCGTCGCCTGAACCCCTTCAAGGAGCTGACCATGCTTGACGCCGACGTCCGCCGCATCCTCGCCACGACCGCCACCGGTCACCTGGCCACTGTCCTGCCCGACGGCGGGCCGCACTCGGTGCCGGTCTGGGTCGACCCGGAGGGCGACCGCATCGCCGTCCTCACCGGCCCGGACTCGCGCAAGGCCCGCAACCTGCGGCGTGACCCGCGGGTCGCGCTTTCGCTGACCCCGGTGGACAACCCGTTCGAGCCGGTGATCATCCGCGGCCGGGTGGCGGAGTGGGTCGAGGGTGACGCCGCCTGGGCGATCGTGGACCGGATCGCGACCAAGTACACCGGCGGGCCGTACCCGCGGGAGCAAGAGCGGGTCGTCCTCCTGATCGAGGTCGAGCGCCAAAGCGTGGGGATGGGCTGACGTCAGTCGGGCTTCACCCCCAGCAGCGCCAGGAACGTGCGGAACCCGGCGGACATGTCGACCTCCTCCGGGTCGAGGAGCCACTGCAGCTGCAGGCCGTCCAGGACCGCGACGGCCAGGGGTGCCAGCTGTTCCGGAGTGGTGCCCGGGGGCAGCTCGTCGCGGTGGCGCTCGAGCATCTGCGTCATGCCCGCCCGGACCCGGGCGTAGCGGTCGTGGAAGTACTGCCGCGCCGGGTGGTCCTCCGTGACGCTGTCCGCCGACAACACCGTGTACGTCTGGACTATCCCCGGCCGCGTGGCGTTGTAGTCGACCAGCTCCGCCAGCTGGCTCACCGAAATGGCCGACGGGTCACCCGGGCGGGCGTGGCCGAAGTGCAGCAGGTCCCACTCGTCGCGGGTCTCCAGCACCGCCGCCAGCAGGTCTTCCTTCGTCGGGAAGTAGTGCATCAGCCCCTGCTGCGTCAGCCCGACGCGCTCGGCTACCGCGGCCAGTGACGTGCCGCGGTAGCCGCGCTCGGCGATCACCTCGAACGCCGCGCGGACGATGCTGGCTCGGCGGTCGGCGCCCCTGGCCCGGGTCATGATCCCGAGCCTACGGCAGAAAATGTCACGAGAACATAACGTTCACTACCCATCGCCAGGTAGGGTGACGGCAGGACCGCTCCCGGAGGATGCGCATGAGCTTCGACGTCGACGCCCTGCTGGCCGAACTCGACCTGGACGAGAAGGCGAGCCTGCTCGCCGGCCAGGACGTCTGGTCCCTGCCCGCGCTCAAGCGGATCGGGCTCGCCTCCCTGGTGCTCTCCGACGGCCCGGTGGGCGTCCGCGGGACGCACTGGAGCCCGGACGACCCTTCCGTGACGCTGCCCAGCCCGACCGCGCTCGCCGCGAGCTGGGACCCGCGCCTTGCGGTCAAGGCCGGCCGCCTGCTCGCGCAGGAAGCCCGGCGCAAGGGCGTGCACGTGCTGCTCGCACCCACGGTCAACCTCCACCGCTCGCCACTGGGCGGACGGCACTTCGAGTGCTACTCCGAAGACCCCCTCCTCACCGGGATGATCGGCGCCGGCTACGTCACCGGCGTGCAGGACGGCGGAGTCGGCGTCACGGTCAAGCACTTCGTCGCCAACGACTTCGAGACCGAACGCTTCACCGTGGACGTACGCGTGAGCGAGCGCGCGCTGCGCGAGCTCTACCTCGCGCCGTTCGAAATCATCGTCCGGCGCGCGAAGCCGTGGGGGATCATGGCCGCCTACAACGGTGTCAACGGCGCCACGATGACCCAGCACGCCGAACTGGTCAACGGCGTGCTGCGCGGCGAATGGGGTTTCGACGGCTTCGTGGTCTCCGACTGGCTGGCCGCGCGCGACACCGTCGCCTCCGCCAACGGCGGCCTCGACGTGGCCATGCCCGGCCCCCGCACGGTGTTCGGCGCCCGGCTCGCCGAAGCGGTGCGCGGCGGCGAAGTCGACAAGGCCGTGGTCGACGCCATGGCGCGCCGCGTGCTCCTGCTCGCGCACCGGACCGGCGCGCTGGGTGACGGCCCCGCACCCGGATCGTCCGATGTGGACGGTGAGGCGGTCGCGCGCGAGGTCGCGCACCGGTCGTTCGTGCTGCTCCGCAACGAAACCGGCGTGCTGCCGCTGCGAAACCCGCAGAGCATCGCGCTCGTCGGCGCGCTCGCCGCGGACCCGAAGATCCTCGGCGGCGGCAGTGCCACCGTGTTCCCTGATCACATCGTCTCCCCTCTGGACGGCCTCAAGGCCGCCGTTCCCGCTGGTACCGAGCTCGCTTACGCACCCGGTGCCGATCCGCGCACGACGTTACCG
The DNA here is from genome assembly GCF_900105945.1 of Amycolatopsis tolypomycina. NCBI lineage: Bacteria > Bacillati > Actinomycetota > Actinomycetes > Pseudonocardiales > Pseudonocardiaceae > Amycolatopsis > Amycolatopsis tolypomycina. The sequence continues at coordinate 7,736,788 of NZ_FNSO01000004.1, read as the reverse complement.
ACCGCCACCGACAATTTCCGGCTCCGCGCGACCGCCCGCGCCGCCGACGGCACCGAGCTCGCGGAATTTCCGTTGCGCCAGGCCAGGATCGACTGGATCGGCGAACTGCCGGCCGGCCTCGACATCGGCGCCCTCGGCTCGGTCGAGATCGCCGGCACGTTCCTCCCCGACCGCAGCGGCACGCACACCTTCGGCATCACCGGTCCGGGCGACCTGCGCCTCACCGTCGCCGGCCACACCGTCTTCGACGGCGTGAACCTCCCCGAAGGCGGCGACATCTTCACGTCCGTCATGCAGGTCCACGAGCAGCGGCGCGAGGTCGAGCTGACCGCGGGCGAGCCGGTCGACGTCAGCCTGACCTACTGGATCCCGTCGGAGATGGCGGAGTTCGCCAGGGGCACCTTCGCCTGGGTCACCTTCGCGCTCGGCCACCGCGGCCCGGTACCCGACCCGGACGCGAGCCTCGACGAAGCCGTTGCGCTGGCGGCGAAGTCGGAGGTCGCCGTGGTCGTGGTCGGCACGACCGCCGAGGTCGAGAGCGAAGGCTTCGACCGGACGTCCCTCGCACTGCCCGGCCGCCAGGACGAACTCGTCGCGCGCGTCGCCGAAGCGAACCGGAACACCGTCGTGGTCGTCAACGCCGGCTCCCCGGTGGAGATGCCGTGGCGCGACGACGTCGCCGCGGTGCTGCTCACGTGGTTCCCTGGTCAGGCCGGCGGCGACGCGCTCGCCGACGTCCTCTTCGGCAGCGAAGAGCCCGGCGGCCGCCTGCCCACGACGTGGCCGGCGAAGCTGGAAGACGCGCCGGTCACCAACGTGACGCCGGAAGACGGCGCGCTCGAATACGACGAAGGCGTGTACATCGGCTACGGCGCTTGGGCGCGCACCGACCGGCGACCCGCGTACTGGTTCGGCCACGGCGAGGGCTACACGACGTGGAAGTACGAAGAACTCGACGTCTACCCGGACGAAGAAGGCGGCGCACGCATCCGGGTCCGGGTACGCAACACCGGAACGCGCAAGGGGCGCGAAGTCGTGCAGGTGTACCTCGTCCCGACCGAACGCGGCGACCGCCCGCAGCGCTGGCTCGCCGGGTTCGCGAGCGTCGAAGCCCCACCCGGCGAAGCAGTGGAGGCCGACATCGCCGTCACATCGCGCTCGGCCGAGGTCTGGCGTGACGGCTGGCAGCACATCGCGGGCGAGTACGTCGTGGAGGCGTCGCACTCCTACGCCGAACCGCGGCTGAGCACGCGGGTGGTGCTGCAGAAAATCCGTTGATCACCGCGGGCGGGGGCCGCTAGGGTGGCCGCAGCACCCTCGAACGGGAGAAAGGAGGTGGGAACGATGATCACGCAACCGATCACGCGCTCCCACCTCGCTGCGAGGGTGCCGGCTGTCTGACCGGGAGCGCGTACTCCTGGAAGGATCTTCATGACCGATCTGGTCATCCGCTCGCTCGTTGCGGGCGAAGAAGCACTGTTCACCTCCCTGCCCGACCGCGGTCTCGTCGGCCGCAAGCTGCTCGGCGACGACTTCGTCGAGATGGCGAAGCGAGGCGAATACCCGCCCGAGCGGGTCTGGGTCGCGCTGCGCGACGACGTCGTCGTGGCCCGTGCCGCCTGGTGGGCCAAGTCCGGCGACGAAGACCCGATCGCCCTGGACTGGTTCGACTTCACCGACTTCGACGCGGCCGTCGAGCTGCTGAAGACGGCGCCGTTGCGTGCCGAGTACGCCCTGCACGCCCCACCGGGGTGGCAGGACGATCCGGCCGTCGCGGCCGAGGTCGACGCCCGGGTGGCGGCGGCGGAGAAGGCCGGCTACCGCAAGCTCGTCGAGCGCTACCGCTTCCGCTGGACGCCGGAAAACGGCCTGCCGGAGAAGCCCGGCAGGCTCGAGTTCCGGCCGGAGCCGGACGACGACGTCATCCTCGAGGTCTTCAAGCGGGTGCACGTCGGCAGCCTTGACGCGCACACGCGGAAGACGGTCGAGGAGCACGGCGCCGACGCGGCCGCGCAGGAAGACCTCGACATCATGAAGTGGATGCCGGCGCCCCGGGAGTGGTGGCGGCTGGCGTACACGCCCGAAGGCGAGCTGGTCGGCCTCGTCCTGCCGAGCCGCAACGTCTACGACCCGGTGGTCGGCTATGTCGCCGTGGTGCCCGAGCAGCGGGGCCACGGCTACGCCTACGACCTGCTGGTCGAGGCCACGCACGACCTCGTCGGCTACGGCGCCGACCGGATCGTCGCGGGCACCGACGTAGGCAACGTCCCGATGGCCAAGGCCTTCGCGAAGGCGGGTTACCCGGTGGCCCAGCACCGCATCGACCTGGCCTGAGCGGCACTTTCACGTGAAAGTGCCCAAGCGGCACTTTCACGTGAAAGTGCCCAAGCGGTAGTCTAGCTAGAGCGATCTATCAAATCGGGGGCGTGATGGACAAGGGACTGGCACCGCTTCGCTTGATTCTCGCGTTCTCATTGCTCAGTACGACGATCCACTACGCGCACAACACCGTCCGATACGCGGACTACCCGCAGCTGCAGGGCATCTCGGTCCTCGCCGGCGGCATCGTCGTCGCCGTCACCTGGGTGTTGCTGACGGCGTTCGGCTGGCTCGGCTACCGCGCGTACACCCAGGGCCGGTACCACCGCGCGCTGGCGTTCCTCCTGGTGTACTCCCTGGCCGGCCTGGTCACGCTCGGCCACTTCCTGACCGGCGTCCCGCAGATTCCCGCCTTCTGGTTCGCGACGATCTTCACCGACGCCGCGGCCGGGCTCGCGCTGTGGGCCTTCGTGTTCCGGTCCTGGGCCACGCTCAACCGGGTGACCACCCGAGATCAAGTTTCTACACAACATTGACGTCCGTCTGACTCATGTAGACAATCGAGGAGTGACCACCACCACACCGGTTGCCTTCGACCGCCGTCCGGACGAGTACCGCCACTGGCGCCTGCGGGTCGACGGGGAGGTGGCCTGGCTGGAAATGGACGTCGACGAGCAGGGTGGGCTCGTCCCGGGCTACGAGCTCAAGCTCAACTCCTACGACCTCGGCGTCGACATCGAGCTGTACGACGCCACGCAGCGGCTGCGGTTCGAGCACCCCGAGGTCCGCGTGGTCATCGTGACCAGCGCCAAGGACAAGGTGTTCTGCGCCGGCGCGAACATCCGCATGCTCGCCGCGTCGGAGCACCACTGGAAGGTCAACTTCTGCAAGTTCACCAACGAGACGCGCAACGGCATGGAGGACGCCACCGAGAACTCGGGCCAGGTCTACGTCGCCGCGGTGAACGGCCCCTGCGCCGGCGGCGGCTACGAAATCGCGCTGGCCTGCGAAAAGATCTTCCTGATCGACGACAACTCCTCGACCGTCGCGTTGCCGGAGGTGCCGCTGCTGGGCGTGCTGCCCGGCACCGGCGGCCTCACCAGGGTCGTCGACAAGCGCCGCGTGCGCCGGGACCTCGCCGACGTCTTCGCCACGCGCCCGGACGGCGTCAAGGGCAAGACGGCGGTCGACTGGCGGCTGGTCGACGAACTGGTGCCACGGCAGGACTTCCGCGAGAAGGTCCTCGAAAAGGCGCGGGAACTCGCCCGCGAGTCCGGAAAACAAGCCGACCACGGCATCGAGCTGACCCCGCTCCAGCATCGCTATGTCGACATCGAGGTGGAGCCGAGCCAGGCCACCATCACCATCAAGGGGCCCGAAAACGACCCCGGTGACCTGCACGAAGAAGGCGCGGACGGCTGGTTCCTCGCCATGACCCGCGAGCTGGACGACGCCATCCTGCGGCTGCGCACCAACGAGGTCGAAGCCGGCACGTGGATCCTGCGGACCCAGGGCGACCCCGCGAAGGTCAAAGCGCACGAAGCGGCCGTGCTGGGGCAGAAGGACTGGCTCGCCAACGAAATCACGCACTACTTCAAGCGCACGCTCAAGCGCCTCGACGTCACCAGCCGCAGCCTGATCGCGCTCATCGAACCGGGCAGCTGCTTCACCGGCCCGCTGCTGGAGATCGCGCTGGCCGCGGACCGCCAGTACATCCTGGACGGCCCGCCGATCGACGACGAAGACAGCGACGAACGCGCGTCGATCTGCCTCACCGAAGCCAATTTCGGCGCGTTCCCGATGGGCAACGGCCTCACCCGCCTGCAGGCGCGGTTCTACGGCGACGACGACCACCTCACCTGGCTTGCCCGCGAGAAGGACCGCGAGCTCAGCGCCGCCGAAGCCCTCGAACTCGGCTTGGTCACCGACGCCCCGGACGACCTCGATTGGGAGGACGAGATCCGGATCGCCCTCGAAGGCCGCGCGTCGCTCTCCCCGGACGCGCTCACCGGGATGGAGGCCAACCACCGGTTCGTCGGTCCCGAGACCATCGAGACCAAGATCTTCGGCCGGCTGGCGGCTTGGCAGAACTGGATTTTCACCCGGCCGAACGCATCCGGCCCGGAAGGGGCGCTGCGCCGCTACGGTACGGGACAGAAGGCCGTCTTCGACAGGAAGCGGGTCTAGCGCAGATGCCCGAGAAGATCGACTACGACGCCAAGATCCCCAACAACGTCAACCTCTCCGAGGACCGCAGGCTGCAGCGGGCGCTGGAGGGCTGGCAGCCGAAGTTCCTGCACTGGTGGGGCGAGATGGGGCCGACGCTGGAGACCCAGGGCGTCTACCTGCGCACCGCCGTGAGCGTCGGCCGGGAAGGCTGGGCGCACTTCGACCACGTCAACGTCCCCGACTACCGCTGGGGCATCTTCCTCGCCGAGCGCGACCCCGACCGCCGGATCGCCTTCGGGGAGCACAAGGGCGAGCCGGTCTGGCAGCAGGTGCCCGGCGAATACCGCGCCGACCTGCAGCGGCTGATCGTCATCCAGGGCGACACCGAGCCGGCGTCGGTCGAGCAGCAGAAGCTCCTCGGCCTGACCGCGCCGAGCCTGTACGACCTGCGGAACCTGTTCCAGGTCAACGTCGAAGAAGGCCGGCACCTGTGGGCGATGGTGTACCTGCTGCACGCCTACTTCGGCCGCGAAGGCCGTGACGAGGCCGAAGGGCTGCTGCTGCGCAACTCGGGTAGTCCCGACGCGCCCCGCATCCTCGGCGCGTTCAACGAGGAAACCGCCGACTGGCTGGCCTTCTACATGTTCACCTACTTCACCGACCGCGACGGGAAGTACCAGCTCGGCACGCTCAAGGAGTCCTCCTTCGACCCGCTCTCGCGCACCTGCGAGTTCATGCTGAAGGAGGAGGCGCACCACATGATGGTCGGCACCACCGGCGTCGACCGCGTGGTGATCCGCAGTGCCGAGCTGATCCGCGAACACGACACCCACGACATCGGCCCGCACGGCGGCATCCCGCTCGACATCATCCAGAAGTACATCAACTTCCACTACACGGTGTCCCTGGACCTGTTCGGCAGCGAGACGTCGACGAACGCGGCGAACTACTACACCGCCGGGCTCAAGGGCCGCTGGCAGGAGACCCGCCGCAAGGACGACCACAAGCTCACCGAGGACGCCCGCACGCTGGAGCGGCCGACCGGCGACGGCACCTGGACCACCGAGGAGATGCAGGCGATCCTGCTGCTGAACCTCGACCTGCGCAGCGAGTACGTGGCCGACTGCCAGACCGGCGTGAAGCGCTGGAACAAGATCCTCTCCGACGCCGGCATCGACCACTCGTTCCGGCTTCCGCACCCTGGCTTCAACCGCGAAGTGGGCATAAACTCCGGCCACCACGTCACTCCCGACGGCACCATCGTCGACGAGGCGACCTGGGAGGCAGGCAAGCGCAAGTGGCTGCCCACGACCGAGGACCTCACGTTCGTGCGCTCGCTGATGCGCCCGGTGTACGAGCGGGGGAAGATCGCGAGCTGGGTCGCGCCGCCGCGGCAGGGCATCAACGGGAAGCCCATCGACTACGAGTACGTGTACCTCACGTAGGAGGCCTGGTGGCGACAGGGTTCAATGCCGCGGAGTACCTGCTCTCGGCCGGGCACCCGGACGCGACCGCGGTCGTGTCGCCCCGCCGTTCACTCACCTACGCCGAGCTGGCTGCCGAGTCCCGGCGCGTCGCCGGCGGCCTGCTCGAACTCGGCGTGCGGCCCGAAGAGCGGGTCATGTTCTGCATGGTCGACGACGTCGAGCTGCTCTCCGGCATCCTCGGCGCGATGCTGGCCGGCGCGGTCGCCGTCCCGGTGTCGACCATGGTCACCGGGCCCGAGCTGGGCCAGGTGCTGGCCGACTCGCGGGCGCGCGTGCTGTGCGTGTCCGGGGAGTTCGCCGGGCAGGCGCTGACGGCGTTGGAGCAGGCTCCCGAGGTCACCGACGTCGTGCTCGACCGCTGCGACGGCGCCGGGTTCGGCGTCCGGACGCACGACTGGCCGTCGCTGACCGGTTCGTTCCACAATGGACGGACCTGGGAAGATTCGCCCGCGCTGTGGCTGTACACGTCGGGGACGACCGGGCAGCCGAAGGGCGCGATGCACCGGCACGCGAGCATCCGCGCGGTCTGTGAGACGTACGCCCGCAGCGTGCTCGCGACGACGTCGGCGGACCGGTTCCTGTCCGTGCCGAAGCTGTTCTTCGCCTACGGGCTGGGGAATTCTTGCTTCTTCCCGCTCGGCGCGGGCGGCACGACGCTGCTCGAGCCTTCGCGGCCGACGCCCGCGTTGTTCGCGCGACGTGCCGGCGAAGAGCGGCCGTCACTGTTCTTCGCGGTTCCGACGTTCTACGCGGCTTTGCTCGCCAGCGACGTCCCGGACGACTCGTTCTCTTCGGTGCGGTACGCGGTTTCGGCGGGCGAGCCGCTGCCCGCGTCGCTGTTCGAACGGTTCCGCGCCCGCTTCGGGCTGGAGATCCTCGACGGCATCGGGTCGACCGAGGCCCTGCACATCTTCCTGTCGAACCAGCCGGGTTCGGTGCGGCCGGGCAGCACCGGCGTCCCGGTGCCCGGGTATTCGGTGCAGCTCCGCGACGAAGCCGGGGCGGTGATCGACGCCGCCGGCCAGCCGGGCGAGCTGTTCGTGGCCGGCCCGTCGACGGCGACCGGGTACTGGGCCCGGTACGACGCCACGAAGCTCGTCTTCCAGGGCGAGTGGCTGCGGACCGGCGACAGCTACGTCCGGAACGAGGACGGGACGTTTTCCTGCCTGAGCCGGTTCGGCGACATGCTGAAGGCGGGCGGGATCTGGGTGTCACCGTCCGAAGTGGAGGAACGGCTGCGGCAGCACCCGGCGGTGGCCGAGGTCGCGGTCGTCGCGGCGCCGGACGCCGACGGCCTCGACAAGCCGGTGGCGTGCGTGGTGCCCGCACCCGGCTTCGCGCTGGACCCGGACGAGCTGATCGAGTTCTGCCGCGAGGGCCTGGCCGCGTTCAAGCGCCCGCGCGGGGTGGTCGAGCTGCCGGAGCTGCCGAAGACGGCGACCGGCAAGATCCGCCGGAACGTGATCCGCGAGCAGGTCCGCGACGTGCTGCGGACGGTGCCCAGCCCGTGATCGACGGGCACTTCGTCACTGGCCTGGCGAAGCCGAACGCGGGGGTGCCGGCGAACTCGGTGGCACCCCCGCGCCCCCAGGGTGGTCAGCCCATGACCTCGTGCAGGCAGAGCACGTTGCCCTCGGAGTCGTTGAACCAGGCCGCGCGCTCGTTGCCCAGCTCGGCGATGTGGTTCACCGTCTTCAGGCCGTCCATCTCGAAGTCCTGGAACCGCACGCCGCGGTCTTCCAGGGCTCTGACCTCGGCCGGCAGGTCGCCGACTTCGAAGCTCAGCGCTGTGTTCTCGCTCTGGGTGCCCGCCGGCATCGGGCGGAGGCCGATCGCGCCGCCGGCCGCCGCGAAGTAGAGGGTTCCGTCCTCGCCGCGACCCGTCTGCTTCAGGCCGAGGGAGTCCGCGTAGAAGTGGCCGGCGCGTTCACTGTCGGTCACCGGGAGCATCGTCGTGATGGTCGATTCGGTCAGCATGGTGTTCATGGTGCGCCACCACACGTATCGGGCGTGACCTCGACTTTTTCAACGCTCGGCGTTGAACGCGCGCAGTGTCCGCATGGCTTCGGCCAGTGCCGGGGCGTCGTCACCGAGCGGGGTCAGCACGATGCGGCGCAGAATGCCCGCCGCCGCCGCGCGGGCCTTGTTCGCGACCTCCAGGCCGTGGTCGGTCAGCGACGCGAACGTCACGCGGCGATCGTCGGGGCTCGGGATCCGGCAGATCAGGTCGGCCGCGACCAGGCGGTCGGCCACCTTCGTGAAGCCGCCGCTGGACAGCGCCGCCTCCGTGGCCAGGCGGGTCATCGGCATCCGGTGCTCGGGCGAGCGCACGAGCCGCAGCAGGATGTCGAACGACGCGGGCGCGAGCCCGAAGCGGTCGGCGATCTCGCCCATCAGCCTGTCCTGGGTGGCCAGGTAACCCTCGATGACCAGGCCCCACCAGGTGACGATCTCGTCGTCGTCGGTGTCCACGGACCGCACTTTACCGCAACACCTCGCCGGAATACTTCTTCCAAGTAAGACTTCAGCGCATTTGTACGAAGCGTATGCCGGACCTCCCTACGATCGGCCGATGACTAACGAGGCACTACAGCGTGCTACCAAACTGCTGGACGCCGTCATCCTCGCCGACGGGCACAACGACCTGCCGTGGGAGCTGCGGCAGCACGGTGGCCCGAACCCGGTCGAGGCGGTCGCGTCCCTCGACCTGACCGTGCGGCAGCCCGCTCTGCACACCGACTTCCCGAAGCTCGCCGACGGGAAGCTCGGCATGCAGTTCTGGTCGGTGTACGTGCCCTGCGAGTTCGAAGGCCACAGTGCCGTGACCGCCGTCCTGGAACAGGTGGAAGTCGTCCACCAGCTGGTCGAGCGCTACCCCGACCGGCTCCGGCTGGTCACCACCGCGGACGAGGCCGAGGCCGCGTTCGCCGACGGCCGGATCGCGTCGCTGCTCGGCGCGGAGGGCGGGCACAGCATCGCCGAGTCCATCGGCGTGCTGCGGATCCTGCGCCGCCTCGGCGTCCGCTACATGACGCTCACCCACAACTTCAACACCACCTGGGCCGACGCGGGCACCGACGAGCCCGCCCACGGCGGCCTCACCGAGTTCGGCCGCGACGTCGTGCGCGAGATGAACAAGATCGGGATGATGGTCGACCTGTCGCACGTCGCGCCGTCGACGATGCGGGCGGCGATCGAGATCAGCTCGGTGCCGGTGATCTTCAGCCACTCCTCCTGCATCGCGGTGAACGACCACCCCCGCAACATCCCCGACGACGTCCTCGCCCTGCTGCCCGGCAACGGCGGCGTCGCGATGATCACCTTCGTGCCGGCGTTCGTCTCGCCGAAGGTCGCCGCCTGGAACGAGCGGCTCGAGGCGGCGATGGACGCGGCCGGGCTGGAGTACCGGAACCTGACGCTGCGCGGGAAGTTCGTCAAGGAGTGGGACGGCCCGCCGAAGCCGCTGGCGACCGTCGAGGACGTCGTCGCGCACGTCGAGCACGCGCGGGAGGTCGCCGGCATCGACCACATCGGCATCGGTGGCGACTACGACGGCGTCGGCGCGCTGCCGGAGGGGCTGGAGGACACGTCCAAGTACCCGGTGTTGTTCGCGGCACTGCTCGAGCGCGGGTGGGGTGAGGACGACTGCGCGAAGCTGGCCGGCAAGAACACCCTCCGCGTCCTGCGGGAGGTCGACGGCTTCGCCCGTTAGGGGGTTTGAGGCAGCGCTCCCCGTGCGCCGGACGGACACTGGGCACATGACGCACGCGCGCGGGGGCGCGGCCGACCGCCCCACCGGTCCCACCCACCACGAACTGCCCAGGAGTGGCGACCCCGGCCGCCGCGAGCCGGGCGGGCCCGAGGTGCCCGAGGGCGCCCTCGAACCCGCCGAGCTGCGGGCGGGTGACGTCCGGCCCGGCGCCGAAGAGGTCGCGCCGGTGCGGCCGGCGCCCGCCAAACCGGGCAAGGCCCGGCCGACGCGGATCAGCGGCACCTGGGTCGCGGTCATCGCCGGCCTGCTCGTGCTGGTCGTGCTGCTGATCTTCATCCTGCAGAACCTCGACCCGGCGACCGTGCGCTTCTTCGGCGCCGAAGGCAGCCTGCCGCTGGCCATCGCGATGCTGTTCTCGGCGATCGGCGGCGCGGCACTGGTCGCGCTGATCGGCGGGGCGCGGATCCTGCAGCTGCGGAAGCAGGCGCGCCGCCGCTAGCCCAGGGCGGGCAGGACGTCCGTGGCGACGGTGTCGAGCACGCCCTCGTCACCCGCGAACGGGCCGTCGCGGCGCGGCCACGGCGCCAGGACGTCGGTGAACCCCAGTTCCGCGGCGCGGCCCAGGAAGTCGCGGTAGACCTCGACGCTCGCCAGGCTGAACACCGGGGCGGCGTCGGTCTGGAGGAAGCGGCGGACCTCGGCCGGATCGCGGTTCTCGGCGGCCAGCGCGTCGTCGAACCGGGCCGACAGCTCGGCCAGCGACTTCCACCACCCCGCCAGGCTGTCCTGGATGGCGCCGATGGTGACCCAGCCCTGGCCGTGCCGGGCGGTCAGCGCCATGGCCTTCGGGCCGTTCGCGGCCAGCACGAACGGGGTGCGCGGACGCTGGACGCAGCCGGGAGCGGTGCGGGCGTCCACGGTCGTGTAGTACTCGCCGGTGTAGTCGGCCTTTCCCGTGGTCAGCAGTGTGTCGAACAGCTCCACGAACTCCTGGTACCGCTTCGCCGGGCTCGCGGCCTTCGTGGTGCCGCCGAAGACGTCCACGTCGTAGCCGTCCACCCCGCCGGCGCCCAGGCCCACCGTCAACCGGCCGTCCGACAGGTCGTCCAGCGCCGTGACGTCCTGCACGAACGGCAGCGGGTGCCGGAAGTTCGGCGACGCCACCATGAAGCCCAGCTCGATCCGCGACGTCGCGAGCGCCGCCGCGCTCAACGTCGGCACCGAGCCGAACCACGGCTCGCCGACCAGCGGTCCCCAGCCCAGGTGGTCGAACGTCCACGCGTGGGCGAAGCCGTACGCCTCCGCCGCCTGCCAGCGCGGCTTCGCCTCGGCCCAGCGGTACTCCGGAAGGATGGTGATCCCGGCCCTCATCGCTCTTCTCCTCCGTGTCGGTCCGACACGATGATCGAAGTCATCTCGAGCACCTGCGCGCAAACGTTTTCTTCCCCGGTCGTCTTCACCCGGCTCAGGTCCGCCGCGTTGCGCGTGCAGAGCCGCCAGAAGGTGTCCAGGTCCGTCGTCACGGTGGCCAGTGGCGTCCGTGACGACGGTGCGCCGCGGTCGAGGACCCAGCCGTCGCGCTCGCGGCGGGCGTGCCACTTGCCCTGGCCGGTCACCGTGTAGCCGACCTGCTTGCCGACGCGGGCGTCGACGTCACGCAGGGTGTGCGGCAGCGCTCGCACGAACGTGTCGGCGATCGGCTCGGCGTACTCGTCCTCCAGCGGCGTGTGCTCCAGGGCTTCGCGGATCTGGACGTGGTGGACCCAGAACTCGGAATAGTCGCGGGCCGCGTCCAGCCAGCGCGGCGCGGGCTCGGCGCCGGCCCAGCTCACCGGCTCGCCGAGCTCGTCGAGGTCCTGCCCGGCCCAGTACTCGGTCGTCTGGCCCATGAACTCGTACAGCATCGTGAGCAGGACGTCCGTCGAGAGCCGGCGGCACGCGACGACCCACTCCTCGTTGATCCGGTCGAGGAACCGGGGGAACGGCTCACCCGGACGGGGGGCTTCGGCGGTGTGGTTGTCCCGGCCGCGCGACAGCCGGCCGACCTTGTCACCCAGCAGGTGGGCGGCGACGTCCTTGACCGTCCAGCCCGTGCACATCGTCGGCCGCGTCCAGTCTTCCTCGGTGAGCGCGCCGAGCAGCGTCATCAGGGCCTGTTCTTCTTTGGAGAAGTACGGGAGGACGTCGATCGGCGGGCCCCAGCGCGTCGGACTCATGTGGCCATCCAAACAGCTCCATTCGGCCTACCCGCAGGTAGCATCACCCCGTAAGCAGAGGGGAGTCCGCGGGTGAACGCAGAGCGACCGAACGGCCGGGGTGCCACCGACGACGTGGCCGACCTGGCCCGCCGCGCCGGTCAGCTGGCGGGCTGGGCCGCGCGCACCGGCTTCGCGCTCGGCCGCAAGCTCCCCGGCGTCGAAACCGCCGAACGCAGCGTGCGGCAGGTGGAGCGCCAGCTGCTGACGGAGCTGCGCCGCCGGCTCGACGAGGTCGACGACCCGTACCACGCGGCGCTCACCGCGGCGTCGGCGATGCACCGCCCCGCTGCCGTCGAGGCCACGGTGACGCTCGTGCCGGCGCGCGACAACCACGCCGAGCCGCTGCGCGCGGCGATGGCCGAGCTGCTCAACCACTCCATCGGCTTCGGCCGCGAGCGCGCCCGCGAGTACTTCTACGCGATCATCCTGCGCCAGCTGACGCCGGACGAGGCCCGCATCCTGTCCGCGCTGTCCGACGGCTCGCCGTTCCCCGCGGTCGACGTCGTCGAGCGGACCGGCCTCGGCGGCAACGGCCGGGTCGTGCTGCGCAACGCCTCGACGGTCGGCAAGGCGGCCGGGGTGTCGCTGCCCGACCAGGTGCCCGGCTACGTCACCCGGCTGATCGGGCTCGGCCTGGTCGACCTCGACGAAGAGGTGCCGTCGCTGGAGACGCAGTACGAGATCCTGCTGACCGACGAGACCGTGCGCGAGGCGGAGAAGCACGTCCGGCGCGCGAAGTTCGTCCGGCGGACGATCCACGTCTCGCGCCTCGGCGCGCAGTTCTGGCAGGCCTGCGACCCGAGCTTGGGTTAGCGGGATGGGGGCCTTCCTCAGCGGCATCCTCGCCGACTTCGCGCAGCACTGGCCCCTCTACGTCTCGATCCCGGTCGTCGCGGCGCTGATCGGCTACGGCACGAAGCTCGTGGCGATCCGGATGATGTTCCAGCCGGTGGAGTTCATCGGCGTCAAGCCGTTCCTGGGCTGGCAGGGCATCGTGCCGAAGCGCGCGGCGCGGATGGCGAGCATCGCCTGCGACACGATGACCGAGCAGCTGATCAAGCCGGCCGAGGTCGTCGCGCGGCTGGACGCCGGCCGGATCGCGAAAGAAATCGAGAAACCGCTGCTGGCCGGCGTCGAGGACATCGTCCGCGAGGTGGCGGCGCACTACCAGCCGGGGCTGTGGGAGTCGCTGCCGGTGCGCGTGCAGCGGCTGGTGATCGAGCGCGTCCAGCACGAGTCGCCGCGGATGGTCGCGGCCGTGCTCGACCTGATCAAGTCCGATGTGGACAGTGTCTTTGACTTGAAGGGCATGGTGGTCACCAGCCTGGTCAAGGACAAGCGGCTGCTGAACCGCATCTTCCAGGAGGCGGGCGCACAGGAGTTCAAGTTCATCGCCCGGTCGGGCCTGGTGTTCGGCGGCGCGATCGGCGTGATCCAGATGGTGGCGTGGGTGCTGTTCAAGTTCCCGCCGATCATGCCGGTCTTCGGCCTGTTCACCGGCTGGTTCACCGACTGGCTCGCGCTGCGGATGATCTTCTACCCGATCGAGCCCCGGCGCTATTTCGGCATCCAGTGGCAGGGCCTGTTCCTGAAGCGGCGCGCGGAGGTCGCGGAGGCGTACGGGTCGCTGATCGCGAAGGAGATCATCACCCCGCACAACGTGATCGAGGCGATCCTGCACGGGCCGCTGTCGGACCGGGTGCTGGCGCTGATCCAGCGTCAGCTCGACCGCGAGCTGGGCAGCGTCGCGAAGCCGTTGCTGGTGTTCGCGGTGGGCAGCCGCAAGTACCAGGACATGAAGCTGGCGATCTCGTCCCAGATCATGTCGCGCCTGCCGGAGACGATGCGGTACATCGAGGACTACGCCACGGACGCGATGGACATCCGGAACGTCCTGGTGTCGAAGATGAAGCAGCTGTCACCGAAGGAGTTCGAGCGGCTGCTGCGGCCGGCTTTCGAGCAGGACGAGTGGATTTTGATCGCCACGGGGGCGGTGCTGGGCTTCGCGGTCGGTGAGGCACAGGTGCTGATCCTGGAACACCTGGCGGCCTGAGTCAGCTGAGGCGGTCGGCAACTTCCTCCCAGCGCGGCGGAGAGTCGCTGTCGAGCGACACCGCGACGATCAGACGACCGAAGACGTCGGCCTGGACGCGATCAGCGGACCTTTCCGGATCGGTCCGGCGCTCCCGTATTCGCTGTTGCAACGTGGTAGAGGGCTCTTCGGGGAGAACTCCGAGGAAAAGCTGTGTCGTCGACGCTCCCAGCAAGTCTGCCGAAACCCAATCCCCTCGGACCTGGGCGCCGTCCAGCACCTGCTCCGGGCCTCCGGCGGGTGCTGTTTCGTAGAGGTTGTCGACAGTGCCAGTGAAGTTGACTGACAGGCTCATTCCGGAGTCGTAGTCGTCCGCAACCGCGCGAATCCTCCGTTGTTCAGATGGGCGACTGATATCGGGTTGCTCGACACCCAGTCCTGACTCGTGGACATCGGAAGGACCGGGTGGCTGTTCTGGGCGCGTCGGCCCATTCCCCGAAACGGGTGGTTCGGGTTGAATAGGTGGCGGCGATGGCGCGGGCCGTCGTTGCGCCGGCGGTGGGAACACGACGTCGAATAAGTCAACGCTCAGGCCCGTTCCGCCGAGGTAAGTCCAGGCCATCGTCACGGGGTGATAGGTGTGGCGCTGTGACCATCCGAGAATCTTGTCGAGCCGCTTTCGTTGCGCTGCCAGTGGCTTAAGGAGCGGCGATGGTCGCGTCGACCGTCCGCGGGCCTCGCCGGCCACGCCCTTCTCGGCTCCTGCTGGATCGCGAAAGAGCAAGTCCGGGCGAACGCCAACCTTCTGGTACGCGGGCAAGAGGTCCTTCGGCAAGGCATCGAAGTGCTCAAGGTGATCGTGATCACCCGTCCATTGGTAGAAGTCTCGCATGGTCGCGGTCAGCATGCCCATTCCGACCGACTCGACGACAAAAGCACTGATGTGCCGCGCAGCTGATTTCAGGTCGTCTCGCCGCGCGGTGACCATTCCGAAGCGAGGGGTGTCGAGGAAACTGAGCACGAGGTTCAACTCGTGTTGCTTGACTCGATACGCCAAGGGGCGGCCGAGAGGTGCAGCGAGCGCGTTGACCTCCAGGAGTTCGGGCACCCAGATCGACATTGACGTCAGGTCATCTACTTCGACTTGATCGACGATGAGTTCGCCGGCTGCGTTGTAGCCAGTGGTGCAGCGAAAGACCCGCAGGTCCGCGGTAGGCATCTGCAGAATGTAGTCCAGCAGGGATCACTGTTGGGCGAGATAGGTCGACTGTATCGCCGGTTAGGCGAAGTCGAACACCTGCCGCGCCTCGGCGACCTTCGACCGGTGCTTCGCCGCCCACGCCGACAGGGCGTGCAGTGGCTCGTCCAGCTCCGCCGCGTGCGGGGGCATCGTGTACTCGACGCGCGGTGGGACCCCCGGGTAGACCTTCCGCCTCACCAGGCTGTTCCGCTCCGCCGTTCCCGCTGTGGTACGCGCCGACATGCGCGTGTTCAACGCGTTCGACCTGACCATGCACGTCGAGCAGTTCGGCAAGGTGGTCGTCACCACGGGCGGCTGAGCGGGCGAACAAGACCACCCGAACGGCCGTACCCGCGGACGTATCCAGGCCGGCCCGTCCCGCCTCTACTCTGCGTCGGAAGACGGGAGCATCCCATGGACGGGACAGCGGAACCGTGGCAGCAGGAAATCCGCCTCGCGATGACCATGGTCGGCGGGGCCAGCCTGGCCATCTGGATGGGTGGGGTCGCCACCGAGACGTCGCAGCTGCTGCGGGAGTCACGCCGGGAGACGCCGCCCGGGCTCTACCGGAAGCTGCTCGACCTCCTCCGCGCGAGCGTCTCGATCGACGTCCTCACCGGGACCAGTGCCGGCGGGATCAACGCCGCCTGCCTTGGGCTGGCCGAAGCCTTCCGGTCGACGCCGCAGGTCCTGCGGAACACCTGGATCTCGACCGGCTCGCTGGAAAACCTCGTCCGCGACGCCAAGGAAGCGCAGCCGCGGTCGGTGCTCGACGGTGACCGCGTGCTGCTCGGCGACGTCGAGAAAGCGCTGCGGCAGATCACCGCGGACGGGACTCCGCCGAAGGACGAGCCCGACGTCACCGTGCTGCTCACCGGCACCATGATCGACGGGGAGACCACCCGGTTCGACGACGCGCTCGGGAACCTGGTGCGGGACACCGAACACCGGATGCTCTTCCGGTTCTGTGGTCCACTGTGGACCGTCGGAGTGGAGGGGCCGCTCGCGCTGGCGGCCCGCTCCACCGCGTCCTTCCCCGGCGCGTTCGAGCTGTCGCGGATGCCGATCGGCGCCGGCGGCGCCGACCGGCTGCACCCCGACATGACCCCGTACACCGAACTGACCCGCTCGCACTGGCTGACCGACGGCGGCGTGCTGCTCAACAAGCCGCTGCGGCCCGCGCTGCGCGAGATCTTCGAGCGGAGCTCGCACGCCGACGTCCGGCGGCTGCTGCTCTACGTCGTGCCGACCGGGGAAGGCGAAACCGACGCCGTCGGCTGCGATCCGGCGGACCCGCCGCTGCTGTCGAACGCGATGGCCAAGGTCGTCAACACCGTGATGAGCCAGTCGATCAGCGCCGAGCTGGACGACCTGACCCGGCACAACGACGCCGTGCTCCGCGCGCGCGACACCCGCGTCTCGCTGGCCGCGCTGGGCCTGCGCGGCGGGCCGGAACACCTGGTCGACGCCCGGATCGCCGCCGCGTACCGCGAGCGCCGGACCGCCGAGGACGCCGCCGAGCTGGTGCGGGTCGCCGCGCGCCGGTACGCGCTGGCCGAACCCGGCACCCAGTGGGCGTCCGGCCTGTCGCGGCGGCTGCGGGACATCGCCGTGGCGGGTCTCCGCGGTGACATCCCGGCCACGCCGCCCGCCGCGCGCGTGCCGGTCGCCGACCTGGTCGCCTACCGGACGACCGCGCTCGACGACGCCGTCGCGATCGGCCTGCAGCTGATCAACGCCGGCTTCCGCCTGCAGGGCGACGCCACGCGGGCGCAGGAACTCAACGCCGCGCGCGAAAAGCTGCACCAGGCCCGCAAGACCGCCGGCCGGGGCAAGCGGCTGGGACAGTGGGTCACCGAGCACGCCGGGCCCGGCGGCCGCTCGCTGGAGACGTGGATCGGGGCACTCGCCCGGGAGTGGGTCGAGCCGGCCAAGACGGCCGCCGTCGCCGACGCGTGGCCGCTGCTGGTCGAGGGGCTGCGGTCCGCGGCACCGGTGTTGCGGACGCTGGCCGAAGCCGCGCCGGAGAAGGCGGAAGCCGTCACCACGCTGCTCGACTGGCTGGCCCTGGGGCCGGACGGCGCGAGCGGCGACGACGTCCTCCAGGCACGGCTGCTCACCCTGCACGTGGCGACGCGCGGCCTGCTCGCGCAGGCGCCGTCGGTCGACCAGCGGGTCGACCTCGTGCAGGTCAGCGCCGACTCGCGGACGCTGCTCGACATGACGCGCCGCCGGTCGTGGGACAAGCTGACCGGCATGCAGGCGAGCTACTTCGGCGCCTTCTACAAGGCGTCGTGGCGGGCCAGCGACTGGATGTGGGGCCGGATCGACGGCGCCGGCTGGCTGGTCCAGTGCCTGCTCGACCCGGTCCGCCTCGCAACGCTGCGGGACATCGTCGGGCGGGACCGGTTCCGCGACGAGCTCGTCGCCTCGCTCAAGCCCGGCTGGCGCACGCCGGACGAGCGCGACCGCTGCACGCCGGACGAGGCCGAACAGCTGCGCGACCAGCTGACGGCCGAACTCGCCTTCCTCGGCCTCGACGCCGATCTCGGCCCGGTGGACAAGCCGGACGCCGAACGCCCGGTCAGCATGCCGGTGACGGCCATGGTGCTGGCCCGGGCGCGGCAGGCCGAGATCGCCGCGGAGGAACTGCCGGTCGTCACCCTCGCGGCGCACTACGACGCCGACGACCGCACGGACATCGGCGAGGCGCTGGCCGAGGAGCTGCCGCCCGTCGCCGTCGACGCCGCACAGGCCCGGTTCCAGGCCTGCCGGGTCTCGGACGAGAAGTTCGCCGGCGAGCAGGGCACCGCGCGGCTGACCAGGACGCTCGTCGCGCTCGGCGCGGCCACGGTCAACGCCGGGACGGTCGCGTTCCGGCTGCCCGGCGGCTGGCCGCGGACCGTCGCGGGCCTGCTGCGGACGGTCGCCAGGAGCACGGCGAGGGTCTCGCAGGGCGCGTCCCGGCTCGGCACCGCGGGTTCGCTCGCGGCCGGCGTGCTGGCGCTGCTGGCCGGGCTGGTGATCGGCAACAACGGCGCCGGGATCCTGCAGTGGGTCGGCCTCCCCGTCCTCGCGGGCGCGGCCGTCTACCTGGCGACGGCGCTGCTCACGTCGGGCCACAAGGTGCGCTGGCTGTTCGTCGCGCTCGGGGCGCTGGTCGTGGCGGCCCTGCTGCTGGCGGCGTTCCTGCCGCCGCTCGCCCGGCCGTTCTTCGGCTGGCTCGGTGACGTCGTGGCCGGCTGGCGCCGCGGCGAGGGCGCGGTGTGGTGGCTGGTGGTCTCCGGGCTGCTGATCCTGCCCGCTGTCGCGACCCCGGTGAGCAGCCTCGTGCGCCGGCTCGGCCACCGCCGCGCCCGGACTCGCGAGGCGAAGGGCGTCGTGCTCGCGGTGGCCGGGCGCGCGCCCCGGAAGAAGACGGCGGAGCGCAGCCGGGCGGCGAGTTCGCACTGAGCGTTTCCGGCCCGTCGCCTTGCGATCACGGGCCGGAAGGTTCATGGTGCGGGTAGGTCGCGGGCCGTGGGCCCGCGTCCCGAGCGCGCGTGTGCCCCGGCACCGTCCACTTCAAACATGTTTGTGTGACTGCTCACCGGGTACATCGCGTCGCCGCAGGTCATCGCGGGGGTCGTGAGCTGCGTCGCTGGCAGGCGGAAAATTCTCTGTTACGTTTCCTGAGTATGTCCGTAACGCACTTGATCGAATCCCCGACCAAGTCGGACGGCGCGGAGCTGTGGCGAATCGCGCGTGATTCCGCCAAGCTCGATCTCAACTCGCCGTACGCATACATGCTGTGGTGCCGCGATTTCGCCGAGACATCGGTGGTCGCGCGTGAGGACGGCAGAGCGGTCGGATTCGTCATCGCCTACCGCAGGCCGGACGCACCGGATTCGGCGCTGGTCTGGCAGGTCGCGGTCGATGCCTCCCAGCGCGGAAAGGGCCTGGCCGGGGCGCTGCTCGACGCGCTCTACACGCGGCTGGTCGCCGACGGCGTGCGTTACCTCGAGACCACGATCACCCCGGACAACGAGGCGTCCATCCGGCTGTTCACGTCGTTCGCGAAGCGGTGGAACGCCGCGGTGGAAACCAGTGTGCTGTTCGGCGGCGAGGATTTCCCCGAAGCCGGGCACCTGCCGGAAGAGCTTTACCGCATCGGTCCGCTGACAGTGCCGACGAATCCGGGCGTTTAGGAGCGAAAGAAACACATGAGCATCTTCGAAGAGCTCGAATCCGAAGTCCGCAGCTACAGCCGCGGCTGGCCGGTCGTGTTCGACCGCGCCCAGGGCAGCTGGCTGCACGACGAGAGCGGGAAGCCCTATCTGGACTTCTTCGCCGGGGCCGGCGCGCTGAACTACGGGCACAACAACCCGCAGCTGAAGCAGGCCCTCATCGACTACATCCAGCGCGACGGCGTCACCCACGCCCTGGACATGTTCACCGTGGCCAAGCGCGACTTCCTGCAGACCTTCCGCGACAAGGTCCTCGACCCGCGCGGGTACGGCTACAAGGTCGTGTTCCCCGGGCCGGGCGGCGCGAACGCCGTCGAGGCCGCGCTGAAGCTGGCGCGCAAGGTGACCGGCAAGGAAGCGGTCATCAACTTCACCAACGCCTTCCACGGCATGACGCTGGGCGCGCTGTCGGTCACCGGCAACTCGATGAAGCGCGGCGGCGCCGGCGTCCCGCTGGTGCACGCCACCCCGATGCCGTACGACAAGTACTTCGACGGCGCGATGCCGGACTTCCTCTACTTCGAGAAGCTCCTCGAAGACTCCGGCAGCGGGCTCAACGAGCCGGCCGCGGTCATCGTCGAGGGCGTGCAGGGCGAGGGCGGCATCAACGCCGCGCGCCTGGAGTGGCTGAAGGGCCTCGACGACCTCTGCAAGCGCCACAACATCCTGCTGATCCTCGACGACGTCCAGATGGGCTGCGGCCGCACCGGCCCGTTCTTCTCCTTCGAGGACGCCGGGATCACGCCGGACATCGTCTGCCTGTCGAAGTCCATCAGCGGCTACGGCATCCCGATGGCGCTGACGCTCATCAAGCCGGAGCTCGACGTCTGGGAGCCGGGCGAGCACAACGGCACCTTCCGCGGGATCAGCCCGGCGTTCGTCACCGCCAAGGAAGCGATCGACGTCTACTGGAGCGACGACGCGCTCGAGAAGTCGACCAAGGCGAAGGGCGAGCGCATCGCGAGCGCGTTCAGCGGCATCGTCGAGGCCTACCCCGAGGCGAACCTGATCGCGAAGGGCCGCGGCCTCGCGCGTGGCATCGAGTTCGGCAGCGGCGACCTGGCCGGCCGGGTCTGCGCGGAAGCGTTCGCGCGCGGCCTGCTGATGGAAACCTCCGGCCCCGACGGCGAAGTCATGAAGCTGCTGCCGCCGCTGACGCTGACCGACGACGAGCTGACGCAGGGCCTGTCGATCATCGACGAGTCCGTCAAGGCCGTCCTGACCAAGTAAGGGAGTTCGCCCGTGCTCGTCCGCACGCTCGACGAGATCACCGACACCGACGCCGACATCAAGACCGAGAACTGGCGCAGCAAGCGGATCATCCTCGCCAAGGAGGGCGTCGGCTTCTCGGTGCACGAGACCACGCTCTACGCGGGGACGGTCAACGACTTCTGGTACGCCAACCACATCGAGGCGGTGTTCATCACCTCCGGTGAGGGCGAGATCGAGGACTTGGCCACCGGCAAGGTCTACGAGCTCAAGCCCGGCACGCTCTACCTGCTCAACGACCACGACAAGCACCAGGTCCGGCCGAAGACCGAGATCAAGTGCGTGTGCGTGTTCAACCCCCCGGTGACCGGTCGCGAGGTGCACGACGAGAACGGCGTGTACCCGCTCATCACCGAGGAATCCTGAGCCGAGGAAACAGGAGGCGAAGCCCGTGACGCTGACGGACACCCGGGTCGACGACGGATACCCGACCCGGATCACCGGTACGCCGGCCCACCTGCCGCGCGTGCACCCCACGGTGTGGGGTACCGAAGCCGACGGCCCGATCGACGCCGCCACGCTGGCGAACCACGAGACCAAGGGCTACACCGTGGTCGAGGACATGCTTTCCGTCGGGGAGGTCCAGACGTACTGGCAGGAGCTGGTGCGGCTGTCCTCCGACAAGGAGCTGGCCCGCGACGAGCGCGTGATCGCCGAGGCGAAGACCGGTGAGGTCCGGTCGATCTTCGACGTCCACGAGATCTCCGGGCTGATCGCCGAGCTGGTGCGCGACCCGCGCGTGCTGGACCGGGCCCGGCAGCTGCTCGGCTCCGAGGTGTACATCCACCAGAGCCGCGTCAACTACATGCCCGGCTTCAAGGGCACCGGGTTCTACTGGCACTCGGACTTCGAGACCTGGCACGCGGAGGACGGCATGCCGTCGCCGCGCGCGGTCAGCTGCTCCATCGCGCTGACCGACAACTACCCGTTCAACGGCGGCCTGATGATCATGCCGGGTTCGCACCGGACGTTCGTCCAGTGCGCGGGCGAGACGCCGGACGACAACTACAAGAGCTCGCTCAAGGACCAGCGCGTGGGCGTGCCGAGCGAGGACGACATCACGAAGATGGCGGCCGAGCACGGCATCGACCAGTTCACCGGCCAGGCGGGCTCGGCGCTGTGGTTCGACTCGAACATCATGCACGGCTCGGGGAACAACATCACGCCGTACCCGCGCTCGAACATCTTCCTGGTGTTCAACAGCGTGGAGAACGCCCTGCAGGAGCCGTTCGCGGCGAGCACCCCGCGGCCGGCGTTCATCGCGGGCCGGGATTCGACGCCGATCACGCGCTGACGTTCGCGGGCCCGGGGTTCCGCCGCGCGGGAGGCGCGCGGCGGGGCTCCGGGCTTTCCGTGTCGGAAAAGGCTATTCCGGACATGATCCGACCCGCCGGTGACCGGCCCGCTGCGGCCTGTTACGGTGTCGCCACCGTGCGGGTGTGTGGCCCGCGCAACACGTCTTCGCGGACGGCCGGCGGCGGGTACTTCGCTCGGGGTGAGCTCACCTGCCCGGTTGCCCTCGGTGGCGGACGGGCGGACCGGCCCCCTGGCGGCCCGGCCGGGAGTTCTCCAGGACCCCGCACCACCGGATCGGGACCGGTGGTGCGGGGTCCTGTCACGTCCGGCCCGGTCCGACGTCATGAACGACTCTTTCCTGACATCGGACGCACTGAACGACTCTTTCATGACATCGCAGGCCCGCCGGACCCCCGCTGCGGAATCCGCAGCGCCCCCGATTTGTCCTGGTCCCGGCCCGGTGGGGCGGTATTCGCTCGCCGGTGACCACGGTAGGTTGACTTCTCCGGCGAGGGCGACGCCGGGACACCGTGGACCCGGGGAGGTGGGCGCGCGCATGGCCCCGACCCGTCTCCAGCTGCTCGGGCCCGTCCAGCTCTTCCACGGCGACGACCCCGTCCCGATCGGCGGGCCCGGCGTCCGCGGCCTGCTCGCGCTGCTGGCGCTGCGGCCCGGCAAGGTCGTCGGGCTCGACGAGATCATCGACGCGCTCTGGGGGCACGACCCGCCGGCGACCGCCCGCACCATCGTCCACGGCAACGTCTCCCACCTCCGGCGGATCCTGCGCGACCTCGACGGCCCGCGCATCCTCACCACCCCGCCGGGTTACCGGCTGGACGTCGAGCCCGACCGGATCGACGTCCACCGGGCGCGCACGCTGCTCGACCGCGCGTCGGTGGCCACGCCCGAGGTCGCCGCCGCGCTGCTCGCCGAAGCGCTCGCGCTCTGGCAGGGACCCGCGCTGGGCGGGGTGCCCGACTCCCTGCGGGCCCCCGAGCTGGAGGACCTCCGCCGCGCCGTGCACGGCGCCCGCGTCGACGCCGACCTCGAGCTCGGCCGGCACGCGGAGCTGATCGTCGAGCTCAGCCCGATCGTCCGGGCCGACCCGCTGGCCGAGCGCACCGCCGGCCAGCTGATGCGGGCCCTCTACCACGCCGGGCGCCGCGGGGACGCGCTCGAGCTGTACCGGACCGTCTCGCGCGCGACGCTGCGCACCCTCGGCGTCGAGCCCGGCGCCGAGCTGCGCTGGCTGCACGAACGCGTCCTCAACGACGACCTCCCGGCACTTTCACGTGAAAGTGCCCACCTGGGGCCGGCACTTTTACGTGAAAGTGCCGGGAGTGTGCCGTCGCAGCTGCCCGCGGCGGTGCCCAGCCTGGCCGGGCGCGCCGACGAACTCGACTGGCTCGACGGCCTGGTGACCAGGGCCGAAGCCGGGCAGACGACGATCGCCGTCGTCACCGGCACCGCCGGGGTCGGCAAGAGCACGCTGGTCGTGTGGTGGGCGCACCGGGTCGCGCCGCGGTTCCCCGACGGCGTCCTGTTCGCGTCGCTGCGCGGGTTCGACCCGCACCACCCGCCGCTGGAGCCGGCCGAGCTGCTCACCCAGTTCCTGCTCGGCCTCGGCGTCGAAACCGCGAAGATCCCGGAGCTGCTGCACGAACGCGTCGCCCTCTACCGGTCGCTGATCGCCGGGCGGCGGATGCTGGTGCTGCTCGACGACGCCCGCACCGCCGAGCAGGTGCGCCCGCTGCTGCCGCCGAGCGCGCGGACGATGACGGTGGTGACCAGCCGCTCGCGGCTCGACGGGCTCGCCGTCTCGAACGCGGCCAAGCAGCGCGTGCTGGGCACGCTCGCCCCCGACGACGCCGTGCGGCTCATCGAGGAGCTCGCCGGTCCGGCGAGCCTCAACCACGCCCTCGCGCGGCTCTGCGGCTACCTCCCCCTCGCCCTGCGGATCGCCGGCGCGCGGCTCTCGGCGAGCGCGCAGCGGACCGCGGAGGAACTGGTCGACGAACTCGGCAACGAACGCACCCGGCTCGCCGGCCTGCAGGTCGACGGCGCCGACGACAGCGTCCGCGCGGCGTTCGACGTCTCCTTCCGCGGCCTGCCCGGCGAAGTCGCCGAGACGTTCCTGCAGCTCGGCGCGGTGCCCGGCGTGCTGGTCGGGCCGCACGTGATGGCCGCGGCCGCGCAGATCCCGGTGGCCGAGGCCCGGCGGCGGCTGCGCGCGCTGGCCGCGCACAACCTCATCGCCGAGACCGAGCGCGACGTCTTCGTGCCGCACGACCTCGTCTGGCTGTACCTGCGTGAACTCGCGGAGCAGGAACTCGGCGAGAAGGAGCGCGAGGAGGCGCTCGGCTGGATGGTCCGCTACTACCAGGCGGTCGCCGACCGGGCGCGGCGCCTGCTGGGGCGCGTCGCCGACCCGCTCGACTTCTCCCACGTCCTCGCCGCCGACGCGATGCCGCCGCTCACCGGCGTCGCCGAGGCACAGGACTGGTTCGCGGCCGAGTGGCCGAACCTCCTGGCGGTCCTCGACGCCGCGTACGCCGCGGGCCGCCACGACGACGTCTGGCGGCTGGCCAGGCTGGCGCACACCTACCGCGTCGCGTGCCCGCTGCTGGACGAGTGGACGCGGATGGCCGACCTCGGCGTCGCCGCCGCCCAAGCCGCGGGCGCTGTCGAGGGGCAGTGCTGGCTGCTGCTCGCGCGGTGCGAGATCGCGTTGACGTTCGAGCTGCCCGGCTTCGGGCTCGCCGACGCCGAACGGGCGGCGGAGCTGTCCGCCGCGTCGGCCGACCGGCGGCTGCGCACGTCGGTCGACCTGCACCTCGGGCGCGCGCTGAGCAGGCTCGGCGACCACGAGAAGGCCATCGAACGGCTGGCCGCGGCGGTCGCGAACGCCCCGGACGTCGCCCTGCGCGGGCAGGCGCTCGGCAGCAGCGCGCAGGCGGCGAAACGGGCGGGCCGGCCGGCCGAGGCGATCGCCCACCAGCGGGCCGGCCTGCGGATCGACCGCGAACTGGGCGACGACGACCAGGTCGTCGTCTCGCTGGACAAGCTGGCCGAGCTCAGCCTGCGGGCCGGCGACCTCGAGGCGGCCGAGCGGTACGTCTGGGAGGCGATCGACCTGGCGATCAGCCGCGGGTTCCTCGCCAGGGAAGGCACCCTGCGGCTGACGCTGGGCCGGGTGCTGCGGGCCGGTGGCGACATCGACGGGGCACGGGAACAACTGGCGTTGTCGGTGCGCATTTACGAGCGCGTGCACCCGAAGCTCGTCGGCGAGGTCCGCACCGAACTCGCCGATCTGCAGTGACACTTTCCGGCGCTTTCGCCGTTCGGCGAATATCGTTGCGAATGGGTCACGACGGGGCCCGCGCGCTGAATCCTTAGTGGATTCTTAGTGGGCGCGGGCGCCGTCCGCGTAGGTTCGGCGGTGCCGGTGGAGCCCTAGGGGAGGGGCAGGCTGAGACGCCGGCGCCAGGCCCCGCAGCGGAAAACCGCGGTGGGGCCAGGAGCCGCCAGGAGCGGCTCGTGGCGGCCCGGCCGGCCGACGTGGGGGTAGGCCGGCCGGTCGCCAGGCGGCTTCCGGTGCCTGTTCGGCGTCCGCTCGGAGCGTGTCAGCCGACGTTCGCCGTGCAGAGCGCGATCGTCGTGCCGCTGTTTTCCGCGACCTTCTTGCCGTCGACCAGAATGGCGCAGCTGATTTCGTTGCTGACCGTCGCATTGCGGGTGTCCGCGGTGAGCGTCAGCAGGTAGGAGCCGTTGTTGTAGGAGGCCTGGCCCTCCCACGCGTCGGTGCTCGCGGGCGCGTTTTCGGTGCGCTGGTCGTTGAGGCTGCCGTAGCGCACGGTCGCGCCGCCGGCGGAGGTGATCTGGAAGGTCACGGTGTGCTTGTCGCCGGCCACCGCGGGCAGGTGCAGCCCGGACTCGCCGCCGCCGAGGAAGGTCGAGTACAGCAGCATCCCGGCCGACGTGAGCAGCGAGGCGGCCGTGACGGCGGTGGCGGTGATCGCCAGCCCGCGGTCGCCCGCGGCACCCTTCTTGACCTTGACCAGCCCGGCGATCGCCAGGACGAGCCCGATCCCGCCCAGCGGCCACGCGACGAACTCGAGGTCCGGGACGAAGGTGACGGCCAGCGCGGCCACGCCGAGCAGCAGGCCGGCGATCGCCAGGATGTTCCGCGCGGGCCTCGCGTTGGCCTGACGACGCTCCGTAGCCGTCACCGGCGGCGCGGGACGGCCGTGGCGCGCGGTGGCCGGCGGGTACTGCGGGTCGGTCATCATGCGAACCCCTTCGGGTGGGAGTGCGACGACGTTAACCCATAAGTGTGGCCCAGAACGAAATTGTTACATTCCGGAAAAAGTCATTGTCCCACCATTTGTGGGCGGGTATCGATATTTCCTGACATGATGGGCATGACGTGGCCCGGTGATCAATGGGAAGAATATCGGAGTTCCCACTGTTTTCGTGGCCGTTCGGCCCACGACGACCGTCGGTACCAGCGTTCAAGACGAAAGTCGCATAACGGACTTTTCAGTCGAAAAGGCTCACTTCCGGTGTGATTTCGAGGAGTTCGAAGACGGGCCGCCCGCGGCGGCCGTCGATCGTCGTCGTGCGCACGACGCGCAGCCGGGCCGTCACCGGGCGGTCGAGGTTCTCCTTGATCTGGTCGAGCAGGTCAGGGGCCACCGCGCCCTGGATCGTGCCGCCCGACTCGCGGTCGAGGTAGAAGATGCGCCGCCGGGTGCGGACGCCGTCGAGCCGCCCGCGCACCGTCTCGTAGCCGACCTCCTCGCGGGACTCGCGGAGGCTGCCCTGCAGGATCCGCGCCTGCTCGGTGGTCATGCTGCGGGTGACCTGCTCACCCGCGGTCGGCGTCAGCGCCATCCCGATGCCGGCGTTCTTCGCGACGGCGTTGACGATGTCGCTCACCGCGTTGCGGACGGTGTCGCGCTGCAGCAGCACGGCGTCGAGCGCGCCGTCGTCCGAGCCGTTCGCCGGCAGGAAGTCGCAGAGCTCCTTGACCGCGCGCTCGGACAGCGTCTCGATGCCGTCGACGATCAGGGCGTCGTCGGCCAGCGGCTCCGGGAAGCCGAAGAAGATCGCGTTGCCCGCCTGGCCGCGCTGGATCAGCGGCGCCTTGTCGCGGTCGGTCTGCTGGACCTGGGTGACCTCGCCGGAGGGGTTCCGGATGATGTGCCCGATCTTCGCCGTCGCGTCCTGCAGGGCGCGGCTGATGTCGGAGAAGGTGTAGGCGTCGATGGTCTGCTCGCCGATCACCGAGACGTGCAGCAGCGGCGAGCGGGACGTCCGCTCGAACTTGGCGTTGGCCGCCATCGCCGAGGCGCGGGCCAGGTCGTCGAGCCACGTGCCGCCGGGGATCTCGTCGGCGATGCGCCGGAACTCGTTCCTCACCAGATCATCTCCGGGTAGCCCCTGCCGCCTTCGGCCCAGACCTCGGCCCACACGTCTTCGTCGCCGGGGCGGCACAGGAAGCCGTCCAGCATCCCGCCGACCGGCTGCACCTGGTCGAGGTACATCGCCGGCTGCCCGACGATCACGCCGCGCAGGGTGAGCAGGCCGTAGAGCGCCGACCGGCCGGCGTCGTCGAGCCGCTTGAGCGCGCCCCACTCGTCCGGGATGAGGACGACGTCGAGGCCGCGCGGCGGGTGGGCGGTCCGGGTGATGAGCTCGCCGCCGATCCAGGCGCGGCCGGACGGGATGATCCGCCGGGCGACGCCGAGGTAGCTGTTGAGCGCGCTGAACAGGATCTCGCGTTCGTTCTGGTGCGGGGCGTCGAACACCAGGCGTTCGTAGACGTCGGCGAGGTCACCGGCGTGCCGGCCCGGCGGCAGGACCTGCTGCGACGTCCAATGGGGGAGAGCCACTCCACCCCCTCCTCAGGCCTCGCTCACAGTGCGTAGCCGAACTTACCAGGATGGGTGTCAGCCACCGCGCCCAGGCTGGTGCGGCCACTGCGGGGCCTCTTCGGCCTGCGGCCAGGCGGGCTCTTCTTCGGTGGGCCAGTCCTCGGCGTCCGTCCCGCGCTGCGGCGGTAGCGGCAGGTGCCCTTCGCGGTGGCCGGCTTCTTCGTCGTCCGCGTCGTCGTGGGGCTCGGCATGCCTTTCCGGGGCGTGCTGCGCCCAGGCGGCGGGGATGAACTGCGTCTGCTCGGTCGAGAGCGGCGGCGGTGGCTCGTACAGGGCTTCTTCGGGTTCTTCCGCGGGCGCGGGCTCGGCCTTGGGCCGCTGGGTGGCGCGCAGCACGAGCCACGAGGTCAGCGCGCCCAGGCCGAAGGCGACGATCAGCCACAGCCAGATCTGCCCGAACAGCCAGAACATCAGCTCATCACCCCTCAAACGACCGTGATCTCGACACGGCGGTCTTCTTCGCCGCCGGTGGCCGGCCGGGTGTCGCCCAGCCCCCGGTACGTCACGCGCTTGGCCGCCAGCCCGTTGGCGGTGAGGATCCGCGCGACGGCCCGCGCGCGGTCCCGGGAGAGCTTCAGCGCGGCGCTTTCCCCGCCCGGCCCCCGCGCGACGTGCCCGGTGACCCGGAACCGGAAGCCGGCGGGCGCCTTGGCGAGGGCGATGGCGACGCTGCGCGCGGCCTGTTCGCCTTCGGGGGTGAGGTTCGCGGTGTCGGGCTCGAAGGCAATGGGCGACTCGGTCAGCATCCGGTCGATCTCGGCCTGCACGCCGGCCTTGTCGGTGGGCGGCGGAGCGGTGGTGCTGGTGGTCGGGGGCGGGCTCGTGGTCGTCGGCGTGCTGGGGGTGGAGGTGGGGCTCGGTGCCACGGGGATGACATCACCGGTGATCTTGGCGGCGCGGACGCCGTCGACGTTTTGCACGATTTCGAGGGCCCGCAGCGCTTGACCGGGCGGGAAGCCGCTGAGGGTGGCGTCCCGGCCGTCGAAGCGCACGTCCCCGGTGGGCAGGCCGGCCTGGAAGAGCGCGGCCTGGGCCCGGCCGGCGAGGTCGCGTTCGATGGAGCCGGACCGAGTCCAGGTGGCGACCCCCGCGAGCAGCGCTGTGACCAGCACCGCAACCGGGACCACGAGGATCCAGCGCTGACGCATAAGGGGACTGTAAGCCGGGTGTGGCGGGTTGGCGACCTGAATCCGGGTGGTAGTCCACAAGTTGTCCCCAGGCGAGTCGACATGTGGACAACTCGGGGGTTCGTGATCGGTTGGGCACTTTCTGTCGGGGGTGGGCGGTAGGGTGGAGACGGGTGGTTCCCCCAGGGAGGGTGGGCCAGGTCCGGGGCGGTTTTGGGCGCGCGGAAAGCCCAGTTTTCCCCCGACCGGTGGCCGCAATGGCGGCTCCGCAGTTGCGCTGAAGGGCCAGCTCGGCCGATCTGCGGCCGCGATGCCGGCTCCGCAGTTGCGCTGAAGCCCAGCCCGGCCGACCCGCGGCAGCACCGAGAACTCGACCCGAGCCCCGACCGGCGGCCGTGCAAGCCGAGCCCGACCTCGAGCCGGCGGCCGCGCCGAAAGTTCAGCCGAAGCCAGCTCAGGCGGCCCCGCTGCCGCGCCGACGAGGGCAGGCAGCGGCGACCGCGCCGAAGCCCAACCCAAGCCAGCTCAGCCGGGCCCGCGGCCGCGCCGAAAAGCCCGGCCCGAGCTCAGCCCGAGCCCGCAGCAGCAACGAAAGCCCACCCCGGCAACCCGCCAAAAGCCCCGGCAACCCGACACCCCCGCCCCGGCAACCCCGCCAAAAGCAGCTCCCCAAGAAAATCAGCTCGCCTGCTGCTGCCGAGCACCCTCCGTCACATCAAGCACATCCAACGGCACCAGCGGCGCCAGCTGTGGCCGCTTGGGCGACAACCCGTCCCCCATCGACTCGCCCCGCAGTTGCCTCCGGATCCACGGCAGCAGGTGCACCTTCGTCCACGTCAAGTCCGACCGCCGCGAGTCGAGCCAGCGGCTGGGGTGGTCCTCCAGGGGCCAGGGCTCGCGCCAATCCGACTCCAGGGGGATTCCCAGCACCTCCGCCGCCCTCAGGGCGATCCTGCGGTGGCCCTCCGGGGAAAAGTGGAGCCGGTCGTCGCTCCAGGCGCGGCGGTCGTGCAACGGTCCCATTGTCCAGAGGTCGACCATGCGGGCTCCGTGGCGCTCCGCTATCGCCCACAGGTTCGTGTTGTAGATCGCCACCTTGCCGCGCAGCACCGACATCACCGACAGCACCTTCGTGTCCGGGCCGTTGAACATCAGCACCGGGATGCCCGCCTCGCGCAGCTTCGCCACGCCCTCCTCCAGGCGCTCCGTCACCGCGTCCACGTCCGCCCCCGGGACGATGATGTCGTTGCCGCCCGCGCACAGCGTCACCAGGTCGGGCTTGAGCTCCAGGGCGATCGGCAGCTGCTCGTCCAGGATCTCGTCGAGCATCTTGCCCCGCAGGGCCAGGTTGGCGTACCGGAAGTCACTGCGGCCGGCCGCCAGCACCTCCGCGAGCCGGTCCGCCCAGCCCCGGAAGGAGCCGTCCGGCAGGTCGTCGTTGAGTCCCTCGGTGAAGCTGTCACCGAGGGCTACGTAGCTGTCGAATCCGTACACGTTGGGTCCCCTTCCCATCCTGCGACGACTCCTGCGACACCCCGACATGTAGTTGTACACCCTCAACTAACCATCGGCCGCAAACCCGCTCACCCCCGGGCGTTCAGCCTGCGGTAACAGTGTCTTATCTTGTCGGCCTTCCCCGCCTCTCTATTACGTGGTCTTCACCTCCCGCATGCCGTGAAACAGCACACTCGAAGGCATATCCGGCACCCGATGTGGCGAAAATCTCCCTGCCCGGGGCGTCCCGGACCGGATCCGGCAGGCTGGACACGTGTCCGGAGAACCCCGTGAGTCGCTCGCGCAGATCCTCGGTGGCCGCCGGGGCGCGCTCGACGCCAGCATCCCGCCCGTCGGTTTCGTCACCGGCTGGCTCGCGGCCGGTCAGTCCGTCGCCCAGGGCGCCGTCGCCGCCGTGGTGGTCGCCGTCGCGGTCGGGGGCTACCGGATCGCGCGGGGTGGCAAGGTGCGCGCGCTCGTCGTCAGCCTGGCCGCCGTCATCGCGGCCGCGCTGATCGCCCTGCACACCGGCCGCGCCCAGGACTTCTTCCTGCTGCAGCTGATGTCCAATGTGGCCAGCGCGCTGCTGTGGGCGGCCAGCATCGTCGTGCGCTGGCCGCTGCTCGGCGTCGTCGTCGGCCTGCTGCTGGGGCAGAAGACGCGCTGGCGCCGCGACGAAGTGCTGCTCAAGGCCTACTCGCGGGCCAGCTGGGTGTGGGTGCTCCAGTACACGCTGCGCGTGGTCGTCTACGGCCTGCTGTGGTGGGCCGGCCAGGTGATCGCGCTCGGCGTGGCCCGCACGGTGCTTTCGTGGCCGCTCGTCGCGCTCACCGTCGCGGTCAGTGGCTGGGTGCTCTACCGGGCGTTGCCGCCGGAGCACCCCGGCCTGCGCCTGGCGCCGGAAACCCGGTCGGACGACGTACCCGGGGCATAAGGCGGCCCCCGGCGAGGGGGAGGGTCCGGGGGCCACTGCCTACGGTACCCGGACTACCCGGGTTCAGTCGACGTTTTCGCGTCTTTGCGCCGCGTTTTGCTCAATATCCTTACGCCCGGGGCCGCGGTGTCGCCTCGCCGAAGGCGGCCACGGCGGCCAGCCAGGCCGCCCCGAGCACCCCATCGGAGCTGGTCAGCACCTCGAGACCGGCCAGACGGCGGCGCACCAGCCCGCCGACCGGGCTCGCTCCGGTGAGCACCGAGCCGACGAGCACCACAGGAGTCGACTCACCGGGGTCGCGCGCCGCGAGGGCGTTCTCCACGAGATGGCCGGCCGCCCGGTCGACGATCTCCCGGGCCGCCGGCTCGCCCGCGTCGTGGGCGATGCTCACCAACGGGGCGAACCGGGCGAGCCGGACCGGCGCCTCGGCGTTGGCCGCGGTGATCAACGCCCGGGACGCGGCGAGCCGCTCGCCCGCGTCGCGGACGTCCAAACCGGACAGTCCGAGCGCCGCGGCGAGCACCGCCGATGGAAGCCCGTCGAGCGGCCGGCCGCGGCCGAGTGCCTCCAAAGTGGAGCGGACGGCTTCGCGGCCGAGCCAGAACGCCGATCCCTCGTCGCCCAGCAGCCAGCCGTAGCCGCCGGTCGTGCCGGCGAGCCGGCGGCCCCGGATCCGGCCCACGATCGAACCGGTTCCGGCGACGACGACCGTGCCGTCCGGGGCCGCCGTCGCCGACGCGTACGCCACCTCGGCGTCGGCGACGGTCCGCACCGCACACGTGAAGCCGATTCGCGTCCACGCCGCGTCGAAGACCGCCGCCACGCCCGGGTCGCTCAGCTTGCTGACCCCGGCCATACCGACGACGCACGCCCGCACGGCGGTGGGGTCGCGGTCGCCGAGCGCCGCGGTGATCGCGTCCGCGATCCGGCCCGCGGCGACCTCGGGTGCGTGCGCGTTCGGGTTGGCGCCTTCGCCGCGCCCGGTGCCCAGCACCGTGCCGGCGGCGTCGACCAGTGCGGCCCTGGTCGACGTGCCGCCGGCGTCGACGCCGATCGCGAAGCTCACCTCGTCTTGGTCACCTTCAGCAGGCCGCGCGGGCTGTCCGGGTCGCCGCCGCGGGCCAGCGACAGCCCGAGCGCGATCCGCTGGATCGGCAGGATCTCCAGGATCGGCGCCAGCTCCTCGACCGTCGGGGCGACGTCGATGCGCAGCGCCGCGGGCACCTCGGCGGCGGCCGAGCCGACCGCGAGGACGTCCGCGCCGCGCTTGCCGACGGCTTCGAGGACCTCGTGCATCGCGCGGCCGCCGTGCCCGGCGCTGGTCACCGCGAGGACGGCGGTCTCGCCGTCCACCGCCGCCACCGGGCCGTGCAGCAGGTCCGCGCCGCTGTACGCGCGGGCGGCCAGGTAGCTGGTCTCGGCGAGCTTGAGCGAACCTTCGAGCGCGCTGGCGTAGGAGTAGCCGCGGCCGGTGGTGAGGACCCGGTCCACGAAGCGGTACCGGTCGACCGCGCGCTGCACGCCCTCGTCGGCGCCGTCGAGCGTCTGCTGGGCCAGCTCGCCGATCTTCTCGGCGTCGGCCGCCTTGCCGCCGCGCACCGCGTCGATCAGCAGGTACAGCGCCATCAGCGTCGCGGAGTACGTCTTGGTGGCCGCGACCGCCTTCTCGACGCCGGCGCCGATGTCGACGCCGAGCTCCGACGCCGCCCGCAGCGGCGAGTCCGGCGTGTTGGTGACCGACACCGTCAGCGCGCCCTGGCGCCGCGCCGTTTCGGTGACCTCGATCAGGTCGGGCGAGCCGCCGCTCTGGCTGACCGTGACGAACAGCACGTCCCGCAGGTCGGGCCGCGCGCCGTACAGCGTCGCCGTGGACGGGGAAACCAAACCGGCCGGAAGGCCGAGCAGTACCTCGATCAGGTACTTCGCGTACAACGCTGCGTGGTCGCTCGATCCACGCGCCGCGAGCAAAGCGAACCGCGGGGGGCGTTGTGAGATCTTTTCCGCCACTTCCGCGATTTCCGCCTGACGCGCCACCAGTCCGGCCAGGACGTCCGGCTGCTGGGCGATCTCCGCGGCCATGTGCGCGCCGGGCCGTTGTTCGGTCATCATTTTCCTCTCCACCTCCGGCATTATGTACCGGACTCAGGCGGCGTCGGTCAGGTCTAGACCAATGTTATAGGGGCGGCGCGTTTGGGGAAAAGGGTACGTTTCTTACGGGGACGTGGCGTGCGATGAGGGAAGACATAGGGAGCCGGGCATGTTGGAGACCACCACCACGGGCGAGGCGGGCGCCGTCGCCGGGATGCGCGGGCAGCGCGAGCCCAAGTACTGGGCGTTGAAGCAGCACCTGCTCGATCTCCTGGACGTGCTGCCGCCGGGGTCGCCGATCCCGACCGAACGCGCGCTCGCCGGGGAGTTCACGGTCTCCCGCACCACCGTGCGCCAAGCGCTGGCCGACCTGACCGCCGAGGGCCGCCTGCACCGTGTGCAGGGCAAAGGCACGTTCGCGGCCGAGCCGAAGCTCGCGCAGCGGCTGCAGCTGTCGTCCTACACCGAGGACATGCGCAAGCAAGGCCTGAAGCCGTCGTCGAAACTGTTGGAAGTCGAGGAGCTGCCGGTCGAGGGCGACCTCGCGAAGCTGCTCGGAATCCGGACCGGCGCGAAAATCCTTCGCCTTCGACGGCTTCGACTGGCGGACTCGCAGCCGATGGCGCTGGAGACGACGCACCTGCCGCTCGGCCGATTCCGCGGGCTGCGCAAGCACGTCTCGGCCGGCGGGTCGTTGTACGCCGTTCTACGCGAGCACTACGGCGTCGAACTCGAACGCGCGGAAGAGACGATCGAGACGTCGCTCGCCGGGCCGCAGGAAGCGGAAATGCTCGGCGCGGACGTCGGCATGCCGGTGCTGATGCTGACCCGCCACTCGTTCGCCACGGACGGCAAGCCGGTCGAGTTCGCCCGCTCGGTCTACCGCGGCGACCGCTACAAGTTCGTGACGACGCTGCTGCCGTAAGCGTGCGGTTGACGGTTGTCCCCGGTCGCGGTGAAGTGACCGGGTGACAGCCACTGAAGACACCGGGATCCGATGGGGGACCGGCGCGGCGCGCGGTGTCCTCGCGACCACCATCCTCGGCTCCGGCATGGCGATGCTCGACGGCACCATCGTCAACGTCGCGCTGCCCCGCATCGGCACCGAGCTGAACGCCTCCGTGGCGGGGCTCCAGTGGATCCTCGACGGCTACCTGCTGGCGCTCGCCGCGCTGATCCTGGTCGCCGGTTCGCTCGGCGACCGGTACGGCAGGCGCCGCATGTACCTCGTCGGTGTCGTCTGGTTCGGCGTCGCGTCCGGGCTGTGCGCCGCGGCGACGTCCACCGAGATGCTCGTCGCGATGCGGATCCTGCAGGGCATCGGCGGCGCGCTCCTGACGCCGGGGTCGCTCGCGATCCTCCAGGCGTCCTTCGCGCACGACGCCCGCGCCCGCGCGATCGGCGCCTGGTCCGGTCTCGGCGGCATCGCGGCCGCCGCCGGGCCGTTGCTCGGCGGCTTCCTCGTGCAGGTGTGGTCGTGGCGGCTGGCGTTCCTCATCAACGTGCCGATCGCGGTCGCCGTGGTGCTCATGGCACGCCGGTTCGTCCCCGAGTCCCGCGACCCGGACGCCACCGGGCACCCGGACTTCGGCGCCGCGGCCCTCGGCGCCCTCGGCCTCGCCGGGGTCACCGGCGCGCTGGTCGAGGCGCCCGCGCGCGGCATCGGCGACCCCCTGGTCCTGGGCGCGGGCCTGCTGGGGATCGCCGGGCTGGCCGCGTTCGTCGTCGTCCAGCACCGCTCGGCGGAGCCGCTCGTGCCGCCGTCGCTGTTCGGCGACCGGACGTTCACGCTCTCGAACGCGCTGACCTTCGTCGTCTACGCGGCTCTGGGCGGCGTGATGATGCTGATGGTCATGCAGCTGCAGGTCTCGCTCGGCTACTCGCCGACCGCGTCCGGGCTGGCCGGGCTGCCGCTGACGGTGATCATGCTGCTGCTTTCGGGCCGCTCCGGCGCGCTCGCGCAGCGCATCGGGCCGCGGACGCAGCTGGTCGTCGGGCCGATCGTCGTCGGCATCGGGATGCTGCTGATGCTGCGCATCGCTCCCGGCGCGTCCTACCTGGGCACGGTGCTGCCCGCCGTGGTGGTGTTCGGGCTGGGCCTGGCGACGGTGGTGGCCCCGGTGACGGCGACGGTGCTCGCCGCGGCCCCGGACCGCTACGCCGGGGTCGCGTCCGGCGTCAACAACGCCATCGCCCGCTCGGGCGGCCTGCTGGCGGTCGCGGTGCTGCCGGCGGCGGCCGGGCTGACCGGCGAGGCGTACGCGGACCCGGTCGCGCTGACGGCGGGCTGGCGGACGGCGCTGGTCATCTGCGCGGCCCTGGCGATCGCGGGCGGGCTGATCGCGCTGGGCATCCACAACGGCGTCCTCGCCCCACCGGCCGAGGCCAAGCCGGACGACGAGTGCCCCCACCTGGGCGAGTGCTACCACTGCGGCGTCGAGGGCCCGCCGACGCACATCCGCGGCGGGACCCCGGTCGCCGGCTCCTAGTCCGAGCGCCACATTGGGGCGCTTGAGGCGACCGCGTTCCTAGCCCGCGAGGATCTCGGCGAACAGTGCCGGGTCGGCGTTGCCGCCCGAGACGAGTGCGACCGTCTTGCCGGACGGCAGCTCGTCGGCGTGGAACAGGTACGCCGCCGTCGTCACCGCGCCACTCGGCTCGGCGACCAGCCGGGCCTTGCGGGCGAGCACGCGCACGGCCTCGCGGATCTCGTCCTCGGTGACCGTGACCATCTGGTCGACGACTTCCCGCAAATGGGCGAACGTCAGTTCCGACGGTTGCGAGCGCAGGCCGTCGGCGATCGTGCGGGCGCGGTCGGCCTGCGGCCACCGGACCAGCTCGTCCCGCCCGAGGCTGTCGGCGACGTCGGCGGCCAGCGCGGGCTCGACGCCGACGACCTTCGCCCGCGGGCAGCGGGCCCTGATCGCCGTGCCCACGCCTGCCGCCAGCCCGCCACCGCTGATCGGGACGAGCACCACCTCGACGTCCGGCAGGTCCTCGGCGATCTCCAGGCCCGCCGTGCCCTGCCCGGCGATGATGGCCGCGTGGTCGAAGGGCGGGACGAGGGTCAGCCCGCGTTCGACGGCCAGTTCACGCGCTTTCCCCTCGTGTTCGCCGATCGGTACCTCGATGACCTCGGCGCCGTACGCACGGGTTGCCTCGACCTTGATCCGCGGCGCGACGTCCGGCACGACGATCACCGCGGGCACGCCGTACCGCTGCGCGGCGTACGCGACTGCCTGCGCGTGGTTGCCGCTGGAGTACGCGATGACGCCGCGGGCGCGCGCCGCGTCGTCGAGGGAGGCGATGGCGTTGAACGCGCCGCGCACCTTGAACGCGCCGACCGGTTGCAGACTTTCGGGTTTGAGCCACAGGGTTCCGCGGGGATCCCAGGTCTGGAGCAGCAGGGGCGTGCGTACGGCGACATCTTCGACACGCTTCGCGGCGGCCTCGATGTCAGAGATCGTCACCAGTTCCATGTGCCGAGTATGTCAAGAAAACGTTCGATCTGGAGTGTCTAATATGGACAGACGGAGTGGTCCTCCTCACGCCGTGGCAACGAGGGGAGTCCCTCGCGCGCCTTAGACGTTGGACAGGGGAGAACACGGACTACCTGAATCGGGATCATGACCAAGGAGAAAGAAGCGGCTTCCGAGGAGAAGGAAGAGAAGAAGGGCCTGCGGCTCGCGCAGGTACTGGCGGCGGCGCTGGCGGCGGTGACAGCGGCACTGCTCGGCTCGACGCTGGGCGTGGCCGGCACCGTGATCGGCGCCGGCGTGGCCAGCGTGGTGTCGACGGTCGGCAGCGAGCTGTACCTGCGTTCGCTGGAGCGCACCCGCGAGGCGGCGCTCAAGGCGCGCCAGCTGGCGACGTCGGGCATCCGGCGGCGCGGGCCGGTGGAGACGCCGGAGGTGCCGATCACCGACCAGCCGACGGTCCAGCTGAAACCGCCCTCGGAAGAGCCGTCCCGGCTGCGGAAGCTGCGCTGGCCGTTGATCATCGGCACGAGCGTGGCGGCGTTCGCGGTGGCGATCCTGTCGATCGTCGGCTTCGAGTCGGCCACCGGCATCCCGGTCGGCGGCGGCACCGGCTCGAGCATCGGCAAGGTCCTCACCGGCAACGGCGGCCACGAGGACAAGACCCCGGCGACGACACCGGCGCCCAGCACGGAGGACACGCAGGTGTCCCCGACGGAGACCACCACGACACCGACGGACACCACAACCCCGCCGACGACGTCGTCCGACACCCCGACGACCACACCGAGCACGACGACCCAGCAGCCGTCGACCTCGGCCCCGGCGACGACGGCGACGCCGCCGACCAGCAAGGGCGCGGCGGCGACGCCGACCCCGTGACTCAGGGCAGGCGGGCCCGCAGCTCCCGCGCCGCGGCCTCGGGGTCCTCGGCCTCGGTGATCGCCCGGACCACGACGATCCGGGACGCGCCGGCCGCCAGCACCGAGGGCAGCCGGTCGCCGTCGATGCCGCCGATGGCGAACCAGGGGCGGTCCGGGGCCCAGGCCGCCGTGTCGCGCACCAGGTCCAGGCCGGGTGCCGGGCGGCCCGGCTTCGTCGGTGTCGGCCAGCACGGGCCCGTGCAGAAGTAGTCCACGCCGGGCTCCGCGGCCGCGGCGAGGGCCTGGTCGAGGGAGTGCGTCGAGCGGCCGAGCACGACGTCGTCGCCCAGGATGCGGCGGGCCAGCGGCACCGGGATGTCGTCCTGGCCCAGGTGGAGCACGTCGGCGCCGACCGCCAGCGCCACGTCGGCGCGGTCGTTCACCGACAGCAGCGCGCCGTGGCGGGCGCACGCCTCCGCCAGCACCTCCAGCGCCGCGATCTCGCCGGCCGCCTCCAGGGCGCCGGTCTTGTCGCGCAGCTGGATGATGTCGACGCCGCCCGCGAGGGCCGCGTCCGCGAAGGCGGCCAGGTCCCCACGCGCAGTGCGGGCGTCCGTGCAGAGGTACAGGCGCGCCGCGTCGAGGCGAGCGCGGATCTTGTCACCGGAGAGGGCGGGCATAGCGGCGACCGTACCCGGCCGGTTAAGGTGGAGGTGTCCGCACGGGAGCCCGAGGCACGGGCTGAGAGGGAGCTGCCGCTCCGACCGTGGAACCTGATCCGGGTCATGCCGGCGCAGGGAGCGTGATTCCATGACGAACCTGGCAGTGGTGGGCGGCGGCGTGATCGGCCTGGCCACGGCGTGGCGTGTCGCGCGCACCGGCCGCAGCGTCACCCTCTACGACCCCGAACCCGCCCGCGGCGGCGCGTCCTGGCTGGCCGGCGGCATGCTGGCCCCGGTCACCGAGGCCTGGCCGGGCGAGGAGGACGTCCTCCGCCTCGGCGAAGAGTCGCTGAAACGCTGGCCCGGCTTCGCCGGTGACCTGCGGGAAGAAGGCGTCGACCCCGGGCTGGCCGGTCACGGGACGCTCGTCGTCGCCTTCGACAGCGCCGACGCCGGGCACCTCGACATCCTGGCCGGCCACCTGCACTCCCTCGGCCGCGCGGCCGCGCGGCTCACCGGCCGGGCCGCCAAGCGGCTCGAACCCGGCCTCGGGTCCGTCCGAAGTGGACTCCACGTGCCCGGCGACCTGGCCGTGGACAACCGGAAACTCCTGCAAGCGCTGTACGACGCCTGTGCACGGCGCAACGTCCGGTTCCGGCGGGAGCGCGTCGAAGAACTCCCGGCCGCCGACGCCGTCGTGCTCGCCGCGGGCGCCTGGACCGGGCGGCTGCACCCGCTGCTCGCGGACGCCGTGCGCCCGCTCAAGGGCGAAATCCTCCGGCTCAAGCCCCGCCGCGGCTGCCTGCCGCCGCCGTCGCACACCGTCCGGGCCGTCGTCGAGGGCCGCCCGATCTACCTCGTCCCGCGCGGCGACTCCGAGCTCGTTCTCGGCGCCACCCAGTACGAAGCCGGCTTCGACCAGGCCGTCACCGCCCGCGGCGTGCGCGAGCTGCTCGAAGGCGCCGAACGCGTCTTCCCCGCGCTCACCGAGTACGAGCTGACCGAGACCGCCGCCGGCCTGCGCGCCGGCAGCCGGGACGCGCTGCCGTACCTCGGCGAACTGGACGGCGGCGTCTTCGCCGCGACCGGGCACCACCGCAACGGCCTGCTGATGGCCCCGGTGACCGCGGACGCCGTGGTCGCCTGGCTCGAGGGGGACGAGCCGCCGGAAGGCACCGCGGCCGCGTCCCCCGCCCGCCTGCACCAGAAGGAGCACGTGTGATGGAAATCAAGCTCAACGGCGAGTGGACGGAGTTCCCGGACGGCGCGACCGTGGCCGACGTCCTCGACGCGTCCGGCGGGCAGCGGCCCGGGATCGCCGTCGCGGTCGACGGCGTCGTCGTCCGCCGGGCCGACTGGGCGGCCACCGCCGTGCCCAAGGGGGCGGTCCTCGACGTGCTCACCGCGGTCCAGGGAGGCTGAAATGGACGAAGAACCGCTGGTCATCGGCACGACCAAGCTCAACTCCCGGCTCATCATCGGCACCGGCGGCGCGGCCAACCTCGCCGTGCTGGAGCGTGCGCTGGTCGCGTCCGGCACCGAGCTGACCACCGTTGCGATGCGTCGGGCCGACGCCGAGGGCGGCTCCGGCGTCCTCGAACTCCTCAAGCGGCTCGGCATCGAGCTGCTGCCGAACACGGCGGGCTGCCGGACGGCCGCCGAAGCCGTGCTCACCGCGCAGCTCGCGCGCGAGGCGCTGGAAACCGACCTGATCAAGCTCGAGGTGCACGCCGACGACCGGACGCTGCTGCCGGACCCGGTCGAGACCCTCGACGCCGCCGAACGGCTCGCCGCCGACGGGTTCACCGTGTTCGTCTACACGAACGACGACCCGGTGCTCGCGCTGCGCTTGGAGGAGGCAGGCTGCGCCGCGGTGATGCCGCTCGGCGCGCCGATCGGCACCGGCCTCGGCATCCGGAATCCGCACAACATCGAGCTGATCGTGGCGCGGGCGGGCGTTCCGGTGATCCTGGACGCCGGAATCGGCACGGCCTCGGACGCGACACTGGCCATGGAGCTCGGCTGCGACGCCGTCCTGCTGTCCACGGCCGTCACCCGGGCGGCCGACCCCGAGCGGATGGCCGCGGCGATGCGGGCGGGCGTGGTCGCCGGACGGCTGGCCCGCGAGGCCGGCCGCGTGCCGCAGCGCTTCTGGGCGAAGGCGTCGAGCCCACCCCGGTGAACCAGGGTTGGTAACACCGACCGTAACCGCGAACCCGTAAGGTGGACGGCACTTTCCGGCGCACCCGCGGCGGGGTGATGGCAGAAGGAGCCAGCCGTGACGAGCACATCGGTCCAGGACGTCTCGGGCAGGTTGTACCTCGCCGTGGGCAGGCTGTCCCGGTCACTGCGGCAGGCCGGCGTGCCGGGGCCGGGCCACGGCGCCATCTCGGCGCTCGCGACGCTGGTGCACGCGGGCCAGCTCCGGCTCGGCGACCTCGCGGCCAAGGAGGGCGTGGCCGCGGCGACGATGTCGCGGATCATCGCGTCGCTGGTCGAGGCGGGGTACGTGAGCCGCGAGTCCAACCCGGTCGACAGGCGCGCGTGGCTGGCGAAGGCGACCGAAGAGGGCGAGCGGCTGGTGTCCGGCGTGCGGTCGACGCGGGTGCAGGAGCTGAACCGCCGGCTCGACCGGCTCTCGCCCGACCACCGGGAAGCGCTGCTGGCCGCGTTGCCGGCCCTGGAAGCCCTGATCGCGGACGACTAAGCCGCCTGCTGCCGCAGTTCGGCCAGCTCCGCCCGCAGGGCGCGCAGCTCCTCGAGGATCTCCTGGTTCGCGGCGGCCTGCGCCTCGGCCTGCTTGGCCTCCTCCTCGCGGATGTCCTGGCGCAGCTCGTCCTCCATGCCGCTGACCACCACGGCGATGAAGAGGTTCAGCACCGCGAAGCTGGACACCAGGATGTAGACGACGAAGAAGATCCAGGCCAGCGGCGCCTGTTCCATGATCGTCTTCGCGATGTCCGGCCACGCCTCGCCGGTCATCACCTGGAACAGGGTGAACAGCGACGTGCCGAGGTTGCCGAAGTCGCCCGGGTCGATGGCGCCGAACAGCTTGGTCGCCATCACGCCGGCCACGAAGATGATCAGCGCGAGCAGCGCGGCGATCGACGCCATGCCGGGGATGGCGGCGAGCAGCCCGGAGACGACCTTGCGCATCGACGGCACGACCGAGATCAGCCGCAGCACCCGGAGCACGCGCAGCGACCGCAGCACCGCGAACGGTCCGGTCGCCGGGATCACCGCGATGCCGACCACCAGCAGGTCGAAGACGTTCCAGTTGTCGCGGAAGAAGCCGCCGCGGTAGGCGTAGAACTTCGCCAGCAGCTCGGCCACGAAGATGCCGAGCGCGATGTGGTCGAGGACGTGCAGCAGCGGGCCGTAGCCGTCCATGATCGACGTCGACGTCTCCATGCCGAGCGTGACGGCGTTGAAGACGATGACGGCGATGATGAAGTTCTGGAAGCGGCGGCCCTCGAGGACCTCCGCCACCCGCTCGCGCCCGGTCACGGCCGCCCCCTGCTCGGTCAAGGATCAGTAAACGCAGGGATGGTAACCGGACGCCTACTCAGCGCTCCTCGGGAGCCAGCCGCCAGAAGGCCGAGACCGGGCCGACCTTCGCGCCCATCGGGTACGCGTGCTCGACGGCGTGCGAGACGAACCACTTGCCGTACCGCGCCGCCTCCACCACCGACATCCCCTTGGCCAGCCCCGCCGTCAGCGCCGACGCCATCGTGTCGCCCGCGCCGTGCGTGTGCGGCGTCGAATACCGCTTGCCCGGGAGCTCCACGAACGTCGAACCGTCGAACAGCAGGTCCACGCACTCGGGGTCGGCCTGCAGGTGGCCGCTCTTGACCAGGACGTACCGCGGGCCCATCCGGTGCAGCACCACCGCCGCGGTGTGCATGCCCTCGCGGTCGGTCACCGTCATCCCGGTGAGCAGCCGGACCTCGTCGAGGTTGGGCGTCAGCACCGTCGCGCGCGGCAGCAGCTCGTCGCGCAGGGCGTGCAGGCCGGCTTCGTCGAACAGCGGGTGGCCGTGCATCGACGCCGCCACCGGGTCGACGACGAACGGGATCTCCTCGTCGCGCCCGATCCCCGCCTTGTCGCACGCCGCGGCGACCGCGTGGATGATCTCGGCCGAGGCCAGCATGCCGGTCTTCGCCGCGCCGACGCCCATGTCGGCCGCCACCGCCTCGATCTGCCCGGCCACGATGTGCGGCGGCAGGTCGGCGCGGTCGTGCACGCCGAGGGTGTTCTGCACGGTGACGGCGGTGACCGCGACCAGGCCGTGCACGCCGCAGGTGAGGAACGTGCGCAGGTCCGCCTGCAGCCCGGCGGCGCCGCCGGAGTCCGACCCGGCGATGGTGAGCGCCGAAGGAATCATGGTGGTTTCCCGACTTCTGGTCTAGGCCAATCAGCCTCTTTTGCTTCATCAACAGTCAACCACGGTGAGACATTGTGAACGTTACTCACGTTCGAAGGAGCCTGGATGAAGCTCTTCTCGGTGGCAATCCTCGCGGCGGCGCTCACGCTCTCCGGCGCGACCGCGGCCAACGCCGACAGTCCCAAGCTGTCCCACGTCACGACCGTCGGCGTGCACAACACCTACGACCCGGCCGCCTACGGGTACCTCGCCCAGGCGCTCGACGCCGGCTCGTCGCTGATCGAGCTGGACGTCTGGCCGGACTTCTTCACCCACGAGTGGAAGGTCAGCCACTCGAACCCGTTGGGGAACAACAACAACTGCGTCGCGGCGACGTCGGCGTCGCAGCTGTACTCGGGCGGCAAGAACAAGAACCTCGAGTACTGCCTCGACGACATCCGGATCTGGCTGGCCGCCCACCCCGGGCACGCGCCGATCACCCTGAAGCTCGAGATGAAGACGGGCTTCTCCGACAACACCGGCATGGGCCCCGATGAGCTGGACGCCACGTTCCGGGCGCACCTCGGCAGCGTCGCCTTCCGCCCGGCCGAGCTCCTCGGCGGCTACGCGACGCTGGACGACGCGGCCAAGGC
This sequence comes from Amycolatopsis tolypomycina, assembly GCF_900105945.1. Classification (NCBI taxonomy): domain Bacteria; kingdom Bacillati; phylum Actinomycetota; class Actinomycetes; order Pseudonocardiales; family Pseudonocardiaceae; genus Amycolatopsis; species Amycolatopsis tolypomycina. The sequence continues at coordinate 7,693,184 of NZ_FNSO01000004.1, read as the reverse complement.
GGACAACTGGCCGTCGGTGGATGCCCTGCGGGGCCGGGTGATCACCGAGATCATCCCGGGCACGGTCGAGGAGGGGAACCCGACCGACACGCTGAAGACCGACGTCGAGTACGCGCGCTACCTGGTCGGCCTCAAGAACGCGGGCCGCATCGGCGACGCGAACATCTTCCCGACCGTGCACGGCGCGGCCGGCGGTGACCCGCGGGACAAGTACACCGCCGACCTCAAGCCGTGGTTCGTCGTGTTCGACGGCGACGCGAACGCCTGGGTGACCCAGACCGGGCCGTGGTGGTACGACGCCAACCACTACTACCTCGTGATGACCGACGCCCAGAACGTCGCCCCGGCCATCGACGGCCACAATCCGACGGTCGACCAGGCCAACCAGCGCGTGGCCGACCTGGCGAAGCAGCACGCGTCGGTGGTGACCGCGGACTGGACCGGGCTCACGACGGTGCTGCCGCAGGTGGTCGCCCGGGGCTAGCCGCGCTCAGGGGTCGGGCGGGCACCAGGTGTCGGACGTGGGGCCGTCGGCGGCCCCGCAGAAGCCGTGCATCGACTTGTCGACTTCGCCGTCCACCACGCCCATCACCGCGACCGGCTTGTTCTGCGGCACGTTCCGGCTGATGTCACCGCCGAAGTCGATGGTGCCGGTGACGCCTTCGAGATACTTGTTGACCTGCTTGGCACCCGGGCGCGAGGTGTGGATGGCGGTGATCTCGCGCCAGATCGCCCCGGGTGTCACCGGGATCTCGGCCGCCGTCTCCCGCAGGTACGCCGCCGCGACGATCATCACCTGCGCGGCGTCGTAGGCCAGCGCCGCATAGCCGTCGTACGAGCGGCCCTCCGGCGTCTGCTCGAACGGGAACAGCACCTGGTCCAGTGTCGTGTAGAAGTCGATCGCCACGCCCTTCGGCGCGGTGACCGGCGCGGTCGCGAACGACAGGTAGTAGTAGGGCAGCGCCCGGATGCGCCGGCGTTCGCCCTGGTCGGCGACGAACCGCGAGACGTCGTCGTCGCCGATCACGGTGGCCCGGCTGCCGCATTGCGCGGCGCCGCTGAGGAACTGGCCGAAGTCGGGCACGCCCCGGCCGGCGAAGAACGCGATACCGTCGAACGAGCAGATGTCGCGGCCCGCGGCGCCGGCGTTGCCCACGAGGGTCTCGCCGTACCGCAGGTGCGCGGCCGGCCCGCCGAGGCCGCCGTCCGGGGTGAACGCCCGCGCTTCGGCCTGGAAACCCTTGTCCCGGAACGACTGCAGTACGTCGTCGCGCAGGTTGGTGCTGTACACGTCGGCGTTGTCGTCGGAGTAGTAGACGCGGACCGTGCGCGGGCCCGGCAGCTGCTCGGCGAACCCGGCCGCCACCGCGGCCTCGCGCCGGTTCTGCGGGCTCACCTGGAAGTACATCGGGTTCAGGTCGGCCAGCGGATCCGCGGACAGCGTCGAGGCGACCATCGGCAGCCCGGCGTTGGTCAGCGCGGCGATGGTCTGCTGGGTCGGCTCGCTGCTCATGTCCAGCCCGACCACCCCGACGATGCTCTTGTCCTGCTCGGCCTGCTGCCGCAGCAGGTGCGCCACCCGCACGCCCTGGCGCATGTTGCGCCCCGCGTTGGCGATGAGCAGCCGGACGATCGGGTCGGCCGAACCCGGCGCGTTCAGCTGCCGCAGCTGGGCGACCGCGACCCCCTCCAGCGTTTCGCGTTCGGAGGTCAGCCCTTCCGCGAGGTTGTTGGACGAAGTCAGGGCCTGCATCACGACGAGCGTGATGTAGGGCCGCTCCGGGCGGGCCCGGTGCAGCTCCTCCGCGCGGTGGTTCTGGTCGAGCACCACCGCTTCGACCTGCCGGATCGTCGCGTTCGACGGCTGGAAGATGTCCTGGGCGCCGTCCGTGGTGCCGATGCATTCGCCGCCCGTCCACACGAGCCACGGGCTGTCGGAGCCGCAGTGCGCGGCGTAGGTGTCTTGGTAGCGGTAGGCGACGAAGCCGGCGACCAGCGCCACCACCACGACCGGCACGCCGATCCGCGTCCACCGGCTCGCCCACCACGGCGGCCGGACCTGCCTGCGGAACCGGTAGTCGTGGCCGAGGGTCTGCAGCATCTGCCGGATCCGGGACTCGTCGGCTTCGGCGGGCGGGCGGATGCCGATCGGCAGGTACCAGGCGGTCGGCCGGCGCTCACGCCGGTCGCGTTCGAGCTGGTTCTGCCAGGCCGTGTAGGCCGCCCGCGCCTGCTCCGCCTGGAACTGCGGGCGATGCGGGGTCGGTTCGGCGTCCGGCGGCGGCGCGGGGCTGGCGCTGACCACCAGGAGCGGGTCGAATCGCCCGACCTGGTTGCGCACCGAGTTGACCAGTTCCAGCAGGCGGTAGCCGCCGTTGCCGACGCTCACCTCGTCCAGCAGCAGGACCGGGTAGGTCATCCGGCGCCGCCGCCACACGCGCCACGGCCGCAGCCGGTAGGCGCGCCGCAGGTCTTCGAGGAAGGCGTTGAGCAGCAGGCGGCAGACGTACTCCGGGGCCTCCTCCTGCCACTGGCCCTCGGTGAGCCGCCGGGCGAACCGGACGAAGCTGCCGGACATCTCCGGGGCCAGGTGCGGTTGCCGCAGGAACCAGCGGTACCGGCCGGACAGCACCGGCACCCGCCCGGTGACCGCGATCCGGAAGGTCAGCAGGGTCAGCCCGCGCACGAGCAGCGAGAAGATCTTCCAGACGCCCTGGTTCTCCGGCAGTTCCTTGACGGCGTCCTGGGCCGACGAGCTGAACCGCTCGGCGAGGCTGATCCGCCGGATGGCGTGCCGCAGGGCGCCGTCGGGGTCGTCGCGGCCGTCGTAGTCCTGCAGCATCAGCCAGTAGACGAGGTCGAACAGGGGGAACGGCAGCCTGCTGGTGTGCGCCTTCGCGCTGTCGCCGAGTTCTTTCCGCGCCTCGCGCAGGATGTCACGGACGACGGTGACGGAGTCGGCGGTCGCCGGCCCCGCCTCGTCGCGGCCTTCGTGCTCGGCGAGCCCCGGGTTCGCGTACCGGATGCTGCCGTGCGGTTTCGCGGTCTTGAGCCGGTCGGCGACGGCGGCCATGACATCCGCGTTTTCCGGCGGCCGGACCAGGCACACCATCGGCAGGCCACGCCGTTCCGAGCGCTCGTCCTGGTATTCGGCCCACTCGCACTGTTCGTCGAGCTTCCGCGGCCGGTCGCCGAACCGCGGCCGCAGGCACAACGCACCGATCAGCTTCACCAGGACGTCGGCGCCGAGAAAGCCGAGCGGTTCCGTTCTCCCCATCGGGACAGAATCGCACATTTTTCGCGGAATCGGTTCCGCGGATCCGCTGACGCGGTGCCGGCCGCGCGCGGTTCAGCGATTCAACACCCAAAACGGTGAGACCGGGCCCACACCCGCGCCGAGCGAATAGGCCTCCGCCACGGACCTTTCGATGAACTTCTTGCCCGCGGCGACGGCCTCCGGCACCGAGGCGCCCTTCGCGAGTGACGCCGTGATCGCCGACGCGAGCGTGTCGCCGCCGCCGTGGGTGTTCTCCGTTTCGTACCGCGGGCCGCTGAGGGAAACGAACTCGCGGCCGTCCGTCAGCAGGTCGACGCACTCGGCCGTGTCCCGCATGTGGCCGCCCTTCACCAGGACCCAGCGGGAACCGAACTCCAGCAGCGCTTCGGCGGCCGACCGCTGGGATTCCGGATCGGTGACGGAAATGCCCGTCAGCAGGCCGACCTCGTCGAGGTTCGGCGTGATCAGCGTCGCGCGCGGGAACAGTTCGGTGCGGATCGCTTCCAAGGCGTCTTCGCGCAGCAGCGAATGCCCCGTCATCGAGGCCGCCACCGGGTCGACGACCAGGGGGAAGTCCAGGCTGGTCTCGTCCAGGGTCTTCGCGACCGCGCGGATGATCTCGGCCGTCGCGAGCATGCCCGTCTTGGCCGCGTTCACCCCCATGTCCGAGGCCACTGCCTTGATCTGCGCGGCGACCACGTCGGCCGGGATCTCCGTGAAGCCCTGCACGCCGAGGGAGTTCTGCACGGTGACGGCCGTCAGCGCGACCAGCCCGTGGACGCCGTTGGCGAAGAACGTGCGCAGGTCGGCTTGGATGCCCGCACCACCGCCGGAGTCCGAGCCGGCGATGGTGAGGGCGGTCCGTGGGGTCATTGCCCCACCACGGGCAGGTACACCTTGCCGCCGGATTCGCTGAACTCCGCCGACTTCGAAGCCATGCCGGCCTCGATGGCCTCCACAGTGGACAGTCCGTGCTCCTCCGCGTACTTGCGGACGTCCTGCGTGATCCGCATCGAGCAGAACTTCGGGCCGCACATCGAGCAGAAGTGCGCGGTCTTGGCCGGCTCGGCGGGCAGCGTCTCGTCGTGGAACGAACGCGCGGTGTCCGGGTCGAGCGACAGGTTGAACTGGTCGTTCCAGCGGAACTCGAAGCGGGCCTTCGACAGCTCGTCGTCCCATTCCTGCGCGTACTTGTGCCCCTTGGCCAGGTCGGCGGCGTGCGCGGCGATCTTGTAGGTGATCACGCCGGTCTTGACGTCGTCGCGGTTGGGCAGGCCGAGGTGCTCCTTCGGCGTGACGTAGCACAGCATCGCCGTGCCGTACCAGCCGATCTGCGCCGCGCCGATGGCCGACGTGATGTGGTCGTACGCCGGCGCGATGTCCGTCGCGAGCGGGCCGAGGGTGTAGAACGGCGCCTCGCCGCAGAGCTTTTCCTCGAGCTCGACGTTTTCCTTGATCTTGTGCATCGGCACGTGGCCGGGGCCCTCGATCATCACCTGGACGTCGTGCGAGCGCGCGATGTGCGTCAGCTCGCCGAGGGTTTCCAGCTCGGCGAACTGGGCGCGGTCGTTGGCGTCGGCGATGGAGCCGGGACGCAGGCCGTCGCCGAGGGAGAACGTGACGTCGTACTGCCGCAGGATCTCGCAGAGTTCCTCGAAGTGCGTGTACAGGAAGGATTCCTTGTGGTGCGCGAGGCACCAGGCGGCCATGATCGACCCGCCGCGGCTGACGATCCCGGTGACGCGCCGCGCGGTCAGCGGGATGTAGCGCAGCAGCACGCCGGCGTGCACGGTGACGTAGTCGACGCCCTGCTCGCACTGCTCGATGATCGTGTCGCGGTAGACCTCCCACGACAGCTTTTCCGGTTCGCCGTCGACCTTTTCGAGCGCCTGGTAGATCGGCACGGTGCCGACCGGGACCGGCGAATTGCGGATGATCCACTCCCGGGTTTCGTGGATCCGCTTGCCGGTGGAGAGGTCCATGATCGTGTCGGCACCCCAGCGGGTGGCCCACACCATCTTGTCGACCTCTTCCTCGACCGACGACCAGACGGCCGAGTTCCCCATGTTGGCGTTGATCTTCACGAGGAAGTTCTTGCCGATGATCATCGGCTCGGTCTCGGGGTGCTTGCGGTTGGCCGGGATCACCGCGCGGCCGCGGGCGACCTCGTCGCGCACGAACTCGGGCGTGACCCGTTCGCGAGCCGCGATGTACTCCATTTCGCGGGTGATGACGCCCTGCTTGGCCCACCCGAGCTGGGTGTTGTGCTCGCGGCCGTCGGCCCAGCCCGCCCGCAGCCGGTGCAGTCCGGAGTGGACATCGATTTCGACGTCGGGATCGGTGTACGGGCCCGAAGTGTCGTAAACGTCGAAGTGTTCACCGTTGGAGAGGTCGATCCGGCGGACGGGGACGCGGAGGCCGGATTCGGTCTGCTGGTAGGCCTTGCGCGAGCCGGTGATCGGCCCGGTGGTCACCTTTACGGCAGCATTGTTTTCCAAGGTCGTCAACGACTTTCACTCCCTACGCCGGCATTACCCGGTCAGGTTCATGCGGTCGGTGACGCCTGCGAAACGCAAGTCACCCTCTCAGCCCGCCATGGCGCGAGCTCCCGCGTTGGTGTTGTGCCTCCGACCATGCCACGCCGGAGCGCGATACTCAAGTCAGCCGACCAACTCTGCCGGGGTGGCGTAGACGTCGACCATGGCTCCGTTGCGCAGCACGGTGATCGGCAGTGCGGTGCCGATCACTTCGGCGAACAGCTGGCGCTGGATGCCCTGCGCGTCCGACACGCGCGTGCGCCCGACGGTCAGCACGAGGTCGCCCTTCTTGAGGCCCGCCCGGTCCGCGGGTCCGCCGGCGACGACTTCGTGCACCCGCAGCCCGGCGCTCTGCCCGGTGCGCTCGGCGACGTCGTCCGGCAGCGGCGCGGGCACGCCGACGACACCGAGGTACGCCCGCCGCACCCGGCCCTCGACGACGAGCGTGTCGATGATCCGCCGCGTGGTCGCGTTGATCGGCACGGCCAGCCCGAGCCCGAACCCGGCGACGGCGGTGTTGACGCCGACGACCCGGCCGGCGGAGTCGGCGAGCGCGCCGCCGGAGTTGCCGGGGTTGAGCGCGGCGTCGGTCTGGATGACGTCCTCGATCACGCGCGTGGTGCGCCCCTGCCGCACCGGCAGCGCCCGCCCGAGCGCGCTGACGACCCCGGCGGTGACGGTCCCGGAGAACCCGAGCGGATTCCCGACGGCGACGACGAGCTGCCCCACGACGAGCCGATCGGCATCCCCGAGCACGGCGGCGGCCGGCGTCTCACCCCGGGCCCGCAGCACGGCGAGGTCCGACAGCGGATCGGCCCCGACGACGTCGAAGGGCGCTTCGCTGCCGTCGGCGAAGGTGGCGACCCCCGTCCGGTGGTCGCCGACGACGTGGGCGTTGGTGAGCAGGTGCCCGTCATCGGCGAAGACGACGGCGGAGCCGCTGCCCCGCGCGAGCTGCACCCCGGCGACGTGCGGGGTGACCGTCCTGGCGACCGTGCTGACCGCGAGCGAGTACGCGTCCATCGCCTCGTCCATGCGCACCTCGATTACAGCGTTGCAGCTACTACAAGTGTGCGCCGATCGGCCGGGGAAGTCCGTTCGCTGTCCGTGAACCGCAGGCCGGACCGGTGACGGTCAGTGGTTCACCGGATCGGACCATGCGTCGGTGAAGGATCGGCGGCAGACTGCCAAGTCGCTTCTGTAACGGTGCAGAAGCGATCTTCTGTGGGGTTGATATGCGCAAACTCATGTTCGGCGCCCTCGCCGGGCTGCTGGTCACCGGACTGATCCCGGGGATCGCGGCAGCTCAGGGCGAGGCTCCCGGCGCGCCCGGGGCCCATCCCAGCTGGCTGCCCGCGAACAAGACGGGCTTCGGGACCGCGCACGACCGGTCCAGCAACGTCTGGTTCACCCTCCAGGGCGGCCAGATGTCCGAGGTCTACTACCCGGACCTGTCGACGCCCAGTGTCCGCTCGCTGAACTTCGTCGTCACGGACGGCCGCAGCTTCGCCGTCACCGACTACTCGGCGAAGTCGCAGCAGGTGCGGCGGACCGACGACGACAGTCTCACCTACGAACAGACCATCACCGACGACCAGCACCGCTGGCGCCTCCGCAAGACCTACGTCACGGACCCGGCTGCCACGACCGTGCTGGTCGACGTCGACTTCCGGTCGCTCACCGGGCGGCCCTACCAGCTCTACGCGGTCGCCGACCCGGACCTGACCAACGACGGCTCCGACGACTCCGCCACCAGAACGGGCGACGCCGTCACCGCGCAGGACGCGGCCAACGCCGCCGCGCTCACCGCGAAGCCCGCGTTCACCAGGACGAGCGTCGGCTACGCGGGCGCGTCCGACGGCAACACGCAGCTCGCCAAGACGTTCAAGCTGGCCGCCTACGACACCGCGGCCAAGGGCAACGTCGTGCTGACCGGGCAGACGAACGCCGACGGCGTCCGGAACCGGCACGTCACCCTCGCCCTCGGCATGGGCGCGAAAGCCGTCGACGCCCTGAAGAGCGCGCAGGCGTCCCAGCGACGCGGGGTCCGCGACATCACGCGTGCCTACGACCGCGGCTGGCAGCAGTACCTGCGCGGGATCGGCAAGCCGCCGTCGTCGCTGAAGACCGACGCCGAACGCGACCTCTACAAGGCCTCGATGCTGACGCTCGCCGCGAGCGAGGACAAGCACCACCCGGGCGCCTTCATCGCGTCGCCGAGCATGCCGTGGCGGTTCGGCAACAACGACCCGGAGTGGTCGCCGTCCGGCACCTACCACCTGGTCTGGCCGCGTGACCTCTACCAGATCGCCACCGGACTGGCCGCCGGCGGCGACACGGCGGCCGCGAACCGCGCGGTCACGTACATGTTCGGCACGCAGCAGCAGCCCGACGGGCACATGCCGCAGAACAGCCGCGTCGACGGCGTCCCGTACTGGACGTCGATCCAGCTCGACGAGACCGCGTTCCCGATCGTGCTCGCCCAGCAGCTCGGCCGGAACGACCTGTGGCCCGGCGTCCGCAGGGCCGCGGACTTCATCCTGGGTTACCGCGGGCCGAACGGGCAGCCGTCGCCGTACACCCAGCAGGAGCGCTGGGAGGAGCAGGACGGCTGGTCCCCGTCGACGATCGCCTCGGTGATCGCCGGGCTCGTCTGCGCCGCCGACCTGGCGAAGCACAACGGCGCGGCTGCCGACGCCGCCCGCTACCTCGCCGCGGCCGACAAGATGAAGGCCGACCTGCCGAAGCAGACGGTCACCTCGAACGGGCCGCTGTCCAAGGACCCGTACTTCGTCCGGCTCACCAAGGACGCCAACGCGAACAACGGGACGACGTACAACCTCGGCAACTCGAGCGTGACGATGGACCAGCGCGCGGTCACCGACGCGGGCTTCCTCGACCTGGTCCGGCTCGGCATCTACCGCGCCGACGACCCGGTGATCCGCAACAGCGTGCGCGTCACCGACTCCGACATCGCGTTCACCACGCCGACCGGGCAGTTCTGGCACCGCTACACGAAGGACGGCTACGGCGAGCAGGCCGACGGCTCGCCGTGGGACTACACGTTCCCGGCGGAGAGCCGCACCACGTTCGGCAGGCTCTGGCCGCTGCTCGCCGGCGAACGCGGCGAGTACGAGCTGGCGCTCGGCGACAGTGCGTCGGCCGCGCGGCGGCTGCGTGACCTCGGCCGGGTGAGCAGCTCGGCGGAGACCATGCCGGAGCAGGTGTGGGACGAGAACCCGCCGTCCGGGCAGACCGGCTTCCCGGCAGGCACGCCGAACACGTCGGCGACCCCGCTGGCCTGGACGCACGCCCAGTACGTCCGCCTCGCCTGGGACGTCAAGGCGGGCTCGGTGCTGGAGACGCCGCAGGTGGTGCGCTGCCACTTCCTCGGCTGCTGAGTCCCAAACGCCCCAATGTGGCGTTCGGTGCGCTGGACGCACCGAACGCCACATTGGGTGCGTTGGACGGGCACTGCGGCGCGGAGCGCCTCCGTTGAGGGGCGCTCGGTCAGATGACGGCGCCGTCGTCCTCGGGGGTGCGCGGCGGGAGCCACGAGTTGCCGGGGACGCCCCACTTGTTGTGCTTCAGCATCTTCTTCGCGGCGCGCGCGTGGCGGCCGACCAGGCGGTCGAGGTAGATGTACCCGTCCAGGTGGTCGGTCTCGTGCTGCAGGCAGCGCGCGAAGTAGCCGGTGCCCTCGACCTCGATCGGGTTGCCCTCGACGTCGAAGCCGGTGACCTTCGCCCACTTCGCGCGGCCCGTCGGGTACGACTCGCCGGGCGCCGAGAGGCAGCCCTCCCAGTCGTCGTCCGGGTCCGGCATGGTCTCCGGGATCTCCGACGTCTCCAGCTTCGGGTTGACGACGACGCCCTTGTGGCGCACGCCTTCGTCGTCCGGGCAGTCGTAGACGAACACCCGCAGGTCGAGGCCGATCTGGTTGGCCGCGAGGCCGACGCCCTCGGCGGCGTACATCGTCTCGAACATGTCGTCGACGAGCGTGCGCAGCTTTTCGTCGTACTCGGTGATCTCCCGAGTCGGCTGGTGCAGCACGGGTTCGCCGGCGATCACGATGGGGTGGATGGTCACGGCGAGCCAGTTTAGTCGGACCCCTCTGGTACACCTGCATCAGACCGTGACGCGCCGACGTCGATGCCCACGTCGGCGGTGGCTTCCGTGGTTGAATGGCGCCCGCGGAGGAGCTAGGTCTGATTCGCCATGACGCCCGATTGAGAGGGACTCGGATGGTCGCCGCGGAGTCGATGGCTGAGCCGCAGCCGTCGCCGCCGAAGCCCGTGCCCGGCCTGACCGAACGCGAGGTCGAGATCCTCGCCTTCGAGCGCCAGTGGTGGCGACACGCCGGGGCGAAGGAGAACGCCATCCGCGAACGCTTCGACTTGTCTGCGACGCGCTACTACCAGCTGCTCAACAAGCTGCTGGAGAAGCCGGAGGCGATCGAAGCCGACCCGATGCTGGTGAAGCGGCTGCGCAAGACCCGCGCCGCCCGCCAGCGCAAGCGAGGCGCCCGGCGACTGGGGATCGAGCTGAAATGAGTGTGTTTTCGGGAATGTCCCGGCCGATGAAGGCCGCGGGCGTCGCGTTGGTCGGCGTGGCCATCGTGGCCGCCGTCATCGGCGGGATCACCGCGCTCGGCGGGGGTGACGGGTCGAACGAAGCGGGGCCGAGCGGCACGCCGACGTCGCCGGGCACGTCCTCGGCGCCGTCGTCGAACTCGTCTTCTTCGGCGACACCGCCGTCGACATCGACGACCCCGCCTTCGCCCACCCCGCCGCCGCCGAGCACGCCGCCGTCCGGGCAGCCGACGTCGGCCGGCCCCGGTCAGCCCGGCCAGCCGGGTGGCGACCAGCAGGCGTCCAACAAGTGGGTGACCGTCCGGGTGTTCAACAACTCGACGATCAAGGGCCTGGCCGACCGTGCGGCCGAGGACTTCCGCGGCAGCGGCTGGAACGTCAACGAGGTCAGCAACTACTCGCAGGGCATCATCCCGACGACCACGGCGTTCTACCGCCCGGGCACCGACGAGGAAGCCGCGGCCAAGCAGCTCGCGCAGGAGTTCGGCATCAAGGCCGAGCCGCGCTTCGAAGGCATCCAGAGCGCGAGCCCCGGCGTGATCGTCATCGTGACGAAGGAATACCAGAGCGGCCACAAGGGCAGCTGAGTTCCGGGAGAGGCGGCCGTCACCTTCCGAGGTGACGGCCGCCTCTTCATTCGCCGGCCTGGGTCTTCGCGTAGGCCTCGAGCGTGGCCAGCTGGGCCGGGTCGAGGCTCGGCCGGACCGTCTTCCGGGCCGTCTCCAGGTGTGCCGCGGTGACTTCGCGGGCCTCCAGGGACTCGCGCATCGCGGTCAGCGCCGCTTCGCGGATCAGGGCCGCGCAGTCGGCCGCCGAGTAACCGTCCAGAGTGGACGCCACCGCGGCGAGGTCGACGTCCTCGGCCAGCGGGGTGTTCTTCGAGCTGGCCGCGAGGATGGCCGCGCGCGCTTCGGCGTCCGGCGGCGGCACGTAGACGCGGCGCTCGAGCCGTCCGGGCCGCAGCAGCGCCGGGTCGACCAGCTCCGGCCGGTTCGTCGCCCCGAGGACGACGACCTCGCGCATCGGCTCGACGCCGTCGAGCTCGGTGAGCAGGGCCGCGACCACGCGGTCGGCGACGCCGGAGTCGGACGACTGGCCGCGGCGCGGGGCCAGCGCGTCGATCTCGTCCAGGAAGATCAGCGCGGGCGCGGCCTCCGCGGCCCGGCGGAACAGCTCGCGCACCGCGCGTTCGGACTCGCCGACCCACTTGTCCATCAGCTCGGCGCCCTTGACCGCGAAGACGTTCAGCGCGCCGGTGCCGGCCAGCGCCCGCACGAGGAACGTCTTGCCGCCGCCGGGCGGCCCGTACAGCAGCACCCCGCGCGGCGGTTCGACGCCGAGCCGGGCGAACGAGTCCGGGTACCGCAGCGGCCAGAGCACGGCCTCGGTGAGGGACTGCTTGACGTCGACCATGTTCCCGACGTCGTCCAGCGTCAGCCCGCCGGTGGCCAGGTTGTCCGAAGTGGACATCGAGACCGGCCGGACGGTGGCCAGCGCGGCCAGCAGGTCCTGCTGCGAGATGCGCGGCTCGTCGGTGTCGCGCTGGCGCAGCGCGGCTCGCAAAGCGGCGTCCCGGCGCAGCGCGATGAGGTCCGCGGCGACGAAGCCCGGCGTCCGCTCGGCGAGGACGCCGCAGTCGATGCCGGAGTCGAGCGGGACGTCGCGGAGCAGGACGTTCAGCAGCTCGCGGCGGGTCTTCGCGTCCGGGAGGGCCAGGCCGAGCTCACGGTCCAGCAGGTCCGCGGCGCGTAGCCGCGGGTCGGCCGATTCGGCGCGGGCCGTCGTCGCGACGACGGCGAAGCGCTCGCGCTTGAGTGCCGCCCGCAGCTCCTCCAGCACGACCGTGGCGACCGGCGGGGGCGTTGCCGCGGGCAGCAGCGCGTCGACGTCGGTGAGCAGCAGGACCGACGGGCCGTCGGCGGAGCGGATGGCCTCGCGCAGCCGGGCGACGGCGACGTTCGGGTCCAGCACCGCGAGGTTCGGCGCGGCCAGCGGGATGATCTTGATGTCCGCCTCATGGGCCACCGACCGCACGAGCGTCGCCTTGCCGACGCCTTCGGGGCCGGACAGCAGGACGCCGAGGTGGGCGGGCGCGCCGAGCCGGGCCAGCAGCTCGGGCCGCTGGAAGGCGAGGTCGAACCACTCGGCGAGCTTGCGCGCGGCGGTTTCGGCACCGATGAGGTCGGCCAGCGGGACAGCCGGCTCTTCTTCCGCGGTGACTTCGTCCTCGACGACCTCGGCGTCGATCCACTCCTCGGCCGCGGTGACGGCTTCGGCGCGGACCAGCGCGGTCGCCGTCCGGGGCGCGGCAGGCTCGGCGGGGCCGGGGCGGGCGCCGTCGCGCCAGGTGACCACTGTGGACGGTCCGACGGCCACGGTGCCGGCAGGCTCGGTGGCGGTGACGGTGAGCAGCTCGTTCGTCCAGGTCGCGCCGATCGCGCGGGACAGCTGCCCGCGCAGCCCGGCCGGGTCGGACCCGGGCGACGGCGCGAGGTCCTGCGGCAGCAGCGAAACGGCGTCGCCGACGGTGAGCACCTTGCCGATCAGGGCGAGCCGCAGCATGTGCGGGCTGACCGAGACGCTGGCCAGCCGCGACCCGGCGACGGTGACGGTCTTGGCGGCCGCGACGTCGGCGGGCGCGACGACGACCTCCGAGCCCTCGGTGACGCCGAGGTTCGACATGGTGACGTCGTCGGTGAGCACGACCCCGGGCACCCCGGTCTCGTCGGCGGGCGCGGCGAGCGCGGCGCTGACCCGCGCCCCGGTGAGGTGGACGGCGTCCCAGGCCCGCAGGCCCAGCGCGTCGAGGACTTCGGGGTGCAGCCGGACGACGCCGCGGCGCGTGTCCAGCGCCGACGGGGTGTGCCGGACGGTCAGCGTGATCTGCGGGTGGCTCACGCCGTTCACCCTAGCGATCCGCCGCCCCCGGCGAGCCTCGTGTCGACCTCCCAATCACGCGAGTCGACCCCTCAATCACGCGTGTCGACCCTCCGATCACGGAGTTCGCGTGATCAAGCCCGGATCTCGCGTGATTGAAGGCGTAACTCGCGTGATTGGAGGGTCAACTCGCGTGATTGGAGGGTCAACTCGCGTGATTGGAGGGACGACACGGTTACTTGCGGCGGAGGCCGATCTGGCGCCAGGAGCGGCGGCGCTGGCCGTTTTCCGACGTGCTGCGTGGGACGCGGGCCGTTTCGCGGGGGAGGCGGACCGCGCGCATGGCCGCGCCCGCGACGCGGCGGCGCAGCGGGGGACGCAGGCCGAGGCGGCGGGGGGAGCGGGCGCGGCGGATCGCGCGGCGTTCGCGCGGCGGGACCGTCCAGGCCTCCGGGTGGGCCGCCAGCCAGCGGTGGCGGTAGACCGAGTACGGGATGTGCGCCAGGTACAGCACCATCGCCGCGAGCAGGGCGACCAGCGGGAACTGGATGATCGCCGCGGCCAGCAACGCCACGCCCAGCAGCAGCGGGGCGATCGCCTTCGGCGGCGCCTTGACCGTCTTCAGCGACAGCGTCGGGATACGGCTGATCAGCAGGGCCGCGATGGCGACCGTCCACGCCCACACGACGTACTGCGACGACCACCAGCCCTCGCCCCACTGCAGGTACGCCACCAGCGGCAGCATGCCCAGCAGGCCGCCCGCGGGCGCCGGGACGCCGACGAAGAACTCGCTCGCGTACGGCGGCTGCTCCGTGTCGTCCAGCAGCGTGTTGAACCGCGCCAGCCGCAGGATCATGCAGACGGCGAAGATCAGCGACGCCACCCAGCCGATCCGGTCCGCGCCCGTCTGCCAGACGTAGATCACGAGCGCCGGCGCGACGCCGAACGAGATGCCGTCGGACAGCGAGTCGAGCTCCGCGCCCATCTTCGACGTCGCGTCCAAGAGCCGCGCGATGCGGCCGTCGAGGCTGTCGAGCACCGCCGCGATGCCGATCGAGGCGATCGCCATCCCGTAGTTCTTGGTCAGCGCGAACTGCACGGCCGACAGGCCCGCGCACAGCGCCAGCACGGTGATGGCGTTCGGCAGCAGCCGGACGCCCGGGGTGGTCACGCGGACCATCGATCAGCCCTTCGGGAGCGCGGGGAGTTCGGCGATCACGGTCTCGCCGCCGACGGTGCGCTGGCCCTTGCCGACCAGCACCGTCGAACCCGGCGGGAGGTAGAGGTCGACCCGCGAGCCGAACCGGATGATGCCGTACGTCGAAGCCGCGCTGACCTTGTCACCCTCGCGGATCTCGCAGAGGATGCGGCGCGCGACCAGGCCGGCGATCTGCACGACGACGAGCTCGTGGCCGTCTTCGGTGCGCATGAGCACGGAGTTGCGCTCGTTGTCGTCGCTCGCCTTGTCCAGGTCCGCGGACAGGAACTTGCCCGGCCGGTAGGCGACCCGCTCGATCACGCCGTTCGCCGGCACGCGCTGGACGTGCACGTCGAACACCGAGAGGAACACCGAGACGCGCATCCGCGGCTCGGCAGGCAGGCCGAGCTCGGCGGGCGGGACGGCCTCCTCGATCAGCGACACGAGACCGTCGGCCGAGGCGAGCGCGACGCCGTCACGCGGCGGCGGGACCCGCTTCGGCTCGCGGAAGAACGCGGCGGTCGCCACGGTCGCCAGCGCGCCGACGAGCCCGAGGCGCTTGGAGAACCGGCGCGCGAGCAGCGTCGCGGCGACCCCGCCCGCCACGAACGGGCGACCGGCGGGGTGCATCGGCGGCAGCGTCTCGCGGGCGAGCTGGAGGGCGTGCGCGACTGGGTTGCCGGCGGGCTCCGGCCGGGTGCCGCTCATGGTCGGGTCCCCTGGTTTCGTGTCGGAAGAACGGATCGGCGCCGTGTCCGGCGGCCGCGTACGGGCGCCCCCACGCTACCGCTGCCCCAGGTGAGCGCCTCCGAGCGCCCCTGCCGGACTCCTCCGGGAGGGGGTCACCGCGGCGGGTGGGAATGATCGCCGCGTCGTAACGCAAGGTCGATTTCGCCGATGACTCTAAGTAGTTGCCGCCGTTCGGGGCGCTGCCCCGCCTGACCTGTGAGGACCGATGAGCGACCGCCGCGATCCCGCCGAAGCCCGCCTTCGCGACCTCTTGGGCGCGTGGCGTCGGGAGATCGACGAGGTACCCGTGCCGTCGCTCGTCGACCCGGTGCGCGCGGTCGACGTCGTCATCGAGGCGAGGAAGGCGAAGGAACGGGGCCGGGTGCATCCGCCCCCCGACGGCGCACGCACCCGGCCACCGGGAGATGCGCGTGAGGAAGCAGTCTAGCGTCCGAAGGCCCGTTGATCACGGTTCGTCCGGCAAAAGTTACCAACGGTCACTCGGACGCCGGGTCAGACCGCTCGCCAGCCGCAGGATCGCCAGCAGCACGACCGCGCCGAGGATGGCCACGCCGAAGCTGGGGAAGTCGAAGTCGAACGTCCTCGCCTGGCCGGTCGCGAGCCGGTAGAGCAGCCCGCCCAGTGCCGCGCCGACGACCCCGACGAGCACGCTGACCAGGCAACCCAGGCGCTGCCGGGCCCGCCCGCCGACGACCAGGTTCGCGATCCAGCCGACGATCGCGCCGAAGATCACCCATGCGACGAAACCCATGGCCGAAGCTTACGTGAGCAGTTGCACAAGTGCCATTGCACAAGAACTCTTGTACAACTACTCTTGTGCGTTATGGCAGATGACGTCCGTGACATCCGGGATTCGAAGGTGCTGGCCGCGGTTTCGCACCCGCTCCGGCGACGGCTGATGGAACTGCTCCACCTGGACGGACCGGCGACGGCGTCGATGCTGGCCGCGAAGACCGACCAGGCGGTGGGCAACATCAGCCACCACATGAAGGTGCTGGCCGCGGCCAAGCTGGTCGAAGTGGCGCCCGAGCTGGCGCGCGACCAGCGGGAACGCTGGTGGAAGCGTTCCGTGAAGACACTGCGGTGGGCGTCCGCGGACTTCCCCGACGATCCCGTCGCCGACGCCGCGGAGGTACTGACCCTCGACCACCAGATGGCGATCGCGCGCGAGTGGCTCGCGACCCGCGACACCTATCCGCCGGAGTGGCGGGGCGTGGCGTTCAGCACGGACACCTGGATGCGCCTGTCCGCCGCCGAGCTCGAAGAGCTGAACGAGCGGATTCTGCTGCTTCTGGCCGAGTTCGAGGACCGCACCGAGCCGGGTGACGGCGTCGAGCGCCGCCCGGTCTTCTTCGCCGCGCGGACGTCGCTGGGCAAGCCGTGAAGGGGCTCTGGGGGAACAGGGACTTCCGGCTGCTCTGGACCGGCGAGACCACGAGCATGCTCGGCAGCATGGTGGCGACGACGGCGTTGCCGCTGGTCGCGGTCATCACGCTGCAGGCGAGCACGTTCGGTGTCGGGCTGCTGACGGCGGTGGCCTGGCTGCCGTGGCTGGTGATCGGCCTGCCGGCGGGTGCCTGGGTCGACCGGCTGCCGAAGCGCGCGGTCATGCTGACTTGCAACACGGTGTCGATGGCGGTGTTCGGCAGCGTCCCGGTGGTCGCGGCCTTCGGCGCGCTGACGATGCCGTACCTGCTGGTCGCGGCCCTGCTCGGCGGGGTCGCCAAGGTGTTCTTCAGCCTCGCTTACCGGGCCTACCTCCCGACGCTGGTCGGCGCGGACGACCTGCTCGAAGGCAACGCGAAGCTGGACGGCAGCGAATCCGCGACGCAGGTCGCCGGCCCCGGCCTGGCCGGGCTGCTGGCGCAGGCCTTCGGCCCGGTCAGCGGCATCCTGGTGGACGCGGTCAGCTTCGGGGTCTCCGTGCTGTGCGTGCGGGCGATCCGCGTGCGCGAGACCGTGGTGGCCGCGGCCAGGACGCCGTTGCGCAGCCAGATCGCCGAGGGGCTGCGGTTCGTGACCCGGGACCGCTACCTCCGGACGCTGATGACCTTCGGCGCCGTGTCGAACCTCGCGCTCACCGGGTACAGCTCGATCCAGGTCGTGTTCCTGTCCCGCACGCTCGGCGCGAGCCCCGGCGTGGTCGGCCTGGTCATGGCGCTCGCCGCCTCCGGCGGGGTGCTCGGCGCGATGCTGGCCGGGCGGCTCGGCGCGCGCTTCGGCACCGCGCGCGCGTTCCTGCTCTGCGAGGTGTTCGCGGCGCCGATGCTGTTCCTCGGGCCGCTCAGCAGCCCCGGCTGGGGCCTTTCCCTGTCCGTCCTCGCGGTGTTCGGCGTCTGCACCGGTGTCGTCGCCTCCAACGTGCTGACCACGACGTTCCGGCAGCAGTACTGCCCGCCCGAGCTGTACGGCCGGATCAGCTCCAGCGCTTCGCTCGTGAACTACGGCACCATTCCGCTGGCCGGGGTGCTCAGCGGCGTGCTGGGCGAAGCGATCGGCGTCCGCGCGACGCTCTGGGTGGCCGCCGGGGTGCTGGTCGCGGCCCTGCCGATGCTCGCCCCGCTGGCGAAGCTGCGGGACTTCCCGAGGGCACTTTCACGTGAAAGTGCCCACCTGGGGGCGGCACTTTCACGTGAAAGTGCCGCTTAGAGCAGCAGGACGTCCACCTCTTCCCCAACCGCTGCCGACGTGACGTCCTCCGGCAGCACGATCAGGCAGTTGGCCTGGGTGAACGCGGCCAGCAGGTGCGAGCCCGGCCCGCCGCGCGGCCCGACGATCCCGGTGACCTCGCGCTCGGACGGGGTGAACACGCCCCGGCGGTACTGGCGGCGTCCGGCGGGCGAGGTCATCGCCTCGGTCAGCCGGGCCCGCACCCGCCGCCGGGAGACGTCGGTGTGACCCATGGCTGTCAGCAGCGCCGGGCGCAGGAACGCCTCGAACGACACGAGCACGCTGACCGGGTTGCCGGGCAGCGCCACCACGGGCACGCCCTGCCAGCGCCCGCTGCCCTGCGGCCCGCCCGGCTGCATCGCGATCTTCGCGAACTCGACGCCCTGGCCGGTCAGCGCGTCCTTCACCACTTCGTACGCGCCTGCGCTGACGCCGCCGGACGTGACCAGCAGGTCGGCGCCGGCCAGCTTCGGCTCGATGACCTTGCGGAACTCCTCGACGTCGTCGACGACGCTGCGGACGACGTCGACCTCGCAGCCGAGGCCGCGGATCGCCGCGGCGAGCATCACGCTGTTGGACTCGTAGATCTGGCCGTGGCGCAGCGGGGCGGGCGCGTCGATCAGCTCGGTGCCGGTTGAGGCCACCACCACCCGCAGCGGCCGGTGCACCCGCACCTCCGCGAGCCCGACCGCGGCGGCGAGGCCCAGCTGCGAGTGGCCCAGCACAGTTCCGGCGTGCAGTGCGACATCACCGTGGACGACGTCCTCGCCGGTGCGCCGGATGTGCGCACCCTCGCGGGCGGGAGCGGAAATGGTCACCTGCGCCGTGCCGCCGTCGGTGTCCTCGACCATCACGACGGCGTCCGCGCCCGGCGGCAGCGGCGCGCCGGTCATGATCCGGTGCGCGGTGCCCGGCTCGAGGGGCCGGACGTCGACCCGCCCGGCCGGGATGTCGTCGGCGACCGGCAGCGTCACGGGCGCGGTCGTGACGTCGGCGGCGCGGACCGCGTAGCCGTCCATCGCGGAGTTGTCGAAGGGCGGCAGCGAGACGCCGGCGCGCACGTCTTCGGCCAGGACGAGCCCGGTCGCGGCGGCGAGGGGCAGCGTGGTCGCGGGGGCCGTGCCGAGGAGCGCGGCGACGCGGTCGCGGTAGTCGTCGACGGAGATCACCGGACCATCCTCCCCGTGTTCATCCGGCGTGCAAGACTCTGCCCCGTCACAGGCACGCCCAGGGGAGAGCTCATGCAGGTCGGAATCCGTCAACAGCCTTCGTTCGCCGTCGCCCGGCTGATGCTGGCGCCCGGCGAGCCGTGCCAGGTCGAGTCCGGCGCGATGATGGCCACCAGCTACGGCGTGCAGGTGCAGTCGCAGGCACAGGGCGGGATCATGAAGGGCCTCGGCCGCGCCTTCCTCTCCGGCGAGTCCTTCTTCATCTCCACCTTCACCGCGCCGCAGAACGGCGGCTGGGTCGACGTCGCCGCCAACCTGCCCGGCGACATCCAGGTGCTCACCCTCGACGGCCGCACCGGCTGGGCCGTCACCCGCGGCTGCTGGCTCGCGTCGTCGCACGGCGTGCAGACCGAGACCAAGTGGGGCGGGATGAAGAACCTGATGGGCGGCGAGGGCGGCTTCCTGACCCACGCCACCGGCCAGGGCCAGCTGCTCGTGTCCTGCTACGGCGCGGTCGAGACCATCACGCTGCAGCAGGGCGAGATGGTGACCATCGACACCGGGCACGTCGTCGCGTACGCCGACACCGTGCAGTACCAGATCCGGAAGGTCGCGACCGGCATCATCCAGTCGATGAAGAGCGGCGAAGGGCTCGTCTTCGACTTCGTCGGCCCCGGCCAGATCATGACGCAGACGCGCAACCCGTCCGCGCTGATCAGCTGGATCGTCTCCCACGTTCCGTCACGCTGATGCGCGTCCAGACCCGGCACACCCCCGGCTTCGGCGTCGCCCGCGTCCTGCTGGACCCGGGCGAGGCCGTGCGCGCCGCGCCGGAAACCCTGCTCGCCAGCCGGTTCGGCGTCGCCGAGACGCCGGCCGGCCGCGGTGGCGTCCGCGCGGGCAAGAGCACGACGGCCGTCTACACGGCGCCGTCCGACGGCGGCTGGATCGACTTCGCCCCGCTGCGCCCCGGCGACGTCTACCCGCTCGACGTCGGCGGCGGCACGGGCTGGTCGGTCCACCGGGACGCGGTGCTCGTGCAGCCCGCGTCGGTCCGCCACGACACCGGCTGGGTGCCGCTGCAGCAGCTCTTCGGCGCCGATTCGGGGTTTCTCGAGCACTACAGCGGGACCGGGCCGCTCGTGCTGGCCGCGCCCGGCCCGGTGGACGCGTTCGAGCTCGGCAAGGGCGAGTTGGTCACGGTCCGGCCGGACTACCTGCTGGCCTACCCGGACACCGTGCAGTGCCGGTTGCGGGCCCTCGATCCGGGCGGCGCGCAGTCGCTGCGCACCGGCGAAGGGCTCGCGGTCGACTTCGCGGGTCCCGGGACGGTGCTCGTGCACGCGCGGAACAGACGCCTTTCGGGTTCGTGATCTTCGGACGAATTGCCCATTGCCGAGGGGAATAATTCCGGTAGCGTGATTGGCACTTCCGCCGCTGGCCTCCGCTCGGGCCAGCGGATCCTTTGTGCTGAGGGAGGGCGCCGTGGCTGTCGGCACCGTCAAATGGTTCAACTCGGAAAAGGGCTACGGGTTCATCGAATCCACGGAGGGGCCGGACGTGTTCGTCCACTATTCGGCCATCCAGTCCGAAGGATTCCGCACTCTGGACGAAGGCGACCGCGTCGAGTTCGAAGTGCAGTCCGGTCGGGACGGCCGTAGCCAGGCAGCCGACGTGCGCAAGGTTTCGTAACACGCCTGTCGGGTGATCGGCGAACCCCCGGCAGGCGCCGAACCAGGGGCGTTAGGCTTCGGGCGTGACAGGCGATGTGTCGGGGGACCTCACCGGTCGCCGGCTGGGCAACTACCGCATCGACGGGGTGCTCGGCAAGGGCGGCATGAGCGTGACCTACAAGGCCACGGACGTGCGGCTCGGCCGCAAGGTGGCCCTGAAGGTCATCGGTGACCACCTCGGGGCCGACGCCGAGTTCCGCGAGCGGTTCGTCGACGAGGCGCGCAACACCTCGGCGATCGACCACGCCAACGTCGTGCCGCTGTACGACTTCGGCGAGCTCGACGGCATGCTCTACATCGCCATGCGCATGGTCGACGGCGGCGATCTCGCCGGGTTGATCTCGGGGGGACCGATCGCGCCCGCGCGCGCCCTGACGATGCTCGACCAGGTCGCGGACGCCCTCGACACGCTGCACAACCGTGGTCTGGTCCACCTCGACGTCAAGCCGGCGAACGTGCTCGTGACGAAGAAGGAGACCTCGCGCGAGCACGTCTACGTCGCCGACTTCGGGCTGACCCGGCGCGGCGCGACCGGGCACCGGACCCGCGGCGGCGACTTCCTCGGCTCGCCCACGTACGCCGCCCCCGAGCACCTGCGCGGGGAGCCGCTGGACGGGCGCACCGACCAGTACGCGCTGACCTGCGTCCTCTACGCCTGCCTCACCGGCAGCCCGCCGTTCAAGGGCGACGTCCCGACGGTGATCAAGGGCCACCTCAACGGCGAGCCGCCGGCGATCTCCCGCGCCGTCGCGCTGCCGCCGTCGATCGACGAGGTGATCCGGAAGGGGATGGCGAAGAACCCCGCGGACCGCTACCCCAGCTGCGTCGAGATGGTCGCGGCCGCGCGCCGCGCGCTCGGCCCGCTGGCGACGTCGGACACCCCGCCGGGCCCGCCGGGGTCCCATTCGGGCGGAATCCCCGCGCCGCACCGGCCTGGTCAGGTACAACAGGGGCCGCACCAGAACAGCGCACCGCAGGGAGAGGGGGCCCCCGTGCACCCGTACGGAGGACAGCAGCAGCCCGGCTTCGGCCAGGGCCCCGGACCGCAGGGCCCGCCGCCCCAGGGCCCGCCGCCCGGCTACGGCTACCCCCAGCAGGGCGCGCCGCAGGGCCCGCCGCCCGGGATGCCGCAGGGCATGCCGCCGCAGGGCCCGCCGCCGGGGTACGGCTACCCGCAGCAACAGCAGCAGGGCATGCCGGGCATGCCCCCGCCGGGCTACGGCCAGGACCCGATGCGGCTGCGTCCGCCCATGCCCGCCGGTGGCGCGGGTGCGTTCCAGCAGCCGAAGAGCGGCGGCGGCAAGAAGTGGATCTTCATCGTGCTCGGCCTCGTCGTGGTGGCGGGCCTGGTCGTGGGCGCGATCTTCCTGTTCGGCGACGACAAGGGCGGTGGTGGTGGCACCCAGACGACCGCCCCCAACATCCCGGTCGGCCCGGGCGGCGGCTCCCCGAGCAACGCGCCTTCGTCGCTCAACGCGCCCCCGACGTCGATCTCCATCAAGCCGGGTAACTGAGCCGCCTCCGGATGTCATGAAAGAGTCGTTCATGACGTCTGATGTCACGAACGAGTCGTTCATGACATCCGGTTCGCGAGAACGTGCGACGCTGAGCTGGGCTTCTTGCACTCTCCCCCCGAGAGTGCTAAACACGAACTTGGCACTCGACGCCGTCGAGTGCCAAAGGTCGGGACGGTGAGGCTGACCCCCACCCGGGTCCAGTCGTCCGTCGCGGGCACCGAGCCTGGCCGAGGAAGAGTCCTGCTGCCGCCGCTGTGGACCAGCGCGGCGGTGGCGCCCAATACCGGAGGACCACACCGCAATGGCCAAACTGATCGCGTTCGACGAGGACGCCCGCCGCGGTCTCGAGCGCGGCTTGAACACCCTCGCCGAAGCCGTCAAGGTGACCCTCGGCCCGCGGGGCCGGAACGTCGTGCTCGAAAAGAAGTGGGGCGCGCCGACCATCACCAACGACGGTGTCTCCATCGCCAAGGAGATCGAGCTCGAGGACCCGTGGGAGAAGATCGGGGCCGAGCTCGTCAAGGAAGTTGCCAAGAAGACCGACGACGTCGCGGGTGACGGCACCACCACCGCCACCGTGCTCGCCCAGGCGCTCGTGCGCGAGGGCCTGCGCAACGTCGCCGCCGGCGCCGACCCGATCAGCCTGAAGCGTGGCATCGAGGCGGCCGTCGAGGCCGTCACCGAGCAGCTGCACAAGGCCGCCGTGCAGATCGAGACCAAGGAGCAGATCGCTGCTACCGCCTCGATCTCGGCCGCCGACCGCACGATCGGCGAGCTGATCGCCGAGGCGCTGGACAAGGTCGGCAAGGAAGGCGTCGTCACCGTCGAGGAGAGCAACACCTTCGGCCTCGAGCTCGAGCTCACCGAGGGCATGCGCTTCGACAAGGGCTACATCTCCGGTTACTTCGTGACCGACCCGGAGCGTCAGGAAGCCGAGCTCGAGGACCCGTACATCCTCCTCTTCGGCTCCAAGATCTCCACCGTCAAGGACGTGCTGCCGCTGCTGGAGAAGGTCATCCAGTCCGGCAAGCCGCTGCTGATCATCGCCGAGGACGTCGAGGGCGAGGCGCTGGCCACCCTGATCGTCAACAAGATGCGCGGCACCTTCAAGTCCGTCGCCGTCAAGGCCCCGGGCTTCGGTGACCGCCGCAAGGCGATCCTGCAGGACATCGCGATCCTGACCGGTGGCCAGGTCATCTCCGAGGACGTCGGCCTCAAGCTGGAGAACGCGGACCTGTCCCTGCTGGGCAAGGCCCGCAAGGCCGTCATCACCAAGGACGAGACGACCATCGTCGAGGGTGCGGGCGACGCCGACCAGATCCAGGGTCGCGTCAACCAGATCCGCGCCGAGATCGAGAACTCGGACTCGGACTACGACCGCGAGAAGCTGCAGGAGCGGCTCGCGAAGCTGGCCGGCGGCGTGGCCGTCATCAAGGCCGGCGCCGCGACCGAGGTCGAGCTCAAGGAGCGCAAGCACCGCATCGAGGACGCGGTGCGCAACGCGAAGGCCGCCGTGGAAGAGGGCATCGTCGCCGGTGGTGGCGTGGCCCTGATCCAGGCTGCCGAAGCCGCGTTCGCGGGCCTGAAGCTCGAGGGCGACGAGGCCACTGGTGCCAACATCGTCAAGGTGGCCGTCGAGGCCCCGCTCAAGCAGATCGCGATCAACGCCGGCCTCGAGGGCGGCGTCGTGGTGGAGAAGGTCAAGGGCCTGCCGCAGGGTCACGGCCTCAACGCCGCCACGGGTGTCTACGAGGACCTGCTCGCCGCCGGCGTGCCGGACCCGACGAAGGTCACCCGCTCCGCGCTGCAGAACGCCGCTTCCATCGCGGCGCTGTTCCTGACCACCGAGGCCGTCGTGGCGGACAAGCCGGAGAAGGCTTCGGCCGCTCCCGCCGACCCGTCCGGTGGCATGGGTGGCATGGACTTCTGAGCCACGCTCGAAAAGAGCCCGGTCCGCTTCGGCGGGCCGGGCTTTTTCTATGGTTTCGTGAAGAACCAGACAGCGTAGGCGCCGACGATCACGACGCCGAGCGCGAGCACGCCGAGACCCCCGAGCCAGGCGGTGCTCTTGTCGTCCGCTTCGAGCCCGACGACGATCGCGCCGATCCCGGTGAGCAGCACCCAGATGGCCACCGCCGCGGCGGTGTAGAGCACGATCCGGCCGGCTCGCACGCCACTGGTGTCGCCGCCGGACAGCACGGCGTAGGCGGCGAACGCGGTCAACCCCAGCCCGGCGATCAGGTACAGCCCGCCCAAGATCCCGACGACGACCTTGGGGGCGGTGTTTCCGTGATCCACGAGCGCGAACCCTAACCCCTCGAACGGGATTCGCGGTGTGATTTTGGTCCGGGCGGCCCAACGGCCACGGCCGAACGGCCCGGACGTCCCCTGGCGTCCGGGCCGTTCGTGCTCCGCCGCGTCCCCCGACGACGGCGTTCCCCCGAGCTTTCAGCGCACCCCCGGCCTCCGGCGGGCCCCGGCTCCCCCTGCGAGCCGGAGCCCGCCCGCGTTCAGGAGTCCTCTTCGGGCGTCAGAATCGCGGCGGCGACGTAGACCGGAATGGCGATCCCGACCGAAAGGAACACGGCGGCGACCATGCCGAGCCGCAGGACGGTGGCATCGACGCCGAGGTAATTGGCCCAGCCGCCGCAGACGCCGGTGAGCATCTTGTCGGTGCGGCTGCGGCGGAGCTTCTTGGTTTCCGGGGTGTACACGCTGTTCGTCATGGCTCAATGGTGTCTCCCGGGCACCCCCGCCCACATCGGGAACGGCCCGGACCCCGACCCTGAACTTGCCCTCGGGGTCAGGACAGCGCGCGCACCCGGCTCAGCCGGTCTGCCCACGCGGCCGCGACCTCGGGCGGCGCCGGGTACGCGTCCGTGGGTTCCGGCGCCTGCCGCGGCACCGGCAGGTGACCGTCCACAGGGGACAGTGAGTCCGCGCAGACGTCCCCTTTCAGCAACGAAATCGTGCCCAGTCCACAAGCGAACTCCAGCTCCGGGAGCGCCCCGGCCAGTGCCAGGCCCGCCGCCAGGCCCACGCTCGTCTCCACCGCCGACGAGACCACGCACGGCAGCCCGCACGCTTCGGCGACCTCCAGTGCACGCCGCACGCCGCCGAGCGGGGAGACCTTCAGGACCGCGATGTCCGCCGCGCCGGCGACCGCCACCTTCAGCGGGTCCTCCGCCCGGCGGATCGACTCGTCGGCGGCGATCCGGACGTCGACCCGGCGCCGCACCGCGGCCAGGTCCTCGATCGACGGGCAGGGCTGCTCCACGTACTCCAGCTCGCCCGCCGCCTTGTCGAGGTCCGCGATCGCGCGGACGGCCGTGTCGACGTCCCACGCCATGTTGGCGTCGACGCGGATCGCGCCGCCGGGGCCGAGCGCGTCGCGGACCGCCGCCACCCGCGCGCAGTCGTCGGCCAGGGAGACCCGCGGGTCGGCGACCTTGACCTTCGCCGTCCGGCAGCCGGCCGCGCGGACCAGCTCGTACGCCCGCTCCGGCGCCACGACCGGCACGGTCGTGTTCACCTCGACCCGGTCGCGGACCGGCGCGGGCCAGCCGGCTTCGGCCGCTTCGAGCGCCGCCCGCAGCCACGGCACGCTCTCGGCGTCGGAGTAGTCGGCGAACGGGCAGAACTCGCCCCAGCCCGCCGGGCCGCGCAGCAGCACGCCCTCACGGACGGTGATGCCGCGGAACCGGGTGCGCAGGGGGATCGCGTAGACCTTCATCGACGCCGATCATGCCACCGTGACGAGCCGGGCAAACAGGTGCCGAACTGTGGGTTTCCGGCAAGAATGACCCCGTGGTCCTCGATTTCCGCGTGCTGGGTCCGGCCGAGGTCACGGCCGACGGCCGCCCGGTACCGCTCGGGGGCAGCCGGCCGCTGATCGTGCTGGCCGGCCTGCTGCTGCGCGCGAACCGGGTCGTGCCGGTCGACGAGCTCGGCCGCTGGCTGTGGAACGACGACCTCCGCCGGTCGAAGGGCGCGCTCCAGACGTACGTGCTGCGCCTGCGCCGGGCCCTGGGCGACCAGGTCGCGATCCGCACCGAGAGCGGCGGCTACCTGATCGAGCTCGACGACGACCTGCTCGACCTGTCCCGGTTCCGCGCCCTCGCCACCCGCGGCAAGGCCGCGCTGGACCGCGGCGAAAGCCGGCAGGCGGCCGCGCACTTCGCCGGGGCGCTCGCGCAGTGGCGCGGGCCGGCGCTGCTGAACGTCGAGTCCGACGCGCTGCACTGCGACGAGGCCGGGCAGCTGGCCGAGGAACGGCTGCGCGTGCGCGAGCAGTGGGCGGACGCGCTGCTCGAAGTCGGCGAGTACGGCACCGTCGTCCCCGAGCTCGCCCGGCTGGTCAGGGAGAACCCGCTGCGGGAGCGGCTGCACGAGCAGCTGATGCTCGCGCTGTACCGGTCGGGCCGCCAAGCCGAGGCGCTGGAGGTGTACCGCCGGATCAGCGGGGTGCTGGCCGACGAGCTCGGGCTCGACCCCGGGCCGTCGCTGCAGCGCACCCGGCAGGCGATCCTCACCGGTGCCGACGGTGCGCCCACGCTGGCGCGCTACCGCCTCGGCGTCGAGCCGCAGGTGCCGCGCCAGCTGCCCGCCGACCTGCGCGCCTTCTCCGGGCGCGAGTGCGACCTCAAGGCGTTGCACGCGTTGCTGCCGGAGGCGCTCGACGCCGACACGTCGACGCCGATCGCGTCCGTCGAAGGCATGGGCGGCATCGGCAAGACGACACTGGCGGTGCACTTCGCGCACGAGGTCGCGGACCGGTTCCCCGGCGGACAGGTCCACCTCAACCTGCGCGGCTACGGCCCGGGCGAGCCGGTCGAGCCGTCGGCGGCGCTGGAGGCGATGCTCACCGCGCTCGGCGTGCCGTGCGAGGCGATCCCCGCCGACCTCGACGGCCGCGCGGCGAGCTGGCGGACGCACACGGCGGGGCGCCGGCTGCTGGTCGTGCTCGACAACGCCAACCGCACCGAGCAGGTGAGCCCGCTGCTGCCCGGGCCGGGCTGCCTGGTACTGGTCACCAGCCGCTGGCAGCTGCGCGCGCTGGTCGCGACGCACGGCGCGCGCCGGGTCGCGCTGGAGGAGCTCGGCGACGAGGACGCCGTCGCGCTGCTGGCGTCCACGATCGGCCACGACCGGGTCGCCCGCGATCCGGCGGCGGCCGGGCGGTTCGTGCGCTACTGCGGCGGGCTGCCGCTGGCGATCCGGATCCTCGCCGTGCGCGCGGCCCAGTTCCCCGAGCTGCCACTCGACGAGTTCGTCGACGCCCCCGACCTGCTGGGTTCGTTCGACCTCGCCGACGGCGAAGGCACCAACATCCGATCGGTGTTTTCCTACTCGTACCAGGCACTCCAGCCGTCGACGGCCCGGCTGCTGCGGCTGCTCGGGCTGCACACCGGGGTCGACTTCACCGCGCCGGCGGCGGCCGCGGTCGCCGGGCTGGACGTCGCGGCGACCCGCCCGATGCTCGAAACCCTGGCGGCGGCGCACCTGCTGGCCCAGCCGCGCCCGGGCCGCTACCAGTTCCACGACCTCATCCGGGCGTACGCCGCTTCGCAGGTGGAGTCGGCTTCGGAGTGCGACGCGGCATTGGACCGGTTGCTGGGCTGGTACCTGGCATCGGCGCTGAACGCCTCACGGCGGATGCGGCCGGAGCGCTACTACCGGCTGCTCGAGCTCGACGATCTCGAGGGCGGCCTCGCGTTTCCCGGGTACCACGACGCACTGGACTGGTTCGGCGAGGAGTCCGGCAACCTCATCGCGGCGGTCCACCTGGCGCGGCGCCGCGGCCGCGACGACGTCTGCTGGAAGCTCGCTTGGCTGCTGCAGAGCTACTTCGTGACGCGCTCGCGGCTCGACGACTGGCGGTCGGTGTTCGCGGTGGCGCTCGAAGCCGCCCGCGCGAGCGGCCACCGGCCGGGCGAGGCGGGGATCCTCAGCGGGCTCGGCGTCGTCAACGGCGTCGCCCGGCAGTACGCGGAGTCCCGCCGGTACCTGGAGCAGGTGCTGGCGATCCAGCGCGAGCTGGGGGCGCGCGAGGGCGAGGCGCGGGCGCAGTACAACCTGGCGATGGCGGCGCACAACCTCGAAGACTGCGCCTGGGCGTACGAGCACGGCGTGCAGGCGCTGGCGATCGTCCGCGAGCTGGGACTGGGGCACTTCGAGGCGAGCGTGCTGCGGGCACTGGGCGACATCTGCACGTCGATGGGCGATCACGAGCAGGCGTTGCGCCTGGCCGACGAGGCACTGGCGATCATCGGCCCCGACGGCTGTCCGGTCGACACGCGGTTCACGCAGCACACGCGCGGCCTGGCCCTGATCGGCCTCGGCCGGGTCGAGGAGGGCATCGCGTGCCTCCGCGACTCGGTGCGGATGTTCTTTTCGATGGGCGAGCAGTACGAGGCGGCGGACGTCCTGGCCCAGCTGGGCCAGGTCCAGCTGCGCCACGGCGACCCGGCGGCGGCCCGCGAGTGCTGGCTGCGGTCGGTGCGCCTGCTGACGGAGCTGGGTCACCCGGACGCGGACGACGTGCGCGCCAAGCTGGCGGCACTGGTCGTGGTGGGGGTGTGAGAACCCGGCGCCGGACGGCTCACGTGCCGACCCCCAGCGGCAGCACGCAAGCCGGTCCGGCCCGCGCGCCCACTCAAGCCGACGGCGCTCACTGTCCACTCACTGTCCGGTGCCCGGAGCCACGCCGAGCAGGTCGGCGAGGCATTCGGCGTTGCGCGGGGCCTCGACCTTGACGTCGTTGTCGAAGTAGACGTGCACGTCACGCCGCCCATCGTCGTGCCACGCCCGGATCTTGCGGGCCCACTTGCGGAGGACTTCGCCGCAGTAGCCGCTGACGTAGAGCTCTTCGTCGCCGTGCAGCCGGACGTAGGCGAAATCGGCGGTCTGGTCTTCGAGAAAGGGCCACTTCCCGGCGGTATCGGCGACGACGAGCGCGATGCGGTGCTCTTCGAGCAGCCGTTTGGCGGCGGGCTCGGCGAAGCTGGGATGCCGGACTTCGAGGGCGTGCCGCAGGGGCATCTTTTCGACGGCCTCGAGGTAAGGGATTGTGACCTTGTCATCGTGTTTCGCGGCGAGCTGGGCGGCCTCGGTGGTGGTGCGGGGAAGCAGGGCGAAGAAGTCCTCGAGCCGCGCGGGATCGAAGGCCAGCCGCGGCGGAAGTTGCCAGAGGAAGGGACCGAGTTTCGCGCCGAGGGCGAGGACACCGGAGGCGTAGAAGTTCGCGAGCGCGGTCTCGACACCGCGAAGCTGCTTCATGTGCGTGATGAAGCGGCCACCCTTGACGGCGAAGAGGAAGTCGGCGGGGGTCTCGTCGAACCACGCGCGGTACCGCTCCGGGCGTTGGAGGGAGTAGAAGGACCCGTTGATCTCGACGGCGTTCATCCGCCGCGAGAGGTATTCGAGCTCGCGCCGCTGGGGGAGCTTGGGTGGGTAGAAGACCCCGCGCCAGGGGGGATAGCGCCACCCGGAGGTCCCGATCCGGATCTCGGCGATCGCTCTCACCCGCCTTCCTGCTGTTGGATTCCCGGTGTTTTCGGGCACCAAACGCGGGTGGGACGGTTGGGCTGGGGGTTGGCTCTGTCTGTGGTTCGAGGGTTGTCCTCGCCGGACGGGCAGGCTCTGGGATGGCCTCCGGGGCGCTGTTCGGTCGGCTTGGGGTTTTGGTCGCTGGGTGGTCATCCCGTCGCCTGATCTGAGGCCTATCACTTTGAGCCAGGCCCGCAAGGTTGCGTTGTTTTCTTGCGTTGGGGTGGGGGTTGCGGGCCTGGCTCAAAGTGATTTTGACGGCCTCAGGCGACGGGATGACCGCCCAGCTCTTTGGGATGGCCTGCGGCCCCGGCGGCCCCTTCGGGCCTTCCGGCCCGCCGGGCCGCGGGCCGCCGGGCCGCGGGCCCGCCAGGCCCCGGACCGCGGGCCTCGGCCGCCTGTGCGGCCTCCCCGGGCCTCGGCCTTCCGGCAGGTCTGCCTGCTCGCCCCCGGCTGGCCCGCCGCACTCCGGCCTGCCTGCCATCTCGCCCCTGGGCCGCCGCCCCCGGCCCGGCTGCCAGCGCCCCCATGCCCGGCAGATCTGTCATGCCCAGGAAAACCGCCAGTGTCGTGACTGCACCAACCCCGACGCGTACTCCCGCAGGTTCCCCGGCTGGCCGGCGAACGTCGGCAAACTGAACGCCCGATGCTCCGCCGCCACCGTCAAGGCCCTTGCCTGGTTTCGGGGTGGTGCTGCCACCGAGAGCTCGATCGCGTCGAATCCCAGGACCACCAGTGTTGCCCCGAACCTGTCCTCCCAGCTGCGCAGCACCGCCGACAGCTCTGCCACCTGGTCCGTGTACTTGATCATCCCCGTCCAGCCCAGCAGGGCCGGGATGTCCGCCGGGCGCTCGGTCTGGACCAGGCCGAGCCTGTGGGGTGCTCGCGTCGCCAGGATCGAGCCCGTGTTGCCCGCCTCTGCCAACGGGTCCGACCTGCGGGGGCTGCGCTTGGCCAGGCCGGGGAACCGCGCGCCGAACGGGCGGAGGCAGGCGCCGTCGCAGCATGAGGTGTCCCACCAGCGGGACAGGGCTCCCGCCGGGTCGGCCGCCGCTACTCGGTGGCCTGCCGGGGCCAGCCTTCCTCGGTCGTCGATCCAGTCCTCGCCGTTTGCCGCGAAGCGCTGGTCGTGGGGGATCAGCACCGGCCAGAGCCCGGACCGCTCGAACTCCGCTACACAGCCCAGGTAGCGCTCGGGCCGGGTCAGGGGCAGGTCGGACACCCACAGCCGGCCGTGCCACGACCCCGGTGGGAGGGTCTGGACCGGCGGTGCGGGCGTACCGGGGCGGAGCGGTGCGATCGTCATGGACGTCCCCTCGAACTTGTGTTCGCTTCCTGCATCTCGAACAGTAGTTCGAGGGACTGACAATTTCCAGCGTTTTGGCCGCTCATCCGTTCGAGTGAATCCGCAAACTCGCAGGTCAGCGCGGTGCTGGTAAGCATGTGACACAAGATGTTGCTGAGGCTGCCCACTGCGCCGAAGGGGTGTCGCTGGTCGGCGGCAGGAACCGGCCGAACCGCATGGGCTCGACTCCCGCGACCCGGGTCCGTGAGTTTCTCGACGGGCTGCAGCGGGTGGCCGAAGGCGGCGCGGCCTTCGACCCCGAGGTGGTGCGGCGGCCGGCTCGGCCTGTCCTAGCCGACCGGCTACAGCCGCCGGGTGCTCGCCGTGCTGCGCTATCTCGGCTCGTGACTCGCCGCGGGCCAACACGATGATCCTCGAAGGGAGTGAGCGTGGTCGATCGGCAGGGGCGGTCCGAGCTGCACTACTGCGCGGTGGAGGGCGACGGCGCGCAGGCGCGGGCACTGCTCGCGGCGGGGCACGACCCCGACTTGAGCGACCGGGACGGCTTCACGCCGTTGCACTTCGCCGCCCAGCAGAACAACCTCGAGGTGGCCTCGGTGCTCCTGACTGCGGGGCCCGGGTCGATCCGGTCGACAGGGCGGTATACGCCTCCCAAGGCCGTGGCGACCTCATCGAGCTGCTCCGCCGGCACGGCGCGGACCCGCACCGGGCCAACACCTCCGGGCAGACGCCGGCCGGCCTGGCGCGGCTCATCGCGAACTACGACGTCCGGCAGTTCTTCGACGGAACCTGAACCCGCACCGCTCAGAGCGGCCGGAGCAGGTCGTCGGCGTCCACGATGTGGTACGCGTAGCCCTGCTCCGCGAGGAAGCGCTGCCGGTGCGCCGCGTACTCCGTGTCGACCGTGTCGCGCGAGACGATCGAATAGAAGTGCGCCTGGCGGCCGTCGCCCTTCGGGCGCAGCAGCCTGCCCAGGCGCTGGGCCTCCTCCTGGCGGGAGCCGAAGGTGCCCGAGATCTGGATCGCCACCGACGCCTCGGGCAGGTCGATCGAGAAGTTCGCCACCTTGGACACCACCAGCGTGCGGATCTCGCCGCGGCGGAACTTGTCGAACAGCTCTTCGCGCTCCTTGTTGCGCGTGGCGCCCTGGATCACCGGGGCGTCCAGCTCGTCGCCGAGCATCTCCAGCTGGTCGAGGTACGCGCCGATCACCAGCGTCGGCTCGCCGGCGTGCTTGGCCACGATCGACTTGATCACCGGGGTCTTCGTCAACGCCGTCGCCGCCAGCTTGTACCGCTCGTCGGCCTCGGCCGTGGCGTACTCGAGCCGCTCGGCGTCGGTCAGCGTCACGCGGACTTCGGTGCACTCCGCCGGGGCGATCCAGCCTTGTGCCTCGATGTCGCGCCACGGCACGTCGTAGCGCTTCGGGCCGATCAGCGAGAACACGTCGCCTTCGCGGCCGTCCTCGCGCACCAGCGTCGCGGTCAGGCCGAGCCGGCGCCGCGACTGCAGGTCCGCCGTCATCCGGAACACCGGGGCCGGCAGCAGGTGGACCTCGTCGTAGACGACCAGGCCCCAGTCGCGCGAGTCGAACAGCTCCAGGTGCTTGTACTCGCCCTTGGTCTTGCGGGTGATCACCTGGTAGGTGGCGATGGTGACCGGCCGGATCTCCTTCTTCTCCCCGGAGTACTCGCCGATCTCCTCCTCGGTCAGCGACGTCCGCGCGATCAGCTCGCGCTTCCACTGCCGCCCGGCCACCGTGTTCGTGACCAGGATCAACGTCGTCGCCGCCGCCTTGGCCATCGCCGCCGCGCCGACCATCGTCTTGCCCGCCCCGCACGGCAGCACGACGACACCCGAGCCGCCCGCCCAGAACGCCTCCGCGGCCTGGCGCTGGTAGTCGCGCAGCTGCCAGTCGTCCTCCTCCAGCGCGATCGGGTGCGCCTCGCCGTCGACGTACCCGGCCAGGTCCTCGGCCGGCCAGCCGACCTTCAGCAGCGCCTGCTTCAGCCGCCCGCGCTCGGACGGGTGCACGACGACGGTGTCGTCGTCGATCCGGGCGCCCAGCATCGGGCTGATCTTCTTGTTCCGGACGACCTCGGCCAGCACCGCGCGGTCGGTGGTCGACATGACGAGCCCGTGCGCCGGGTGGTTGGCGATCTGCAGCCGCCCGAACCGGCCCATGACGTCGACGACGTCGATCAGCAGCGGCTGCGGCACCGGGAAGCGCGAGTACGTCGTCAGCGCGTCGACGACCTGCTCGGCGTCGTGGCCCGCGGCGCGCGCGTTCCACAACGCGAGCGGCGTGATCCGGTAGGTGTGCACGTGCTCCGGCGCCCGTTCGAGCTCGGCGAACGGCGCGATGGCGATGCGCGCGTCATCGGCCTGGGGGTTGTCGACCTCCAGGAGCACGGTCTTGTCGGACTGGACGATCAGCGGGCCATCAGTCACAACTACTGTTATACGTGCCTCGCTCCGGTCCGCTCCGCTCGCGGGTCCGCCGGTGGGACGAGGTGCCGAGGGGATCACTGGAGGGCACGTTGACCACACCGCCGTTCGACGACAACCCGTTCCGCTCGCCGAGCTACGCGCAGCCCGCGCCGATGCCGCCGGAATCGGGGCAGCAGCCGGTTCCGCACTGGTTCACCACGAAGGTGAAAATCACCCTGGTCGCGTGCGTCGTCGCCGCGCTGGGCCTGGGCGCGCTCGGCGCGCTGGGCTTCTCCTGGGTCCTGCGCAGCGGGCCGCCGTCGGACGGCGACTGCCTGTACCTGTCCCGCGAGGGCGCCGGCAAGCTCGCCTACCACCGCGTCGGCTGCCGCGAGGCCGCCGCGATCTACCAGATCGACAACACCTACCGCGGTGCCATCGCGTGCGCCTCCGACGACTACGTGCGGTTCCGGCTCGCCTCCGGCCAGACGCTCTGCCTGGCCCTGAACGTCAGCACCGGCGACTGCCTCCGCGACGTCGAAGACGAGGCCACGATCGCCAAGGTGAGCTGCGCCGACCCGAGGGCGACGGAACGCGCCGAGGTCATCATCGGTTCCGGTGCCGCCGGCAGCAGCTGTACGGACGCCGACGACGTGCTGGTCTACCGCGGCCCGCCCGCGCGGGTGGTGTGCCTGACGCCGCCGGGCGAGAACATCTAGCCGAACCAGCGCCCCAGCTCGGCCGGGTCGACGGCGTACCCGTCCGGCCGCACGAGCAGCAGCCGGCCGCGGTACCCGGGGTCGGCGGTGGCCGCGCGGACGTGGTCGACCTGGCCGGTGAAGCCGGGCGGCACCGAATGGTCGCCGAGGTCGAGGAGCAGGCCGCGGCCGCCGTGCAGCAACGCCGAGAGCCGCGTGGGCCCGGACGCCGTCGTCAGGTCGAGGTCCGGGACCCGCCGCGCGCCCGGGTACTCCAGGCCGAGGCCGGACAGCAGCCCGCTGAAGTAGCGGTTGGCGTCCGGCAGCCGCATGAGGTCGACGACGATCTCGCGCAGCGCCTCGACGTTCTCGCCGCGGTTCGGCGCCGTGAACACGCGCTGGGCCGCCGTGTGCCGCAGGACGCGCTCGGCGGCCGGGTGGCGTTCGGCCTGGTAGGTGTCCAGCAACCCGGACGGCGCCGGGCCGCGGACCGTCGCGGCCAGCTTCCAACCCAGGTTCATCGCGTCCTGGACGCCCAGGTTGAGCCCCTGCCCGCCGAGCGGCGGGTGGATGTGCGCGGCGTCGCCGGCGAACAGCACCCGGCCGTGCCGGTACTGCGTCATCTGCCGCGTCGCGTCGTTGAACCGCGAAGCGCCGTACACCTCGCCCAGCCGCGTCTCGGCGCCGTACAGGGCCGTCAGCGCTTCGGTGACTTCGGTATCCGACACCGGTGCGTCGCGGCCCGGCTGCTTCGTCGTGGAGCCGAAGACGAACCGGTGGCCGCCGTCGCCGAGCGGGGTGAGCATCGACCAGTAGCCGTCGACCTGCCGGGTGACCTGGCTGAAGTGCGCCGCGCGGGCCGGGACCAGCGCGGACGCGGCCGCGAGCCGGATGTGCGCCAGCGTGGCGACGTAGGTCTCGGTGCGGCCGGGGAACGGCACCCCGAGCAGGCGCCGGACGGTGCTGTGCGCGCCGTCGCAGGCCACCAGCCAGCGCGCCCGCAGCCCGTCGACGGTCACGCCGTCCGCGTCGACGTCGACCGCGGTCACCTCGTGGCCGCGCTCGATGACCGCACCGAGCGCCAGCGCGTGCGTGGCCAGCATGGCCTCGACGTCGTCCTGCGCCCGGTTGAGCACGCGGGGGTGGCGGGTCTGCCAGACGCCGTGGTCGAGCGCGACCGGCAAGCCTGCGAAGTGGCCGCTCGGCCCGTCGATCTCCTGGTCGGCCGGGGCCAGGCCGCGCATGTCCAGCAGCTCGGCGGTCCGCGGCTGGAGCCCGACCGGCCGCGGCAGGCCCGGCCCGCGGCGGCGTTCGAGCACGGTCACGCCCACCCCGGCGAGGGCGAGTTCCGCGGCCAGCAGCAGGCCCGTGGGGCCGGCTCCGGCGATCAGGACGTCGGTCATCGTGCACTCCTCAAGTAGACTGAGTGCAAAAGTAGACCAGGTGCGAGTTTGTCGGTAGCTAATATCCGGGCTGCGCGGGGAGCAGGCCCTGGACGTCGAGGCGGTTCGCCAGCAGGCCCGAGTTGTGCATCAGGTCGGCGACGCGCTGCAGCCGGATGCCGTTGAGCGACGCCGGGTACGAGCCGAGGGAGATCAGCGCGGCCGTGGTCGCGTCGATGTCGGAGAACTTCGGCAGTGCGTCGCGCACGATCGCCGGGTCCGTCGCGCTCTGCTGGGCCGCGCCCAGCGCGGTGCGGAACGCCGCCAGCGTCCGGGGGTTGGCCTGCGCGAACGGCTTGGCCGCCGCGTAGCCGGACAGCGGGAAGTCGAGCGTCGAACCGCGGGCGCCGTCGGCCAGGATGTGCGCGCCCAGGTCCTTCTCGGCGCGGGTGATGTACGGCTCGATCATGAGCGCGGCGTCGGCGTTGCCCGCCTGCAGTGCCTGCGGCATCCGGTCGAACGGCACCGCCTGGAACTTGATCTTCGTTTCGTCGACGCCCGCGGTGCCCAGCACCGAACGCGCGACGAGCGCGCCGATGTCGTCGAGCATGTTCACCGCGATCTTGGGCGACCGCTTCGCCGTCGGCACGGTGTAGTCCGAGTCGGGCAGCGTGACCAGCGCCATCGTGTTCGGGCCGGACGTGTAGGCCTCGCCCTGCAGCTGCAACGCGGCGCCGCCGGCCGCGGCGCGGAACATCGCGATGTCGGAGGCGAACGTGACGTCGAGGTCGCCGGCGGCCAGCTTCGCCAGACCGTCTTCGGCGCCGAGCTCGACGAGCTGCACGGTCAGGCCGGCGGACCCGAACTTCCCGGCCGCGACGGCGATCCGCAGCGGGGCCGTGTCGATGGGGTTGCCCACACCGACGCG
Organism: Amycolatopsis tolypomycina; assembly: GCF_900105945.1. NCBI lineage: Bacteria > Bacillati > Actinomycetota > Actinomycetes > Pseudonocardiales > Pseudonocardiaceae > Amycolatopsis > Amycolatopsis tolypomycina. The sequence goes on along the minus strand of NZ_FNSO01000004.1, from coordinate 7,656,572 downwards.
CAGGGTGGTCCGCTCCAGCGGCGGCGGGGCCGCGGGGGTGCCGGACGAGAACACGCTGCAGCCCGCGGTCGCCAGGAACGCCGCTACCAGCGGAATCAACGGTCCGCGTCTCATCATGAACCTTCACCTACCGCGAGAATCTGGTTCTCGTGCTGGATCGTATGGTCCGCGCCCCATACGATCGCGGGCAGGGCCGTATCGTGCCGGCGCGGCTTTCGGATCTTCATGGGGCGGGCTACCGTTCAGTAGGTTCGAGATGTCGTTCGATCCGCGGGTTCCCGCCCGCGGCGGAAAAGGAAACCAGGTGACCCGTCGCGACAAGCGTCCCCGCAAGGGCGGCGACGCGGCGGATCCACGTCCGGCGGGCGGCCGCTGGCGCCTGCGGAACTGGCGCCTTGGCACGAAGCTGTTCGCCGTCCTCCTCATCCCCGCGCTGGCCGTCATCGCGCTCGTCGGCCTCCGGATCAGCTCGGACCTGCGCGACGCCCGGCAGCTCGCCGAGTTCGCGACGCGCGGCCGCGTCGACAGCACGATCGCCGAAGCGTTGCACGAACTGCAGCGCGAGCGCGACCTCACCGTGCGGTTCGTCGCCCAGAACCGGCAGGGCGACACGACCGACCTCACCGCCCAGCGCAACCGCGTCGACCAGGCCATCGGCACGTTCGAGCGGACCCTCGCCGACAGCAGGCCGCGGCTCGACGCGCAGGCCGCGGAAAGCCTGCAGCAGACCGACGACCGGCTGCGCGTGCTCGGTGGCCTGCGGTTTTCCGCCGAGCACTCGGCGTTCCCCGCCGACGCCGTCCTGCGCTCCTACAGCGAGCTGATCTCCGGCCTGCTCGACATCAGCGACTCGGCCGCCGCCGACGTCGCCGACCCGGAACTCGCGCGGATGCGCCTGGCGGGCAACGCACTGGCCAGGATCAAGGACCAGATGTCGGTCAAGCGCGCGGTGATGGCCGAGGCGCTCGCGGCGGGCACCCTGAACCGCGACCGCACGCGCGCCCTGCTCGGCGCGGAGGCCGAACTGGCCGCCGCGCGCAGCGACTACCGCACCTTCGCCACCCCCGACCAGCAGCGGATGTTCGACGACACGGTGATCGGCCTGGTCGTCGACATCGGCAACGACATGGTCGAATCCGCGCTCACCCGCACCGAAAACGGCCAGAACCTCTCCGGCCTCGACCCGAACCAGTGGGACACCTCGGCGACGCACACGGTGAACCTCGCCCACCGGGTGCAGCAGGCGCTGCTGGTCCAGTTGCAGGAACGCACCGACAGCCTGGCGGCGCAAGCGCGCACGGCCGCGCTGTGGGACGGCGGTGTCGTCCTCGGCGTCCTGCTCGTCGCGGGCGTGCTGTCGGTGGTCATCGCGCGGTCCCTGTTGCGCCCCTTGCGGATCCTGCGCCGGACCGCGCTCGAAGTGGCCGAGCACCGGCTGCCCGCGGCGGTGCAGAACCTGCTCACGGATCCCGAGCCCGCGCCCGAGAACCTGCGGAAACGGCTCGCCGTCGCGCCCGTGCCGGTGTTCACCCGCGAAGAGCTCGGCCAGGTGGCGCGCGCGTTCGACGCGGTCCACGGCGAGGCCGTCCGGCTCGCGGGCGAACAGGCGATGCTGCGCGAGAACGTCAACGCGATGTTCGTCAACCTCTCGCAGCGCAGCCAGGACCTCGTCGAGCGGCAGCTTTCGGTGCTCGACCGGATGGAGGCCGACGAGCAGGACCCGGACACCCTCGCCGGGCTGTTCGAGCTCGACCACCTCGCGACGCGGATGCGGCGCAACAGTGAGAACCTGCTGGTCCTGTCCGGCAACGACTCGGTGCGGGAGGACGCCGGCCCGGTCTCGGCCGACGAGATCGTCGGCGCCGCGCTCTCGGAGGTCGAGCACTACCAGCGGATCGAGCTCGGCCCGGCCCCGCAGGTGGCGGTGCGCGGGGAGGCCGTCAACGACCTCGTGCACGTCATTTCGGAGCTGCTGGAGAACGCGACCCGCTACTCCGGCGAAGAGATGGTCACCGTGGCGAGCGCCGAAACCCACGACGGCGACTGGCAGATCGAGATCGTCGACCACGGCGCCGGCATGCCGCAGGCGGAGATCGACCGCACCAACTCCCGCCTCGCGCACCCGCCGGACGTCGACGTCGAGGTGTCGCGCCGGATGGGCCTGTTCGTCGTCGCGACACTGGCCACCCGCCACCACATCGACGTCAGCCTGAGCGCGGGCGCGGAATCCGGGCTGGTCGCGACGGTGCTGGTGCCGTCGGCGCTGATCGTCGAGCTGCCGCCGATGCCGGCCCCGCCCCCGCCCGCCGAGCCGGCGGCCGCCCCGGAACCGGAGCTGCTGGCGCCGCTCGCCTCGCTCACGCCGCCGGAGCCGGAACCCGAGCCGGAGCCGGAGGAGCTGACGCCGCCGTCGATCGAGGCCGGCCCGCCGCGCCGCGCCCCGGTGGTGGCCCGCGACCACACGCCGGAGTGGCCGACCGCCGACGACGAGGCCCACCTCGACCTCGACGCGCCGACCGAGCGGATGCCCGCCTACCGGGACGTGCTGTCCCGCTGGTTCGACGCCTCCGCCGCGCCCGAGCAATCGCGCAAGCCTGCGGAGCCGCGCCCGGTCGCCGAGGAACCACGCCCGGCCGACCCCCAGCCCCGCCACGCCCTCGCCCCACCCCCGCCGCCACTTTCACGTGAAAGTGGCGGTCCGGAAGCGCCACTTTCACGTGAAAGTGCCCTTCCGGTCCCCGTGGAGGCAACGCTTTCGCGTGAAAGCGGCGAGCTGCGCCCGGACGACGAAGACACCGAACCGCGGTTGACACCCGTTGCGCCGCCTGCCGCAATCGAGCCTGCGTACGAATGGCCTACCCCCGCTGAACTGGAGCAGGAGGACGGCGCGGAGGACACCTGGCCGTTTCTGCAGCCACTGGATTCCGCGGCCAGCCCGGGAGCGGTGCCGGAACAGCGGCCGATACTCTCTCTTTCCCCGGAAGCGGTGCGCGAGCGGATGACGAGCCTTCAAGGCGGCTTCCGGCGAGGGCGGCACGCGAGGGGAGACGACACCCGGAACCAGTGAAACGGATGAGGCATGAGCTCGAAGACGCCCCTGCTGGAAGTGATCGCGCTGGACGCGGCGGACGCCGAAAGCGCGCAGGCGGGCGGGGCCGACCGCCTCGAACTGGTTGCGGACATGGCGCAGGACGGCCTCACGCCGTCGGTCGAGACGCTGCGTGACGTGCTCTCGGCGACCGACCTCCCGGTGCGGGTCATGCTGCGGGACAACGGGTCCTTCGCCGTCGGCGACCTGGAAGGGCTGCGTGCCGACACCGGACGGCTGGTCGACGCGGGGGCGCGCGAGTTCGTCTTCGGCTTCCTCAACGTCGACAGCGAGATCGACGTCGACGCCTGCGAAGCGCTGATCAAGGAGATCGACGGCCTGTCCTGGACTTTCCACCGCGCCATCGACCGCACGCGTGACCCGGTGCGCGCGTACGACCGGCTCGGCGACCTCGGCTGCGACACCGTGCTCGCCGCGGGTCACCCGAACGGCGTGGCCAGTGGGCTTTCGGTGCTGCAGCGGCTCGCGCAGCGTGAAGGCGGGCCGGAGCTGCTCGTCGGCGGGGGACTGCGCGCGCAGCAGGTGCACCTCCTGCGGGCGGGCGGGGTGCGCGGTTTCCACGTCGGCAGCGCCGTCCGGCCCGGCGGCTGGCAGGCGCCGGTGGACGCGGGCACCGTGCGGAACTGGGTCGACCTCGTCAAATCCTGATCGAACTCCGCAATTTCGCGGAGAAACGGCGGGATAGAACGATTTCCACCGATGTTTCGCCTGCCGGTGGCATTCGTGAACCGCCGGGTGAAATTGCATCTGCCGCGTGCACCCGACGGCGCCGGAGTTGCGCGTGCGGCTGCACAGGCGATTCCGGCTTTAGACCTGGTTGGGGGCTGATTTCGAGGCGATCGGCTGGCTACGGTGGTCCCGCATTTCGCGATCCGGGCGATCTTCAGGTATCGATCTGCAGTGCGGGAGGCGGCGCCGTGTGCGCGCGTATTCAGTTCGAGAACTCGTTGCGTGGCCAGCACGAAGTCAGGACGTCGGCCATCAGGCGCATTTCCGTCGCCTGGGGCAGGCTGATTCCCCGCGGATATCGCCAGAGCGGGTCCGCGGCAAGCAGGAGGGCCGAATCGTGACCGGCGCGATACCGCGTCAACGCGGAACCGAAACCTCCGAAGACGAATTCGCGAAACTGGGGCTCGGCGGCTCCCTCGTCCTCACCGGCGTGCTGGCCGCCGTCAAGATCGCGGAAACCGCCACGGGTGTGGTGCTGACCGCCACCGGGGTCCTGCCCGGTGCCAGTCCCGCGAAGGAGCGGGCTCCGGCCTGGCCGGGAGGGGAATGAGCGGGGCTGCCCGATCGGCAGCTCTCTACGGACGGAGGGCTGCCATGACCGGCAGTGACGGACGGGATCGGAGCGGGGTGCACGTGGGTCTCGCCGACGTGCGCCGGCTCGAGGACACCGTGGCCCGGCTCCGGGCGCAGGACTACCGCTGTGGCGGCGGAGCTTGCGGTGACGCCGTCGCGGAGGCCTTGCCGCGCGCGCTGGAACTGCTGGGCGGCACGATGCGCGGGAAGGTCCGGCCGCGGCTGTGCACCGCCGTCGCCGACCTCTGCAACCTCGCCGGGTGGACGAGCTTCGACGACGACCGCCCGGAAGCCGCGCTGGAGGCGTTCGCGCAGGCGCTGTCGCTGGCCGTCGAAGCGGGCAACCACGACCTGCAGGCCAACATCCGGTACCGCGCCGGACGGCTGCTGCTGCACTACGACGCGGTCGACCCGGCGCTGACGGAGTTCGCGCGGGGCCGGGAGGCGGCCGGGCGGGCGCGTTCCCCGCTGGCGCAGGCGATCCTGTCGGCCAACCAGGCGTGGGCGTACGCCAAGAAGGCCGACGTCACCGCCGCGCTCGGCTGCCTGGGCCGCGCCCGCACCGAGTTCGCCGACGCCGCCGGCGCGGAGCCGTCGCCGTGGGCGGCGTTCTTCGGGGCCACCGACCTGGCGGCGATGATCGGCACGGTGCATGCGGAACTGGCGCAGGTCGTCGACGTCCGGCACGGCCGCGAAGGCATCCCGGCGCTCGTCGACGCGATCGACGGCTACGGCCCGGAAATGGCCCGCAGCCGCTCTCTGACGGTGATCTGGCTGGCCACCGTGCACGCGCTCGGCGGCGATCTCGACGTCGCCGCCGAAGCCGGGCGCGAGGCGATCGAACTGGCCGGCGTGCTGCGCTCGCCCCGCACCCGGCAGCGGCTGCGGACGCTGTCGGCGGCGGCCCGGCGGCACCGGCACGACGCGCGCGCCCGCGAGATCATCGAACGCATCGAAATGGCCGGGCAATCCGGACAATAATCGCCTGATCATGTGCAGGTAAACCTTTCGGAAAATGAAAATGGGATCCGCCGAACCTCAGACAAAAGTAGGTTCCTCGGCGTGATCACGGCTTCTTATGCTTCTCGGCAACCTGCGGCGAGCATTCCGCGCAGGCCCGGTCCCCACCGCCGAGAGGAAATTCCCCATGCGCTTGCGCAAGCTCGTCGCGGCCGCTGTGCCGCTGCCTGCGTTGCTCGGCCTCGCCGTGGCCGTCCCGGCCGCCGCGGCGTCGGAACCCCTGGTCACGCTGGCCGACAACGCCGCGCCGCTGGTCAACAGCGCCCGCACCGGCGACGTCGCGGCCGACCGGCCGATCACCGCAGCGCTCTCCCTGAAACTGCACAACCAGCAGGCGCTCGAAAAGTTCCTCGCCGACGTGCAGAATCCCGCATCGCCGCAATACCACCGGTTCCTCACCCCGGCGCAGTTCAATGCCAGGTTCGGGCCGACCCAGGCCGACGTCGACAAGGCCGTCTCATTTCTCGGGAAAGCGGGCCTGACCGGGATCGAGGTTTCCGGGAACCGGCAGGCCATCACGTTCACCGGTTCGGCGGCACAGCTCGAGCAGGCGTTCCGGACCGGGATCGGGACCTACCACGACCGTGCTTCCGGGCGGGACTTCTTCGCCAACGACGCCGTGCCGGCCGTGCCCGCGAGCGTCTCGGACGTCGTGAGCGGCGTCGTCGGCCTCGACGACCACGCGGTGCGGACGCACTCGGCGAAGCCGCTCGCCCAGCCCAACGTCGTCAAGTCCGTCACCCCGCCGGTGCTCAAGACCGCTTACGGCACCGGCAGCCTGTCGGCGACCGGCAGCGGCGTGAACGTCGGCTTCGTCGAGTTCGACGGCTACCAGAAGGCCGACATCACCAAGTACGACAGCACGTACGGCCTTTCCGCGGGCTCGGTGACGACCGTGCCGGTCAGCGGGGCCAACTACGACTCGTCGCCGGGTGGCGGCCAGATCGAGGTCGAGCTCGACATCGAGGTCGTGCACGCGGTGGCCGCGGCGGCGAACGACTACGTCTACGAGGCACCGAACTCGAGCGCGGGCGAACTGGCGATGTACCAGAAGATCGCCTCCGACGCGACGGTCGACGTCGTCTCGATCTCCTGGGGCGCCTGCGAAGCGGCCGAGGGGTCGAGCGCGGCGAAGAGCGTGAGCAGCGCGATCGCGACCGGCACGGCGGAGGGCATTTCCTACTTCGCGGCCGCGGGCGACGACGGCACGACCGACTGCTACCGCCAGACCGGTTCGACGGCCAAGGGCGTCGACTTCCCGGCGTCGAGCCCGAACGTGTCGGGCGTCGGCGGGACGAAGCTGAGCGTGACGTCGACCAACGGCTACAGCAGCGAAGTGGTCTGGAACGACGGCAACAGCGGCGGTTCGACCGGCGGCGGCATCTCGACGGTGTTCACCGCGCCGTCGTGGCAGTCGTCGCAGAGCACGACGTACCGCAAGGTGCCGGACGTGGCGGCGGACGCCTCGCCGACGTCGGGTTACTACATCTACAGCGCGGGCACGTGGGAAACGGTCGGCGGCACGTCGGGCGCCACTCCGCTGTGGGCGGCCTTCGCGGCCCTGCAGAACCAGGTGCACGGCGGCGCGCTGGGCAACCTGAACCCGAAGTTCTACTCGATCGGCAACGGGTCCTCGTACGGCACGGGCTTCCACGACGTGACGTCGGGCAACAACACCCTGCACGGGACGACCGGGTTCAGCGCCGGCACCGGGTACGACCAGGTGACGGGCTGGGGTTCGTTCAAGGCGAGCGGGCTGTCGGGCCTGCTCGGCTGAGTGCGTGACCAGCGGCGCGGTGACGGTCCGGCCGTCACTGCGCCGCTTGGGGGGTTTGCTTCGCAAGACTAAGCGTTAACCTGGGCGCATGATCAAGCGCACGGTGCTGGACGCCACCCGCGAGCTCCTCCGCGAACTCGGTCTCACCACGGTGTTCGGCAACCCCGGCACCACCGAGGTGCCCTTCCTCACCGACTGGCCCGACGACTTCGACTACGTTCTGGGCCTGCAGGAATCCGCCGTCGTGGCAATGGCCGACGCCTACGCGCAGGCCACCCGGAAGCCGGTGCTCGTCAACCTGCACTCCGCCGGCGGGGTCGGGCACGGGCTCGGCAGCCTCTTCAACGCCTACCGCAACCGGACGCCGTTGATCGTCGTCGCCGGGCAGCAGATCCGGTCGCTGCTCCCGCACGAGCCCTTCCTCGGGGCGCTGGAAGCGCCCGAGTTCCCGAAGCCGTACGTGAAGTGGTCGATCGAGCCCGCCTGCGCCGAAGACGTCCCGGCCGCGCTCGCGCGGGCCTACCACGTCGCCACCCAGGCGCCGTCCGGTCCGGTCTTCGTCTCCGTTCCCGCCGACGACTGGTCCGCCGCCACCGAACGGCCCGTCATCTCCCGCCCCCGGATCCGCGGCTTCGCGCCCGATCCCGAGGCCGTCGACGAGCTCAACACCGCGCTGGCGGCCGCCGAGCGGCCGGCGCTGGTCGTCGGGGGAGCCGTCGACCAGGACGGGGCCGTCGTCGAAACCGTCGCGCTCGCCGAGCGGCTCAACGCCGCCGTGTGGGTCGCCCCGATGTCCTTCCGCTGCTCGTTCCCCGAGGATCACCCGCTGTTCCAAGGGTTCCTCGACCCCGAACGCGGTGCCGTCGCCGACGCGCTCGCGCCGTACGACCTCGTCGTCGTGCTCGGCGCGCCCGCCTTCACCTACCACGTCGACCGCGGGCGCGGGGAAGCTCCACTGCCGCCGCTGTTCGTCGTCAGCGACGACGAACAGGTCCTCGCGCGGGCCTTCGAAGGCACCGGCGTCCGCGCCACGCCGAAGCTGGGCATCCGCGCGCTGCTCAACGTCGTCGACCGCAGCACGCGGCCGGCGCCGGCCCCGCGGCAGCGTCCCGCGAAGCCGGGCAGCGACGCGCTGACCGCCGAACTCGTCTACTCGACGCTCGCGGACGTGTTGCCGGACAACGCCTTGGTCGTCGAGGAGGCGCCCAGCCACCGCGGGATCCTGCACGACCACCTGCCGATCACGGCCACCGACACGGGCTTCCTGACGATGGCCAGCGGCACGCTCGGCTACGGCGTCCCCGGCGTGGTCGGCGCGGCGCTCGGGCGCCCGGACCGCACGGTCGTCGGCGTGATCGGCGACGGCTCGAGCATGTACGGCATCCAGGCCCTCTGGACGGCGGCCCGCGAAGAACTGCCGGTGACGTTCGTGATCCTCGACAACTCCGAGTACGCGGCGGTCCGCATCCTCGGCGACGCGATCGGCGGCGCGAAGCTGCCGGGCACCGAACTGGGCGGCATCGGCTTCGCGGCACTGGCGGAGAGCATGGGGTGCCACGGCGTGACGATCACCGAGCCGTCGCAACTGGTCCCCGGGCTCACGGCGGCGCTGGCCGACCCGCGCCCGACGCTGGTCCACGTGCGCGTGGCGGCGTCGTCCAAGTCGTTGTACTGAACCCCGCCGTGGTCCACAGTGGACATCCACTGTGGACCACCGGCGGTCAGCTGCGGGTCTTGCTTTCCCGGACGTCCGAAGTCTGCTCGGCCAGCTCCCACTCCGCGGCGTCGGACGCGGCCGTGACGGCCTCGGCCGGCGTGCCGCCGTGCAGCAGCCGGGCCACTTCGCCGCGCAGGGTCACGAACTCCGCCGACTCGCGCGTGGTGATCTGGTCCCGGGCGGCGGGCAGCGGCACCGGCAGGTCCGCCACGATCGACGCCGGCGACTTCGACAGCACCAGCACCCGGTCGGACAGGTAGACGCTCTCGTCGATGTCGTGGGTGACGACCAGGATCGTGCTGCCCTGCTCGCGCTGCACGCGCCGGGTCAGGTCCTCGAGCTCGAAGCGCGTCTGCGCGTCGACCGACGCGAACGGCTCGTCCATCAGCAGCAGCGCCGGGCGGCTGGCCAGCGCGCGGGCGATCGACACCCGCTGCTGCATGCCGCCGGACAGCTGCCACGGGTACTTGCCGCCGACGCCGGACAGGCCGACCTGCTCGAGCGCCTCGGCCGCGCGCGCCCGGCGTTCCGCGCGGGAGATCGGCCGCCACCGCAACGGGAACTCGACGTTCTTCTGCACCGAAAGCCACGGGAACAGCGACCGGCTGTAGTCCTGGAACACGACGGCGAGGTCGTCCGGGACGCCGGCGACGCGGTCGCCGTGCAGGCTGACCGTGCCGTCGGTCGGCGGCGTCAGCCCGGCGATGCAGCGCAGCAGCGTCGACTTCCCGCAGCCCGACGGGCCGACGATGCTGGCCAGCTGTCCGGCTTCGACGGTGAACGAAAGGTTGTTCACCGCGGTGTGCGCCTTCGCGCCGGCGCCGTAGGTGTGGCTGAGGCCGGACACTTCGAGCATGGTGGACATGGGAGAGGCCTTTCGCAGCGTCAGTCGCGGCCGAGGCGGGCCGGCTGCCAGGCCAGCACCCGCCGCTCCGCGGCCAGGAAGATCGTGTTGAAGACGTAGCCGAGGATGCCCAGCAGCACCAGCCACGACCACATGGTCGGGAATTCGAAGTCCTGCTGGGCGTTCAGCAGCGACCGGCCGATGCCGTTGTACGCGCCGACGAGCTCGGAGACCACCATCAGCAGCAGCGAGATCGACAGGCTGACCCGCAGCCCGGCGAAGATCTTCGGAGCCGCCGCCGGCAGCACGACCATGCCGAGCCAGTACGCCTTGGGCGTGCGGAACGACCGCGCCGTCTCCACCTTCACCTGGTCGACCGAGCGGACGCCGTCGACCGCGTTGAGCAGCACCGGCCAGATCACGCCGAAGACGATCGACCCGATCTGCATGCCCGAGCTCAGCCCGAACAGCACCGCGAACACCGGGATCAGCGTCGGCGGCGGGATCGAGCGGAAGAACGCGAACAGCGGGCCGACGTAGTCCATCGCCGTCGCCGACCGGCCGAGCAGCACGCCGAGGACGATGCCGACGATCGCGGCCACCGCCCAGCCGCCGAGCGTCCGGCCCAGGCTGGGGAACACGTTGTCGAACACGGCGTCGGTGAGGAACAGGTGTGACGCCGGCCCGGTGAACCACAGCTTCGCCGCGGTGACCGCGATCTCCGTCGGCGGCGGGAAGAACTTGCTGCCGCCGGCCCGGGCGGCGAACTCCCAGCCGACCACGAGGATCGCGAACAGCAGCCAGTTGCGCAGGACCGTGGCGGCACCGCGCGCGGCGCGCCTGCCGACCCGGCCGGAAAGGGTTGCCGCCGTCACGCGATCGCCTCCCGGTCCACGGTGCTCCACTTGAACAGCCGCTTGCCGAGCTGTTCGAGCCCCTCGTTGATCAGGTAGCCCAGCGTCCCGGCGACGACCGTGCCGGCCAGCACCAGGTCGAACCGGATCGAACCGGTGCTGGCGACGATGATGAAGCTGCCGAGCCCGAGCTGGGAACCGGCCAGGAACTCGACGCTCACGACGGCGATCAGCGCGATGGTCGCGGACAGCCGGACGCCGGTGAAGACGAACGGCGCGGTCTGCGGCAGCGCGACCGACGACAGGATGCGGAACCGGCTGGTCCCGCACGCCCGGGCGGTCTCCATCAGCACCGGGTCGATCTCGCTCATGCCGTAGATCGTGTTGAACATGATCGGCCACAGCGAGGCGTAGACGGCGAGGGTGATCTTCGCTTCCGGACCGGAGCCGATCACCAGCAGCACCAGGGGAACCAGTGCGGTGATCGGGATCGGCCGGAGGAACTCCACGATCGCGGCGGTGGCCGTGCGCAAGGCCGGCACGCTGCCGAGCAGGAGGCCGGCGGGCACGCCGATCACGATCGCGACGGCGATGGCGATCAGCCAGGCCAGCATCGTCGCGACGATGTCCCGGACGAACGCGGGATCGCCGAGCAGGTCCCAGACGGTGACCAGCACGACGCTCGGCGGCGGGGTGAACGTTTCACTGACCAGGCCGACCTGGACGACAACCTCCCAGAGCAGGAGGAAGCCGACCAGGCCGGCCAGGCCGCGGAGCAGTTTCTTCACGGTGAGCGGGTCAGCTGGTCGCCTGCGGGGCGATCATCGGCGCGGCGTCGACCTTGCTGGTGATGACGCCCATCTGCAGGAGCAGGTCGGGCACCCGCTGCAGGCGCCGGGCGTCCAGGACGGAGCCGTAGCCGGGCAGGGTGAGCAGCTTGGCCGTGTCTTCGTCGATCTTCGCGTACTTGACCAGCAGCGGTTCGACCTTCGAGCGGTCGTTGATCGCGTCGCTGGTGGCCTTCTTCATCGCCCGCTGGAAGGCCGCGAGGGTCTTCGGGTTCGCCTGCACCCACTTCGTCGCCGCGCCGTAACCGGTCAGCGGGAAGTCCTGGCTGGCGCCGGTGTTGATGTCGATGACCGGCGTCGCACCGACGGTCTTGGCCGCCTGGGTGAGCATCGGCTCCGGCATGTAGGCCGCGTCGACCTGGTTGTCCTTCAGCGCCGCCGCCATGTTCGGCAGCGGGATCAGGGTCCACTTGACCGTGCTGAAGTCGACGCCGTGGTCCTTCATGACCGACTTGGTCAGGATGTCGGACGCGGTGTTCATGGCCGTGATCGCGATCCGCTTGCCGGCCAGGTCGTTGATCGTCTTCACCGTCGAGTTCGGCACCGTGACGATCGCGTTGCTCTTCGCGTTCACCGACGTGCCGTCGGCGACCAGCGAGATGTCCGCGGCGCCCTTGCTCTTGGCGACGAAGAACGGCGTGTAGGTCGAGAGGGCGATGTCGGCCTCGCCGGAGATCGCCTTCTGCATCGACTCCTGGCCGCTCTTGGCCACGATCTGCTCGACCTCGAGCCCCTCGGCCTTGAAGTAGCCACCGTCCTGCGCCAGCCAGAAGGGACCGAGGTCCGTGGTGGGCATGATGGAGACCTTGATCTTCGACTTCTCCAGGCCGCCTCCGTTCGACGAGGCGTTCGAGCTGTCCGAGCCGAGCGCACTGCAGCCGGTGAGGGCCGTGGCGGCTGCGACGGTGAGGGCGAGCCCGAGCGCGGCGCGGCGAGTGCGAACCCGGCCACTGCTCATGGCGTTTCCAAGCAAGGCCTGCTCCTTGAAGAAAGGGATGGTTGGGGAACCGATTCCGATGGAAGTGCGTGACTCATTCTCGGAACCACCCGGGCCACTGTAGAGAACGTGACAGCTTGCTCACAATGGGTGGAATCACTACCTGACCGAGTGGCGCACATCACTCTTTCGGCCTCTGGTCTAGACCCACTGCTCCACTCGCCGTAGGCGTTCACCCAGCGTAGGGGGAGGTTCCTGAAAGAGCGATGGCAAGCTGTGCGTCAGCTGAGCGAACGCTGTGCAAGATTGAGCGGGTCCTGTCGGGAGGGTTACATCTTCCCTTGCCGTTCGCTACCCTCTGCACCTGCGGGGAGGTATCAACCTCCGATGTAGTGAGAGAGAGTGCCTGGATGGCCGATCAAGACGATCCACTTCGGTGTCCCAGCACACTTCGGTGTACCAGCACATACTGTGCTTTTCCTGAGAGAATCTTCCCCGCACAGACCACTGCCTGGCCGGGCGCAGCCGCCGTGCCGGTGGGTTAGGCCTGACCAACAGACCGATGCAGGACCAGCGCAGGGACCCGACCGTGATGCTCGAGCTGAACCGATTCCGTCCGGCCGGACGGGGTTCAGGAACCTCCAGTGCGGACACTGGAGACGATCTTTTCACCCGTACGGGTAGCGTCTTGCGCTGGGCTCCTTCCGATGGGCCGGAGCGCCGGATCGCCGGGAGCGTGCAGACGAGTGGCTGAGGAGAACGCGATGCGCCCTGGCGGGCGCTGGACCGACCAGGGTTTCCCGAGCACGAACGATGATGGTGGAGCGGCGGTGCCGAACGAAGACGCCGCGGGGGTGGGAGGGGCCCCCGCGCAGTCGCCCGGAGCGGATCCGGGCCGGAAGGCCGGGCTGTTCTCCGGCATGCGCGACTGGCGGCTGCGGTCCAAGCTGGCCGCGGTCCTGATCATCCCGACGCTGACGGCGCTCGCGCTGGGCGCGGTGCGCGTGATCGACGACGCCCGCGAGGCGGCCGAGTTCCAGCGCACCGCCGACCAGGTGGCGTTCGCCGTCAAGGTGACCACGGTCGTGCACGAGCTGCAGAACGAGCGCTCGCTGGCCGTCGCCCGGATCTCGTCGGGCAACTCGCTGCTGCAGACCGGGCTCGACGCCCAGATCGCCAAGGTCGACCGCGAGGTCGCCGACCTGCGAGGCGCGGCGAACACCCTCGACTACGACGACCAGGCGACCAAGGACCGCTACACCCGCGGTCTCCAGCGCCTCGACGCCCTGCGCCCGCTGCGCGCGGCGTTCAACACCCAGAACAGCCTGCCCGACGTCACGGTGCTCACCGCCTACTCGGGCATCCTCGACTCGCTCATCGAGCTCGGCCGCGAGGTGACCACCGCGGTCACCGACCGGGACGTGCTGCGCCTCGGCACGAGCACGCAGGCGATCAGCGAGGCCAAGGAGTTCACCACCCGCTCCGACGCCGAGCTGCAGATCGCCGCGTTCCGCGGCAGCTTCCCCGGCGACCTGCTCGACCAGACGCGCGCTTCGGCGTCCAGTGCGGACGCCTCCGTCGCGGCCTTCCTCGCGAACGCCGACGACGACCAGCGCCAGCTCTACAACGACACCTACTCCGGCCCGGAGGTCGACGACCGCCGCCGGATCCTGACCTCGGCGTTCTCCTTCGCCCAGCTGGGTGACCCGCCGAACATCGACACGACCGCGCTCGGCCAGGACAGCAAGGTGTCGGCCGACAAGCTGCACGCGGTCGAGTCGAACCTGCTGGCCCAGCTCAAGGCCCGCGCCGACGACCTCGCCACGGCGGCGGTCAACTCGGCGTGGATCGGCGGTGCCGTGGTGCTCGCCGCGCTGGCGCTGGCGGTCGCGCTGATGCTCATCGTCGCGCGCCTGATGCTGCGCCCGCTGCGGGTGCTGCGGAAGAGCGCGCTGGACGTCGCCTACACCCGGCTGCCGGAGACCGTGCAGGCGATCCTGGACGACCCGGACCCGGTCGGCGCCTCCAAGCGGGCCGTCCAGCCGGTGCCCGTCACCTCCCGCGACGAGATCGGCGAGGTCGCGCGGTCGTTCGACATCGTCCACGAACAGGCCGTCAAGATGGCCGCCGAGCAGGCCCTCCTGCGCGAGAACGTCAACGGCATCTTCGTGAACCTGTCCCGCCGGTCGCAGCGGCTGGTGGAACGCCAGCTCGGCGTCATCGACCGGCTCGAGGCCGACGAGCAGGACCCGGACCACTTGGCCAGCCTGTTCGAGCTCGACCACCTCGCGACGCGGCTGCGGCGCAACGGTGAGTCCCTGCTTGTGCTCTCCGGCGCTGGCCTCGCGAAGTCCGTGCCCAAGCCGGTGCCCGCCGCCGACGTCATCGGCGCCGCGGTGTCCGAGATCGAGCAGTACGCCCGGATCGAGGTCGGCATCGTGCCCGACGTCGCTGTCCAGGGCTTGGCGATCCACGACCTCGTGCACGTCCTCGCCGAGCTGCTCGACAACGCGACCTACTTCTCCGAGCCGGAGACGAAGGTCATCGTGCGGGCCGTGGTGACCCGCCGCAAGGCGCTCGCCATCCAGGTCACCGACCACGGTGTCGGCATGAGCGAGGAGCGGCTGGCCGAGGTCAACGCGCGCCTGGCCGACCCGCCGGACCTGGACGTGTCGGTGACCCGGCGAATGGGTCTGTACGTGGTCTCGCGGCTGGCCAAGCGCCACGGCATCGAGGTCCGGCTGCGCGAGAACGAGGACATCGAGGGTGGCGTGATCGCCCGGGTCGTCGTCCCGGCCGAGCTGCTCACCCAGCTCCGCCCGGGCATGCAGCGGCAGACGCCGCCGCCGGCGAACCGGTCCGAGACGTCGATGTCGATGCCGAGCATCCCGCCGATCCCGGCCGCGCGTTCGGACTTCGACCAGACGCAGTCGTTCGCGCAGACGCCTCCGCCGCCGTCGCACCCGACCCCGGCAGCGCCCCCGCCACCGGCCCACGAACCCGTGGCGAACCAGGGCGGCCTGGTGCCGCTCGACCAGCCGATCAGCCTGGACGACCTGGTCAGCGGCGGCCGCGCGGCGGGCCCGTTCCTGTCGCCGGAGCTGCCCAAGCCGGAGACGCCGGCCTGGCCGACCGCCGAGGACCTGGCGCCGCTGGCGCCGTCGTCGAACGGTGACGGGGCGAGCTCGCGGGCCGCGGACACGCAGTTCGCGCCGCTGGTGCTGCCCAAGCGCGAGCCGAAGTTCGTGCCGCCGGAGGAGCCGCCCCCGGCGCCGCCGCCCGCGCCCGAAGTCGGTTCGTCGGCGCTCGAAGACGATGTACCCACCCGGCGGTTGCCGATCTACCAGTCGGTGCTGTCACGCTGGTTCAGTGAAGGCGATGACTCGGCCGCCGACCCGGTGGCGCCGCAGGGCGACGGCGAAGACCCCAACCTGCCGCCGCTCACCGGCTCCGAGGAGCCTTCGGTGCCCGCCGCCTCGTCGTCCGCGCCCGCCGAGCCGTCCCGCGACGAGCTGCAGCCGACCGCGGCGACCCGGCACCCGCTCCTCCCGGCCGACGACGGCTGGCACAGCGCGTCCGACGACGGCTGGCAGGCGGCGCAGTCGCTGCTGGAGTCCAAGAACGAGGAGATCACCCCGGCCGGGCTGCCCAAGCGCGTCCCGAACGCCTACCTGGTGCCGGGGTCGATCAGCAGTCCTTCGGCGGACGCGCCGCCCCAGAACAGTTTCGCGGACAACACCGCGGGCATGCCCGGAACGGGTGCGATCACCCGCTCGGCGTCCGCGGCGCGAAGCCGGATGGCAAGCTTCCAACGGGGCTACACCTCGGGACGGCACGCCTTGAAGGAACTCCCGGCCGAAGAGCAACTGCAAGGCAGCAGGGTTCCGGGGCGTGGCAACACCACAGACAGCAGTGAGGAGTGAAAGTGACACGGGCGGGTGCAATGCAGCCGGGTGGCGCCGCGCAGCCGAACGGGCAGGCGCATGCCAAGGCGAACAATGCCGGCAGCTTCGCTTGGCTGATCACGGATTTCGTGCACCGGGTGCCCGGCGCGGCCCACGCGGTCGTGGTGTCGGCCGACGGCCTGCTCCTGGCGGCCTCACGGGGCCTGCCGAAGGACCGGGCGGACCAGCTGGCGGCGGTGGCGTCGGGGCTGACCAGCCTCGCGCGCGGCGCGGCCAAGGTGTTCGAGGGCGGCACGGTGGCGCAGACCGTGGTCGAGATGGCCAACGGTTTCCTCTTCCTCATGTCGGTTTCCGACGGTTCGTGTCTGGCGGTTCTGGGGTCGCCGGAGAGTGACATCGGCCTGGTCGTCTACGAGATGACCCTGCTGGTGGAGCGGGTCGGCCAGCAGCTGACTCCGGAGATGCGGGCGCAACTGCAGGGTGCGGCCGTCCGCCGCTGAGGACCTGGGAACCGAGGAGAGAGCCGTGGACGACGGGCGCTTGAGGGGTGATGGGCGGCTCGGTGACGACTTCTCCGGCGGGTGGTCCGACCAATCGGACGAAAGCCGCGAGGACTGGCAGTCGTTCCGGGACCGCGTCGACCGCGAGTGGCGGGCGCGCCGGGTACAGGCCTCCGACAGCGACCCCGTGCGGGAGCCGCCGAACTGGCTGACGGACAGCAATGCCGGGCAGGAACCGCTCCGGCCGATCGCCGGCGGCACCGAGTACCGCGACCGCCTCCTCGGCGGTCCGGGCGCGGAGCTGTTCGGCGGTTCGAGCGGGCCGCTGTACGACGCGCGCGACTTCGCGGCGTACACGACCGAGCGTGACTTCGGCTCGGGACCGGACTCCGGTGAGTTCGCCGCGGCGCTGCCCCGGCAGGCCAGCCAGGAGTACGTCGACGAGCCGCCGGCGACGGAGATGGAGACCTCGGGCCTGGTCCGGCCGTACTTCCGGACCCGGGGCCGGACGAAGGCGACCCTCGACCTGGCGATCGAGGCGTTGATCTCGACCAGCGAACAGGGCCGGATGCTCGACCGGGTCCGGGTGCCCGAGCACCGGTCGATCTGCGACCTGTGCCTCGACACCAGGTCGGTGGCCGAGGTGGCGGCGCTGCTGCGCCTGCCGCTCGGCGTGGTGCGCGTGTTGATTGGTGACGTGGCGGGCCTCGGGCTGGTGCTGGTGCACTCCAGCAGCCCGACCGTGGGCGACCGCCCGAGTATCGAGTTCATGGAAAGGGTGCTCAGTGGGCTTCGGAGAATTTGACTCCGACGCGAACGCGCCGCAGGTGACGGGTCCGACCTCGTCGGCCAAGATCGTGGTCGCCGGCGGGTTCGGTTCGGGGAAGACAACGCTGGTCGGGGCGATCTCCGAGATCGACCCGCTGACCACCGAGGCCATGATGACCGAGGCCAGCGTCGGGCACGACGACACCTCGGCCACGCCCAACAAGACCACCACGACCGTGGCGATGGACTTCGGGCGCATCTCGCTGGACTCGGACCTGGTGCTGTACGTGTTCGGTACCCCTGGTCAGCACCGGTTCTGGTTCATGTGGGACGACCTCGCGGTCGGCGCCATCGGCGCGGTCGTGCTGGTGGACACGCGGCGGCTCGCCGACGCGTTCCCCTCGATCGACTTCTTCGAGAACCGGAAGCTGCCCTACGTCGTGGCGATCAACTGCTTCGACCGGCTGCTGCACCACCAGATCGAGGACGTCCGGCACGCGCTCACCATCGCGCCGTCGGTCCCGATCATGGCGTGCGACGCGCGCGAGCGTGAGTCCGCCAAGCAGGTGCTGATCTCCGTCGTCCAGCACGCGATCGCGCACGATACGGCGTTGCGCGCGGGATAGCGGATGACGCCCCGATCCGGATGCGGCCGTTGGAGTGAACTCCGCGTGCTTCACCCACTTCGGGGAGTGTCGTCACCGTCCGGAGGAGCAGCGGGCCGGTCCAGGGCTGGGAGTTTGTGCCGCACTGGTTCTGACCTGCGCCGATGCTTCACGGGTGCGAGCCGTGGCGTGTCCCCCGGATGGGGGAGGCAGCCCGGGTGGCCGCGGAGTTCGGCCGGGTGCACACGTAGGGTGCGCAGCGGCCGGCCGGTGGCGGGCTCGACAGCACCGGCGGTGCGAATACGCTTTACCGTGGCGTCGCCGACCGGCCGTGCCGGGCGCTCCGGGGTGCGGCGGGCGACGCCGCACGAGCAAGGAGGAGCAGGAGTGACCGCTTCCGGCCAGGGCACATTCGGCTGGCTCATCACGGACTTCGTGCGCCGGGTACCCGGTGCCGCGCACGCCGTTCTGGTGTCCGCGGACGGCTTGCTGCTGGCGCCGTCGGAAGGGCTGCCGCAGGAACGTGCCGAACAGCTGTCGGCGGTCGCGTCCGGCCTGATCAGCCTGACGGCCGGGGCGGCCCGCTGCTTCGAGGCGGGCGGCGTCAACCAGACCGTGGTGGAGATGGAGCGCGGCTACTTGTTCTTGATGTCCGTTTCGGACGGGTCGTCGCTGGCGGTCCTGGCCGCCCCGACGTGCGACATCGGCACGGTCGCCTACGAGATGACGCTGCTCGTGGAGCGCGTCGGCCAGCAGATCACCCCGGAGCTGCGCGCGCAGCTGCAGGGCGGCGTGCGTGGGTAGGGCGAGATGAGGATTTCGGGATTCGACGATCCGGACTCCAGCGGCTGGGACGCACTGCACCGCGGCACCGAGCGCGAGGGCTTCGACTCGCCCAGCAAGTTCGACATGTCGACACTGTCGATGATCATGCCCAAGCGCAAGCCGGCCCGCCCGCAGCCGGACGCGCAGGGCTACACGGACGAGGACACCCGCGAGTGGGGTTCCTCGGCCGAAGACGAGGATTACGCCGGCCTGGCACCGGCGCCGGAGGTGGCGGACGAGTCGTACGCGCGGCCGGAGCCCGGTGGCCGCCGGAGCCGGCGCGCGCGGGAGTCCGCCGACGAGTCGTTCGAGCGCCCTGGGTCCGGTGGTTTCCCGGCTCGCCGGTCGCCGGAGTTCGCCGACGAGTCGTTCGAGCGCCCTGGGTCCGGTGGTTTCCTGGCCAGGCGCGCGCCCGAGCCCGCCGACGAGCCTTACGCCCGCCCGGACCCCGCGGCCTTCCCCACCCGGCGCGCGCCCGAGCCCGCCGAAGCGGCCTTCCCGGCCCGGCGCGCGCCCGAGCCCGCCGCCGACGAGCACTTCCGCCGTGAGCCCGGTGGCCGCCGGAGCAGGCGGGCGCCGGAGCCCGATCCGCTGGGCTACTCGGCCCCGCACTCACCCGTCGTGGCCGAGGACGGTTACGACCCCGTCGAGCCCGAGTGGCAGGACGGCGAGACCTTCGAGCCCGAACCCCCGCCGCTCGAGCCTGCCTGGGCGCCGCCGACCCCGCCGCGGGGTGTGCGGCCGCCCGTTCCGCACCCGCCGGCCCCGCGGCCACCCGCGCCCCGGCCGCCGATCTCGCGGCCGCCCGCGCCGCCGTCGCGGGCGCAGGCCGCGCCCCCGCCCGCGTGGGCCCCGCCGCCGCCCGCCGACTGGACGCCGCCGCCCGACCCGGAGACCCGCTGGGTCCCGCACCCGGAACCGTGGGAGGACCCGGGCTGGCACGAGCCCGCCCGCGTGGCGAGCCCGGTGCCCGTCGCTTCGCCGGGTTCGCGGGTCCGCCCGTACACCCGCACCGGCGGCCGCACCCGGTCCGACCACAACCTGGCGCTGGAGGCCCTCGTCTCGACGTCCGACGACGGCCGCCGCTACCGCGGGGTCCGCTCGGTCGAACACCGCCGGATCTGCGACCTGTGCCTGGACACCCGGTCGGTCGCCGAGATCGCCGCGCACCTGCGGCTGCCGCTGGGCGTGGTCAAGGTGCTGGTCGGCGACATGGCCGACATCGGCCTGGTGCTGATCCACCAGACCGAGCTGATCCTCGGCGACCGGTCGTCCCGCGAGTTCATGGAACGCGTCCTGGCCGGCCTGCGCGCCCTCTAACCGGCCGCGGCGAGGTCGAGGGTCAACGTGTTGCCCGGCCCCGGGACGACGGCGTTGATCAGCGGCGTCGCCGAGCCGCAGTTCTCGAAGGCACCGATCGCGTACGTCGATTCGAGGCGGCCGCCCGTGCCCTCGGCGAAGTCCGCCGACGTGAGCTCGGTCGTCAGCGGCTCGGCCGTGCCGCAGTCCGGGCCGACGTCGTAGGACCGGCCGTTGACCCGGAGGTCGGAAAGGGCCACCGCCCAGGTCGCCGAACCGGAGAAGCCGCCGAAGACCGAGCCCTCGGCGTGGCCGGGGCCGAACGTGACGGTCCCGCTGACCCGGCCGACGCCCGGCAGCGGCCGGCTGACGTGCACCGGCGGCAGCGTGAACGTGCCGGTGAAGGTGTACGGCCCGATGAGCGTGTCCATGTCGAACCGGCCCGGCCCGAGCTCGAGGTCGACGTCGGGCTTCGCGATGTGCGTGGTCCCGGTGACCGGGTACGTCGAGTGGACCGGCGGCCCGGCCGCAGCCACTGTCCCGGCCCCGGCCAGCACCGTCGCCGCCACCGCGGTCACGCGCGTTCCCCACTTCATGGTTCAGGCCTACCACCTGCCGGCGCCGGTTCGGCGGGGATTCACCGAATCCGGCGTCAGTCCTCGACGAGCGCGGCGGACGTGATGCGGTGGAGGGAGTAGCGCTCGTTGTTCTCGCCCTCGAGGACCCCGCCGCCGACGCGCACCGGCCGCACGACACGCTGGCTCGCCGTGCCGCGGGAGTCCACGAACCCGATCCACACCTCACGGCGCTCCAGCGTCGCCCGTGACAGCAGTTCGAGCGTCGCCGACGTGTCCGCGCCGCCGCCGACCGGCGCCCGCACGGCCGAACCGCGGCGGCGCGCCGAGGCCGCGTCGCCGGCCCGGAGGTTGGAGACGATCCGGACGGCCTGGTCTTCGGTCAGCACCGCCTGCTCGCCGGGGCTGCGGCGGGCCGCCCGTGCCTTCGCCGGCAGGCGGCGGCCGCTGGGCCGGATGTCGACCACCCGGCCGTCCGGGCCCTCGGCCGCCGGCGCGAACCCGGCCCCGCGCAGCGCGGCGAGGACCTCGTGCAGCGGGTCGGGACTGATCACGACCGTCGGCGCGATCAGCCGCAGCGCGTGCTCCGCCGCGACCGGGTGGGCCAGCACCTCGGCCAGCAGCGCCTCGTCGTCGCACCGCAGGAACGCCGCCGCGACCCCGCCGCGCAGCCGTCCGTGCCGCCGGGCGACGTCGTCGATCAGGTAGCTCAGCCCCTGCGGCACCGGGGTCGCCGACTTCGTCTTGAACAGCGCGTGCAGCTCGTCGGCCGTGCGGCCGGTGTCCAGCGCGCGCCGCACCGAGCCCTCGGTGATCCGGTAGACCGTCGCGTGCCCGGCCGACTCGACGTCGGCGACCGCAGCCATCTCCGCCGCCAGCTCCGGTTCGAGGGGGCCCGGCGCGACGACCGTCAGGTCGGCCTGCAGCAGCACGCGGTCCACCGGTGCGGGCAGCGCGTCCAGGATCGCCTCGACCGCGCCAGGCCGGTCTTCGGCGAGCAGCGCGCGCGTCGCCGTCGTGACGCCGCCGAGCCCGACGATCCCCAGCGCGCTCGCTTCGGCCATCGTCCAGCGGACGGTTTCGTCCCGCAGCCGCCCGCCCCGCCTCGGCGCGCGCCACGCCAGGACCGCGACGAGCTCGTCGACGCTCTTCACGCCGGCGCCGTGGGGCAGGTCCGCCAGCGCGGTGAGGACCCGCCGCCGGGCGACCGGGGCGAGCGGACGGCGCAGGTCCTCCGACAGCGGCGCGATCGGCTTGTCCTTGGCGTCGCGGCCGCCGGCCAGGCCGGGCAGGCGCGGCAGCTCCAGCCACGCCTGGGCGAGCGTCATCCACCGCTGCGCGGTCGGGGAGGCGAGCCACGAGTCGGTCAAAGTCGTCGGCACCCATTCGGGCACGGTCGCCTCGCTGTCGGCGACGAGCCCGGCGCCCACGGCCAGCTCGGCCAGCAGGATGGCCTGGGCGTCGTCGATCTCCAGGTCCTTGGCGAGCTTCTTCAGCTCCCGCACGCCGAGGCCGCCCGACTTGAGCACCGGCGGCGGGGCGGCCGACCACGCGCGCAGCAGGGCTTCGGTCTGGCGCAGGAACTCCATGGCCTCGCCGGCCGCGGCTTCGTCCAGGGTGGCCGGCCGGTGCGGGTGGACCGGCAGCTCGGGCTCGGTGAGCGCGCCCGGTGCGAACACACCGCCGCGCACCGCGACACCGAGCTCGCGCGGCAGTTCGACGGTCTGGTCGTCGCGCCGCAGCAGCAGGCCGCGGGCGAGCAGCTTCTGCACCGGCGTCGCGGCCTTGTCGAGCGGGAGGTCGAGCCCGGCGTCGCGGGTGCGGCCGATCGGCGGCCCGGCGGCGAGGGCGGTCAGCACGCCGCGTTCGTCGTCGGACAGCTCGGCGATCCGCGCTTCGAGGTCTTCGTCGGCCAGCGCCGGCGAAGACGCGCCCAGCCCGGCCGGGAACGGCCCGAGGGCCTCCCTGGCCGCGGGCGGCACGCGCAGGGCGTCGTCGGGACCCCAGGTCAGCGCCCGCGCGCGCAGGCACGCCAGTGGCGCGGTGATGTCGGTGCCGACCAGCTTCGCGACGTCTTCGACCGGTACCGGGTCGCGGTCCGCGCCGGCCAGCAGGCACGCTTCGAGCACGGCCAGGGTGAAGGTGTCGAGGTCCTCGCAGGCGCGCGCGACCGAGCCCGGCGTGCCGGCCCGGGTGGCCAGCACCGTGCTGTCGGAGGGCGGGGGCGTGGACAGGTCGCGCCGCGTGCGGAGCAGCTCGGCGAGTGCGTCGTCGGACTCCGCACGCAGCCAGTCCGCCAAAGAGGTCGCGGGCATAGACGACCAGGATACCGGGCGGTTGCGAGAGGCTGCCCGGTCTCAGGCAGACTGTCTGCGTAAGACCGTGAACGGCTGTGGAGGACGTTGTGGCCAAGGGTGAGAAGAAGCACAAGGGCATCGACCCGACCTGGCCGGGCGAGGACGGCGAGCACCCCGTGACCGAGCTCGCGTCCGACCGCCAGGGCGCGCTGTCGCCGTTCGGCGACATCACCTTCCCCCTCGACACGGTGCCCTACGTGCACCCGGAGACCGAGATCAACCGCTGACCGCATAGTTACTGGTCAGTACCGGTATCGGCCCCTCGTGAGGGCGGTCACGGGAGTAGGTTTCCTTCCGTCCCAGCCCACCCTTCCCACCACACGGGGGTAGTGCCATGCCGGTTCCCGGTCCCGGATATTCGATCACCGTCCGGGTGGAGGCCCCGGCCTCGGTCACGGCGGCCGGTGACCTGACCGCCGCCGTCGGCCGCGTCGGCGGCGTGCTGACCGCGTTCGACGTCGTGGAGTCCCACTCCGACTCGATCGTGGTCGACATCAGCGCCAACGCGCTGTCGGAGAACCACGCGAACGACATCACCCAGACGCTGGACTCGCTGCCCGGCGTCAAGGTGCGCAAGGTCTCCGACCGGACGTTCCTGATCCACCTCGGCGGCAAGATCGAGGTGACGCCGAAGGTCGCGCTCCGCAACCGTGACGACCTCTCCCGCGCCTACACCCCGGGCGTGGCCCGCGTCTGCCAGGCGATCGCCGCCAACCCCGAGGACGCCCGCCGGCTGACCATCAAGCGCAACACCGTCGCGGTGCTCACCGACGGCTCCGCGGTGCTCGGCCTTGGCAACATCGGCCCGGCCGCCGCGCTGCCGGTGATGGAGGGCAAGGCGGCGCTGTTCAAGAAGTTCGCCGACGTCGACGCGTGGCCGGTGTGCCTGGACACCCAGGACACCGAAGAGATCATCATGATCGCCAAGGCGCTCGCCCCGGTGTACGCGGGCATCAACCTGGAGGACATCGCGGCACCGCGCTGCTTCGAGATCGAGAAGCGCCTGCGTGAGCAGCTGGACATCCCGGTGTTCCACGACGACCAGCACGGCACGGCGATCGTGGTCGTCGCGGCCCTGCGCAACGCCCTGCGCGTGGTGGGCAAGAGCATCGAGGACTGCAAGATCGTGGTGAGCGGAGTCGGCGCGGCCGGCTCGGCGATCATCCGCCTGATCCTGCAGAAGAACCCGGCCGACATCGTCGCGGCGGACATCGACGGCATCGTCCACTCGGCCCGCGGCAACCTCGACGACAACCTGACGTGGATCGCGTCCCACACGAACAAGCAGCAGGTCAGCGGCACTTTGCACGAGGCGCTGGTGGGCGCGGACGTGTTCATCGGCGTCTCGGCCCCCAACCTGTTCGGCGCCGAGCAGGTGGCGACGATGAACAAGGACGCGGTGGTCTTCGCCCTGGCCAACCCGGACCCGGAGATCGACCCGATGGAGGCCCAGAAGCACGCCGCGGTGGTGGCGACGGGCCGCAGCGACTTCCCGAACCAGATCAACAACGTCCTGGCGTTCCCGGGCGTGTTCCGCGGCTTGCTGGACGCTCACGCCCACAACATCGACGACACGATGCTGCTGGCGGCGGCCGACGCGATCGCGGACGTGGTCGACAACGGCAAGCTGAACGCGTCGTTCATCGTGCCGAGCGTGTTCGACAGCGCCGTGGCGCCGGCGGTCGCGGACGCAGTCCGGAAGGCCGTGCTCGCGGAGCGCTGAGCTTCCGGCGGTAGCGGATCGATTCCAGCGGCGGCCCTCCCGGCGACGGGTGCGGCCGCCGCGGTTTTGGAGCGCCCGGCCCCGGCTGACGGCAGTCGGCGCTCGCCGAGCGCTCAACCCGGAGGGAACGCGGCCGATTTGGCCGGCCCGCGGGGCCCTGCCCGCCCTGCCTCCCGAGGCGCGCCCCAGGCCTCGCCGCCGTGGCCTGGCCCCTGGCCTCGCCGCCGTGGGCCCTGCCGGCGCTGAACCTCAGCGAACCCGTTCCAGCAACCTCACCTCCACCTCCGGCAGATCCTCGAACCGGGCCCGGCCGTCCGTGGTCACCAGCGTGCGGCCGGTGGCCCGGGCGGTGGCCGCGATGATCAGGTCGTGCGCGCCGCGGACCTGGCCCGTCCGCTGCAGGTGGGCCAGCAGTTCGGCGTGGTGCTCGACGACACTCGCCGAGTAGTCCACCACCGGGGTCACCGCCAGGAACTCGGCCAGGAACGCGCTGTGCGCCGCCTGACGGGCCGGGTTCGGGTCGAGCAGCAGCCCCACCCGGTACTCGGTGATCGCCAGTGCCGGCACCGCAACGTCGTCCTCGTCGCCGATCGCGCCCGCCGGCAGCCGTTGCCGGGCAGCGTCGATGAGGATCCCGGTGTCGAGGATCAGTCGCGCCACGGGTCACCGTCCAGCTCCGCCGAGGCCGTCTCGCGGACCTTCGTCACGTTCTCCTCGAACCCGTCATCAACCTCCAGTTTTCCGGCCCAGCGGTGGAACACCGCGCACACCTCGCCACCGTTCGCGCGCGGTGCGGGCACGATCAGCGCCACCCGCCTGCCGTTGCGGGTGACGACGATCGTTTCGCCCTTCTCCGCCTCGTCGAGTACCGCGGAGAACGACCGGGACGCTTCCGAAGCGCTCAGTTCCAGCACCAGTTCAGATTATCAGACTCCGAACTTATGAACCAGGCCGCCGCGGCGTTGTCCCCCGATGGTGGAAGTAGCCTCGGCTGGTGAGTGAACTCAGCCACGTCGACGAGACCGGCGCCGCCCGGATGGTCGACGTCTCCGGCAAGACCGCCACCGCGCGCACCGCGCTCGCCGCCGGGACCGTGCGGACCACCGCCGAAGTGCTCCGCCTGCTGGCCACCGACGGCCTCCCCAAGGGCGACGCCCTCGCCACCGCGCGGATCGCCGGGATCATGGGCGCCAAGCGCGTCCCCGAGCTGATCCCGCTGTGCCACCAGATCGCGCTGTCCGGGGTCAAGGTCGAGTTCGCGCTCGGCGAGGCCGAGGTCGGCATCCGCGCGACGGCCAAGACCACCGACGTCACCGGCGTCGAGATGGAGGCGCTGACCGCGGTGGCCGTCGCCGGGCTGACGCTGCACGACATGATCAAGGCCGTCGACCCGGCGGCGACGCTGGACGAGGTCCGCCTGCTCCGCAAGGACGGCGGCAAGACCGGAACCTGGGAGCGGCCGTGAAGCGCACCGCGCGCGTGATCGTGGCGTCCAACCGCGCCGCGAAGGGCGTCTACGAGGACAAGACCGGCCCGGTGATCGCCGCCTGGCTGGCGGACCGCGGCTACGACGTGCCGGCCCCGGTCGTCGTCGAGGACGGCGACCCGGTGGGCGTCGCGCTGCGGGCCGCGCTGGCCGACGGCGTCGCCGTGGTGCTCACCACCGGCGGCACCGGCATCTCGCCGACCGACCGCACCCCGGACGTCACCCGCGCGGTCCTGGACCACGAGCTGCCGGGCGTCGCGGACGCGATCCGCGCGGCCGGCCTGCCGAAGGTGCCGACGGCGGTGCTGTCGCGCGGTGTGGCGGGCGTGGCGGGCCGGACCCTGGTCGTGAACCTCCCGGGCTCCAGCGGCGGCGTCAAGGACGGCCTGGGTGTCCTGGAGGGCGTCCTGGAGCACGCCGTCGACCAGCTGGCCGGGGGTGACCACCCGCGGCCGGCCGCAGCGGCGCCGTCGGTGCGTGTCGCGCGGGCGCTGGTGACCGAGGAGCCGCTGTCGGTCGAGGAGCACGCCCGCCTGGTCGAGGACGACGCGGCGGGCGCGGTGGTGACGTTCGCGGGCGTGGTCCGCGACCACGACGGCGGCAAGGGCGTCCGCGACCTGACCTACGAGGGCCACCCGAGCGCCGGCCAGGTGATCGCCGACGTCGTCGCGGACCTGTCGGCGCGCTGGGCCGGTGTCCGCGCGGTGGCCGTGAGCCACCGGCTGGGTGCGCTGACGATCGGCGACGTCGCCCTGGCGTGCGCCGTGGCCGCGGAGCACCGCGGGCAGGCGTTCTCGGCGTGTTCGGAGCTGGTCGACGAGGTCAAGGCGCGGCTGCCGGTCTGGAAGCACCAGCACTTCACCGACGGCACGGACGAGTGGGTCAACTCGCCGTGATCCGGAACACCGCGACCCGGTCGGCGGCCGCGGCGAACTCGTCCGGATCGGCGCTGGTGACCAGTCCGAGCTTGACGAACATCGGCACCCCGTGCGGCACCTCGCGCGGGAAGGCGCGCATGACCCGCGCGCGAACGCCGGGATCGGTGATCTCGGTGAGCGTCACGGCCTGCCTCCGGCGGCCGTAGGCGAGCTCGCCCCGGCCCGCGGCGCGGACGTTGCGCGCCCAGTCGCCGTCGGGCAGCCCGGCGATGACGTACCGCTCGCCGTCGACGGTCAGCGGGGAGACCGGAGTGGGCCGCGGCGTGCCCGAGCGGCGGCCGGGGACGGTCAGGACGTGCACGGTGCCCAGCCGCAGGCCCAGGCGCGTCAGGAGGCGCACGAGGCGGTTGGCGGGGCGGAGCCAGCGGGGCAGGGCCTGGCGAGTGGTCGGCACGGCAAATCCTTTCGACGATCGAAATACTTACCGGCCAAGGTAGACTCTTTCGAGTGTCGAAGCAATCATGGGTCACCGAGGCAGCCCACGCGGCAGCGGCGTTCGGCGCGGCGAACGACGTGGTGGACGAGGCCGCCGCGGCGGCGTTCGGCGTGAACCGCACGGACCTGCGCATCATCGGCCTGGTGGCGGCCGCGGGAACGTTGACGGCGGGCCGGCTGGCGACGGAGGCGAACCTGAGCCCCGCGGCGACGACGACGGCGATCCAGCGCCTCACTCACGCGGGACACCTCACGCGGCGCACGGACGCCGACGACCGGCGGCGGGCGGTGGTGGAGCTGACGCCTGCGGCGGCGGAGCTGCTGGAGGAGGTTTACGGGCCGATCGAGCGGGCCGGGCGTGCGCTGCTGGCGGAGTATGCGCCGGAGCAGCTGGAGCTGGTGGTCGAGGTGCTCCGGAAGGGGGAGCGGATGCAGCTTGCGGAGGCGGAGCGGATCCGGACGCGCTGAGGGGCCTGGCGTTTGCCGGCGGGGGTTTGGCGGGCTCGGCGGCTTGGGTTCGGGTGTGGTCGCTGCGCTGGGCGGCTGGGGGCGGCTCTGGTTGTGCCTGGGGGCGCCTGTTGGCGGCTTCCGGCCGAGCGGAAGCGGCTGTGGGACCGCTGGGATGGCTTCCGGCCGCCGCTGGGCTGGCTGCCTGCGGGCGTGGCCTCGGTCGCCGCTGGCTGGCTTTGGGCCGTCGCTGGTGGCTCGGGTCCCGGCTGAGCGGCCTTCCGGCCGCCGCGGGGTTGGCCTCCGGCCCCCGACGTCCACCTTACCGGCGAGGACCGACAGTTCCGGCCCGCGGCCGTGGGACGAGTGAAGGGCTCCCACCGCCCGGGGGATCGGCGGTGGGAGCCCTTTCAGGTCACGGCTCGAGGCCGGACTCGCGCATCACTGCGTGATCGTCACTTGGTGGCGATCTTCTGCCCGACGAGGATCAGGTCCGCGTTCGGGATGTACTTCGCGTTCAGCTCCTGCAGCTTGGCGTAGCCGCCCTGGACGTTGAACTGCTTGGCGATCTTGGACAGGGTGTCGCCCGCCACGACGGTGTAGTCACCGGCCGGGTTGGAGCTGCTGACACCGGTCGCCGCGGGGGCAGCCGGGGCCGCCTTCTTCGGGGCGGTCGCGGTCGTGCTCTTCTTCGGGGTCACCTTCTTGGTGGTCTTGCCGGTGGCCTTGGGGGCCGACGAACCGCTGCCGCCCTTCTTGCCACAGACCGGCCACGCGCCGATGCCCTGACCCTGCAGGACGCGCTCGGCCACGGCGATCTGCTCCTCGCGGGAAGCGTTCGCCGCGCTGCCGGTGCCGCCGTAGGCCTTCCAGGTGCTCTGCGAGAACTGCAGGCCGCCGTAGTAGCCGTTGCCGGTGTTGGTGCTCCAGTTGCCGCTGCTCTCGCACTGCGCGATGGCGTCCCAGTTGGTCGCCGACGCGGGGGTCGCGGCGATCGCGAGGGGAGCGCCGACCGCGATGCCCGCGATGGCGACGCGAGCGACGGTGCGGGTGGCAGCGGACATCTTGCGGTGCTTGCCTCGGTAAGACATTTGGATGCTTCTCGGTTTCCCAGCGCCTGCGAACCGATGTGCGGGTCAGGATCGGGGTCCTGGCGCCGACCATCCCAGGCCGGCAGACGAGTCCGACGCACGGCGCGTCTTCGTCGTCCCCTCGTCCCTGTCCGGAAATGCTTTCGCTCGGGGTATGGGTCCGGGGATCCGTTGGACAGGGCTAGGCGCTACGGATTCCCGGTCTTGCGTCGGTCGGTCGGGGCCAACCGAAAAGCGACGGTACGTAACGAGCGCCGTGATCGGAAATTATTCGGGGCGTGACCTACGTCACAGTAACGGCACGGAACCCCTGTCGATACGCCTGTTTGTGCAGGTCAGAGGGCCGTTATCTGCCCGTTTCCTACCCGAGATAAAACACGGATCGTGAGGCTTGCATCACGTGTTTCGCGTAGCGAATGGGCCATTCGCGACGCCCGGTTCGCGATTGAAGCGCGCATCTTATGACTCTGGCGGGTACCACGCCAGACTTGACAATCCTGCCTCAACTGCCCCAGGAGTCACAGCAGTCCCACCTGTTCGGGCGGTTTCCCGCCCCGGTCGGAGCTGCAACGGCCGCCGAGGTCGCCGCCCGCGGCCGACGCAGGGCGACGGACCAGGTGAAACAGGTCACCGGAAGGGTGGCGACGGGGCGCGCTCAGCTTCTCGCGAACACCCGGAATTGGTGACGCGCCACGCCGAGGGGCGGCGAAGCACGTCGCCGAGCGGTCGGCCGCCGTACCCGAGCGGTCGCCGTTTTACAGGGAGGGCGAAGTCGGGACGCCTCCGCCGGACGGACCACACGCTTGCTTCGGCACAAGCCGGGCAGGGCGGCCTGCGCGCCCCGAGGGCCGGCTCGCCTACGCCGGGGGTCGGCTCGCGCGCCCGAGGGTCGGCTGACGTGCCCGGCAGTCGGCTCGCGTACCCCCAGGGTCGGCCTGCGCGCCCCGGGGGCGGCTCGCGTGCCCGAAGGGTCGGCTCGCGCCCGAGGGGCGGCGGGTCAGCCGCCGGCGAAGGGCGGTAGGACGTCCAGCGCGGCGCCGTCGTGCAGGGGGCGGGTCAGGTCGCGGACCGCGATGCCGTCCAGCAGGTAGCTGACCGCCTCCAGGAGCCGCGGCAACGACGCGGGGTGCAGGCGGGCCAGCTCGGCCACCGCGTCGGCGACCGATGCCCCGGCCGGCAGCTGCACCTTCTCCTCCTCGACGCCGGCCGCCGCCCGCGCTGCCGCGAAGTACCGGACCGCGATGGTCACCGTCGTCATCTCAACCGCCGATCGCGCTCATCGGCCGGATCGGCTGCGCGAACCCGGCGTCGTTGATCTCGTGGCCGGCGAGCTTGCCCCACATCGTCGCCCGCCAGGCGTCCGCCACCTCCTCATCGCGCGCGCCCGCGCGCACGAGGGACCGCAGATCCGTCTCGTCGTTGCTGAACAGGCAGGAGCGCACCGCGCCGTCCGCGGTCAGCCGCGTCCGCTCGCAGGCCGAGCAGAACGGCCGGGTCACCGACGCGATCACGCCGACGTCGCCGGGGCCGCCGTCGACCAGCCAGCGCTCGGCAGGCGCGCCACCGCGGGCCTCCGAGGCCGGCGTCAGCTCGAACGCGGCCGAAAGCACCGAAAGGATCTCCGCCGCGGTGATCATCTCGCCGCGGTTCCAGCCGTGCTGGGCGTCCAGCGGCATCTGCTCGATGAACCGCAGGTGGTAGCCCTCGTCGAGGCAGAACTTCAGCAGCGGCACGGCTTCGGTCTCGTTGAGCCCGCGGATCAGCACCGCGTTGACCTTCACCGGCGCCATCCCGGCGTCCCGCGCCGCGGCGAGGCCCGCGATCACGTGCGAGAGCCGGTCGCGCCGGGTGATCGTCTTGAACAGCTCGGGGTCGACGGTGTCGAGCGAGACGTTGATCCGGTTCAGCCCGGCCTCGGCGAGGCCCGCGGCGCGTCGGGCCAGCCCGATCCCGTTGGTGGTCATGGACAACCGCGGCCGGGGCGACAACGCCGTGATCCGCGCCACGAGGTCCTCGAGGCCCGGCCGCAGCAGCGGTTCGCCGCCGGTGAGCCGGATGTCGGTGACGCCGAGCTGCTCGACGGCGATCCGCATCAGGCGGACCAGCTCGTCGTCGGTCAGCACCTGTTCGCCCGGCATCCAGTCGAGGCCTTCCGCGGGCATGCAGTAGGTGCAGCGCAGGTTGCACCGGTCCGTCAGGGAAACCCGCAGATCGGTGGCCACCCGGCCGAAGGTGTCGATGAGGCGGGGGTTCTCGGGCCGGGGCACGCGAGATGACCCTCGTGTACCGGGGACGCGAGG
Organism: Amycolatopsis tolypomycina; assembly: GCF_900105945.1. Classification (NCBI taxonomy): domain Bacteria; kingdom Bacillati; phylum Actinomycetota; class Actinomycetes; order Pseudonocardiales; family Pseudonocardiaceae; genus Amycolatopsis; species Amycolatopsis tolypomycina. The sequence continues at coordinate 7,624,910 of NZ_FNSO01000004.1, read as the reverse complement.
AAACCCGAGATCCACAGCTGTCATTACGCACAGAGTAGCTCCGGAACGCCCGTCTGGGATACTTTGCGCAGTGAGTAGTTCAGCAGCCGAACTAAACGAGGGCTCGTGACGGAAAAGACTTACCCGGTCACCGAAGACGAACTCTTCCGCTTCGCGGAATTGGGCCGCCAGGGCAGCACCTTCACCGTCCTGCGCCACGCCAGGATCGCCGAGCGGATGGGCCTGTCCGGCACCGACCACAAGACGTTCGACCTCGTCAGCCAGGCCGACGGGCCGCTCACCGCCGGCCGGATCGCCGGGCTGACCGGCCTGTCCACCGGCGCTGTCACCGGCGTCATCGACCGGCTGGAGAAGGTCGGCCTCGTCCGCCGCGTGCGCGACCCCGAGGACCGCCGCAAGGTGCTGGTCGAGGTGGTTCCGGGTGCGGCCGACCGCTTCGCGCCGCTCTTCGAGTCGGCCTTCGGCACCCTCCGGGACCTGCTCGCGCAGTTCTCCCCGGCGGAGCGAAAAGTGATCGAGCGTTATCAGAATGTCATGCTCGACGAGCTGCGCGCCGAAGTCATGGGCAATGCGAGCCCCGCGTAGCTTTTCCTCAACTGCGGATATAACGTCTGCTGCATGCCGCAATTTCGGTTGTCCGAGGCCGCGCGCCTGCTCGGGGTCAGCGACGACACCGTCCGGAGGTGGGTGCGCGCCGGTCAGCTGACGGCGACCGACGACGCCGCCGGCCGCAAGGTCGTCGACGGCGCCCAGCTCGCCGGGTTCGCCCGGGCGCAGGCCGCCGCGCCCGACGACCCGTCGGCGGTCGGCCGGTCCGCCCGCAATAGGTTCGTGGGGCTGGTCACCGAGGTGATCACCGACAAGGTGATGGCCCAGGTGGAACTGCAGTGCGGGGCGCACCGCGTGGTGTCCCTGATGAGTACGGAAGCCGTCCGCGAGCTGGGCCTGCGCCCGGGGGTGCTCGCGGTCGCGGTGGTCAAAGCGACCACTGTTGTGGTGGAGACACCGGAAGGAAGTCGATGAAGAAGCTCGCTCTCGTCGTGGCCGCGGTCGCCCTGTTCGCGGGCGCGTGCAGCAGCTCGGACGAGCCCAGCACGCAGCCCGGCGCGTCGGTCACCGCGCCCGCGCCCAAGGGGGCCGCGAACTCGAACGAGCCCAGCACGCTGACCGTGTTCGCCGCCGCGTCGCTCACCGAGTCGTTCACCGCGCTCGGCAAGGCGTTCGAGGCGCAGCACCCCGGCACCACCGTGAAGTTCAGCTTCGCGGGCTCGTCCGGCCTGGTCCAGCAGCTGACCAACGGCGCCAAGGCCGACGTCTTCGCCTCGGCCGACCAGGCCAGCATGGACAAGGCGAGCCAGGGCGGCGTGATCGAGGGGCAGCCGGCGGTCTTCGCGACCAACAAGCTCGCCATCGCGGTGGCCCCGGGCAATCCCAAGGGCATCAAGTCCTTCGCCGACCTGAACAAGGCCGGCCTGACTGTGATCACCTGCGCGCCGCAGGTGCCGTGCGGGGCGGCGACCAAGAAGGTCGAGACGGCCACCGGTGTCACGCTCAAGCCGAAGAGCGAGGAGCAGGACGTCAAGCAGGTGCTGAACAAGGTCGCCTCCGGTGACGCCGACGCGGGCCTCGTCTACGTCACCGACACGACGTCGGCCGCGGGCAAGGTCGACAAGGTCGACTTCCCCCAGGCGGCCCAGGCGATCAACAGCTACCCGATCGCCGCGGTCAAGGGCGGCCAGGCCGAACTGGCGCGCCAGTTCGAGGAGTTCGTGCTCGGCACCGAGGGCAAGAACGAGCTGACGAAGGCCGGGTTCGGCCCTGCGCAGTAAGCGGTTCCCGAACGGCCGGCCCGGATCCGTCCCGGCCGGCCGTTCGCGCGTCCCGTGGGTGCTCGGCATCCCCGCCGCGCTGGCGCTGGCGCTCGTGGTCCTGCCGGTCGTCGGCCTGCTGGTCCGCTCCGACCTGACGCGGCTGCCGTCGCTGATCGCCACGCCGTCGTCGTGGCACGCGCTGCGGCTTTCGCTGGTCACCGCCGGGCTGTCCACAGTGGCCTGCGTGCTGCTCGGCGTGCCGCTCGCCGTCGTCCTCGCCAGGGCGTCGTTCTCCGGGGTCCGGCTGTTGCGCTCGATCGTGCTGCTGCCCCTGGTCCTGCCGCCGGTCGTCGGCGGGCTCGCGCTGCTCTACCTGCTCGGCCGCAAGGGTTTCCTCGGCGCCCTGATCACCGCGCTGACCGGCGAGTCCGTCCCGTTCACCACGGCCGCCGTGGTCATCGCGCAGACGTTCGTCGCGATGCCGTTCCTGGTGGTCAGCCTCGAAGGCGCGCTGCGCGGCTCGGGCGACCGCTACGAGCAGGTCGCCGCGACGCTCGGCGCGCGTCCGTGGACGGTGTTCCGCCGGGTCACGCTGCCGCTGCTGCTGCCCGCGCTCGGCTCCGGCGTCGTCCTCAGCTTCGCCCGCGCGCTCGGCGAGTTCGGCGCCACGATCACCTTCGCCGGCAGCCTCGAAGACGTCACCCGCACGCTGCCGCTCGAGGTCTACACCCAGGCCGAAGTGGACATCGACAGCGCTGTCGCGCTCTCCCTGCTGCTCATCGTCGTGGCGGTGGTCGTGATCGCCGTCGCGCGGCCGCGCTCGTGGGAAGGCGGCCTCCGGTGAGCCTCGCCGCCCGGATCACCGCCGTGCGCGGCTCGTTCGACCTGGACGTCGACCTCGAGGTGCCCACCGGAACCGTGCTGGCCCTGCTCGGTCCGAACGGCTCCGGCAAGTCGACGGTCCTGGGCTGCCTGGCCGGGCTGATCACGCCGGCGTCGGCGGAGATCACGGTGGCCGGCCGTGCGCTGGCCGGCCTGCCGCCGCACCGCCGCGGCATCGGGCTGCTCTCCCAGGACGCCCTGCTCTTCCCGCACCTTTCGGCGGCGGACAACGTCGCCTTCTCGCCGCGCTCGACCGGCGCCGGCCGCCGCGCCGCCCGGGAGCGCGCCTTCTACTGGCTGGCCGAAGTGGACGCCGTCGCGCTGGCCGACCGGCGGCCGGGGCAGTTGTCCGGCGGGCAGGCCCAGCGCGTCGCGATCGCCAGGGCGCTGGCCGCCGAGCCGGACCTGCTGCTGCTCGACGAGCCGTTCGCCGCTCTCGACGTCGACGCCGCGCCGGCGATCCGCGGCCTGCTGCGGCGGGTGCTCAAGACCGGGCCGACGACCGTGCTCGTCACGCACGACCCGCTGGACGCCCTCGCGCTCGCCGACCACGTCGCGGTGCTGAACGACGGCCGGGTCGTCGAACGCGGCCCGACCCGGGAAGTCCTTTCGGCGCCGCGGACGGCGTTCACCGCGCGGATCGCCGGCCTGAACCTGGTCGCCGGCACCGCGGTCGCCGAAGGGCTGCGGACGGCGTCGGGCGAGGTCGTCAGCGGCCTCCCGGCGGCCGACGTGGTGCCGGGCGAGCCCGCGGTGGCGGTGTTCCCGCCCAACGCGGTGGCCGTCTACGCCAGCGACGGCGAGCACCGCGGCAGCCCACGCAACACGACCGACGCCGTCGTCGCGGCTCTGGAGCCGCACGGGCCGGTGATCCGCGTCCGCGCCGAGGGCGACGGCTGGGCCAACGGCCTCACCGCCGACCTCACCCCGGCCGCCGTGGCCGAGCTCGCGCTGGAGCCCGGCTCGGCGGTGACGCTGTCGGTGAAGGCCGCGACCGTGGCGATCCACCCGGCCGCGGCCTCCTGACTCACTCCTCGTGGTGGTGGCCGCCGCCGAACTGCCCGGCCACGAGCAAGAACTCGCCGTCGATTTCGTTGGATGACGTACTTTCGGGCAATTCCGAAGTGCGGCCCTATCTTGGCGGTCATCGGAATTGCGGCAATTCCCGGGTCACCGCGAGCTTCGATGATTTCGGTCGTTATTCGCCCTTTTGGCGAGCGCCACAGGTGTCTCGCGCGCGTGATAGGTTCCGACCATGAACGAGCGCCGGTGGACGTACCTCTCCGACATGGACGGCGTCCTGGTGAAGGAGGAGCACCTCGTCCCGGGGGCCGACGAGTTCCTCGCCGAGTTGAAGGCGAACGGCATCGACTTCCTGGTGCTGACGAACAACTCGATCTACACCCCGCGCGACCTGCGGGCGCGGCTGGAGCGCACCGGGCTCGACATCCCCGAGGAGTCGATCTGGACCTCGGCGCTGGCGACCGCGAAGTTCCTCTCGTCGCAGCGGCCGAACGGCTCGGCGTACGTCATCGGCGAAGCGGGCCTCACCACGGCGCTGCACGAGGTCGGCTACGTGCTGACCGAGCGTGACCCCGACTACGTCGTGCTGGGCGAGACCCGCACGTACAGCTTCAGCGCCATCACGCGCGCGATCCGGCTGATCGAGGGCGGCGCGAAGTTCATCGCGACGAACCCCGACGCGACCGGCCCCAGCCTGGAGGGCTCGATGCCGGCCACCGGGTCCGTCGCGGCGCTGATCGAGAAGGCCACCGGGCGCTCGCCGTACTACGTCGGCAAGCCGAACCCGCTGATGATGCGCTCGGCGTTGCGCCGATTGGGTGCGCATTCGGAGTCGACCTTGATGATCGGCGACCGGATGGACACGGACGTGCACTCGGGCATCGAGGCCGGGCTGCAGACGATCCTGGTGCTCACCGGCATATCCACCCCGGAGTCGGCCGAACGCTATCCGTACCGGCCCACCATGGTGATCGACTCCGTCGCCGACCTGATCGGGCGAACCGGGGACCCGTTCGGCGAAGGCTGACCGTGAGCCGCGGGGCCGCAGGGCATATCGTCAGCGGATGAGCAAGTCGACGTACGTGGTCGGCGACGTCCACGGGCACCGTGACGAACTCGCCGACGCGCTGAGATCCGAAGGCCTGGTCGACGAGGAAGACAACTGGTCCGGTGGTGAGGACCAGCTGTGGTTCCTCGGCGACTTCGTCGACCGCGGCCCCGACGGCGTCGGCGCGATCGACCTGGTCATGCGGCTCGAAGCGCAGGCGGCCGAGGCCGGCGGCCAGGTCCAGACGCTGCTGGGCAACCACGAGATCCTCGCGCTGGGGATGTACCACTTCGGCGACGAACCGGTGCCGTCCGACTTCGGCCCGCGCAGCTTCGCCCGCAGCTGGGAGATCAACGGCGGCCTGCTCGCGGACCAGGACCGCCTGACGCCGGAGCACATCGAGTGGCTGACCGCGCGCCCGCTCGCCGCCGTCGCCGCCGACCACCTGCTGCTGCACTCGGACACGCTGGAGTACCTCGACTGGGGCTCGTCGATCGACGAGATCAACGAGGCGGCTCGCGAGATCCTCGAGGGCAGCGACATCGAGGCCTGGTGGGACGTCTGGCGCCGGATGACCACGCGCTACGCGTTCCGCGGCCCGGACGGCGAGGAAAACGCCCAGAAGCTGATGGACGCCCTCGGCGGTTCGCGGATCGTGCACGGGCACAGCGTGATCGCCGACCAGCTGGGCATCCACCCGACCCAGATCGAGGGCCCGTTCCTGTACGCGGGCGGCAAGGCGCTGGGCGTCGACGGCGGCCTGTTCGTCGGCGGGCCGTGCCTGGTGGTCGAGCTGCCGTTCTCGCCGGAGTCCTAGGCGATCTCGACGATCTCCTTGCCGAGCGGCACGAGGGACACCGGGATCAGCTTGAAGTTCGCGATGCCGAGCGGGATGCCGACGATCGTGAGGCAGAGCGCGACGCCGGTGAGGACGTGCCCGAGCGCCAGCCACCACCCGGCGAAGACGAACCAGACGACGTTCCCCACGCAGGAGGCGGCGCCCGCGTCCCGCCGGTCGACGACCGTGCGCCCGAACGGCCAGAACGCGTAGCGCGCGATCCGGAACGACGCCAGCCCGAACGGGATGGTGACGATGAGGATGCAGCAGATGACGCCGGCGATCAGGTAGCCGACGGCCATCCAGAAGCCGCACAGGACGAGCCAGATGATGTTCAGCAGCGTGCGCATCAGACGTGCAGCTCCCCGCTCAGGACGGTGACGGCTTGGCCGGTGAGGTGGACGCGGTCGCCGTCCTGGCGCGTCCGGACGAGGCCGCCGCGTGCGGAGGCTTGCTCGCCCGTGAGTTCTTTATCGTTCAGCCGCTCGGACCAGTAGGGCGACAGGATGCAGTGCGCCGAGCCGGTGACGGGGTCTTCGTCGATCCCGATGCCGGGGGCGAAGAAGCGGCTGACGTAGTCCGTTTTGTCGCTTTGCGCGGTGACCAGCAGGCGCCCGGTCCAGGTGTGCTTGAGCTTGTCGAGGTCCGGTTCGAGGGTGCGCACGGTCTCGGCGTCCTTGACGACGGCGAAGAGGTTTTCCGCGCCGCGGCCGGTGTATTCGATGTCGACACCGGGCAGGATTTCGGACAGGTCGTCGTCGGTGGGCCGGGGTGGATCGGAGGGGAAGTCCAGCTCGACCCAGCCGTCTTTGGCGGTGGCCCGCAGCTCACCGCTCTTGGTGTCGTAGGTCTGCTCGCCGCCGAGAACGTGCGTGACGGCAAGGGTGGCGTGCCCGCAGAACGCAACCTCGACGACGGGGGTGAACCACCGGAGCGACTTCGTCGCGGCGACGTGGAAAGCGGTTTCGGCGTGCTTCATCTCGGCGGCAACGGCCTGCATCCAGGCGGGATCGGCGGGTTCGTCCAGCAGGACGACCCCGGCCGAGTTCCCGGCGAAGGCCCGGTCGGTGAAGGCGTCGACGATGAAGAAGCGCATACCTCCAATGTAGCCGGGGATTTTCCGGTTCCCCTCGGGTCTGTCCCTTAGGTGGTTTCCCCGATGGTGGGCTTCACGATCTTTTCGCCGTCGGGCCCGCGTTCCGGCTTGAGATCGAAGACATCCTCCTCGACGGCGTACTTGTTCTTGTGTTCCTTGTCCTCTTCTTTCTTTTTGCCCGCCCCGGCGCCGGCCGCCCCGGCTTCGCCGGCCTTGCCCTTGGCCGCGGCGGCCGCGGTCGCCCCGCGTTCGAGCCGTTCACCGGGTTTGCTGCCGGTCTTGCCGCCTTCGGTCTCCTTGGGCGTGACACCGGCACTGCCGGACACGCGCGAGCCGGCGAACCCGGTGCCGGGCCGCCCTTTGCTGCGGGTGCTGTCGCTGCCGGCGCCGGTGCCGCCTCCGGCGGCGGTGGTCCCGGGCACGGCGAGCCCATCGGGAGTGAACCGCCCGAAGGTGCCGGCGGCGGGAGCGGTGCGGAAGTTGGAGGTGCCGCTGTTGGTGCCGCCGCCGGTGCCGCTGCTTGTGCCGCTGCTCGTGCCGGGCGGGATGTAGGCGGGCGGGGTGGTGCCGGGCGGAGTGGGGCCGGGAAGCTGGCCCGGGCCTGTTCCGGGGCTTTGGCCGGGAACTTGGCCAGGGACGAAGCTGCCGCTGGTGCCCCCGGGTCCGGTTCCGCCGATGGTGGGGGCGCCGGTGAAGCCGCTGCCACCGGTGCCGTGGAAGCCGCTGGCCGAGGTGGAGTCACCCTGCCCGAGCTGAGGAGGCGGCGTGTAGGTGGGCTGGGTGCTGGCGGTCTCGTGGTAGGTGGAGTCGAGGTTCTGCAGAACCTGAACGGCCTGCTGATGAGCGGCATCGGCCTGCTGCTGCTTGGCGGCGACGTTGTTCATGGTCTGCGTCGCCCCGACGACGTCACCCGCCTGGTACTGCTTGGTGGCCTTGGTGATCTCGGCTTCCTGGTTGAACCCGGTGGGTTCGGGCATGTTCTTCTGCGCATAGTCAGCGGCGGCCGCCTGCTGCGAGTACCGGTTGGAGCTGAGCTGGGCGGCGTTGGCCGTCTCGGCGGTGTAGGTGGCGGTGTTCTGGAAGAAGCCGTGTGCCTTCGCGGCGCCATCGCCCTGCCACTGGATTTCGCTCGAGTTGACAGCGTCGTTCGCCGCGTTGGAGACGTCGGCCAGCCAGTTGCCGAGCTTGTTGGCAACCCGGCCCCGATCATCGAGCTCGCCGGGATTCATGTTCTCGTGGACCATGCCGTAGAGCTCTTCGTGCGAGCTGGCGGCATAGTTCTGCCCCGGCGCGGGCGCGTCACCGCGGGTGGCTTGGTTGTTCAGCAGGATCTTGCCCTGCTCGACGGAGTACTGTGCCGCCTGGTTCTGCGTTTGCGGCGTGACCCCTTCGCGAGCTTCCCCCTGGTCCTCGACGCCGAAACGGTGCACGTTCTGCTGCAGCTTCTGCTGCGTCTCGGCGTAGAAGTCGCCCTCGTACTGGCGATGTCCGGCGTGCTCGTGTGCCATGGTCACCCCTCTCGGCACCGTGCGTACCCGAGCCAACTGTAGTAGTGACGATCCGCTATGTCAGTAGATGCGTGACGCCGGCAACCTGTCGTGTGGCGGTCTCAGCCGTTGGCGGGAAGAAGGGGCTCGACCTTGGTCGAAACATCGTTGGCTGTCTGGCATGCCTCTTCGGTGCTCGCTGTCTGGAGGGTGACCAGTACCGTGGCCCGCGACTTCGGCTTCACCTCCATGGAAACGTCACAGGAACCAGTACCGCCGAGAGCGTCGCGTTCCTGCACCGCTGGTCGCCCGTTGACGTCCCCGGTGAGGGCCTTGCCCGGGGCGGTGACGATGTCGTTGATCGACTGTCCGGGCTGGAGCGCGAGACCGACCACGCCGTAGCCGGCTTTCTTCGGATCCACCCCGGAGAGCGGGTTGTCACCACCACTGCCACCGCTCGGCTTGGTGATGGACGTGCTGCTGGGTGGTGCGACGGCGGCTCGCGGCGTCCCTTCCACTGTGCTGTCGCAGGCGCTCAGCGCGAGTAGCAAGGTGGCCGAGGTCAGGGCGGTGGCGCGAAGGCGAACTGCTCGGGCCACTGCCTGAACACTACGGGCAGGCGGCCGCGTGCTGCGAGTCGGCCTCGTACTGGCGATGTCCGCGTGCTCGCTTTGGTCACTCGCTCCCGTGAAGCTTGGCGAAGGTCTGGCTGTGCGCGTCTTCGGTCTCGCGGTAGTTCTTGCGGGCGATCTCGAGCGCCTCGCGCACCTTCTTGAAGCCGTCAGAGAGCAGTTCGAGGTTCGGCACGAGCGACTCGGGATCGCCCGCTGCGACCTTCACGTTGAAGTTGGCGACCTGATTGGCGTAGTCGCTGCCACCCATCCGCGCTGCGAGGCTGAGTACCTGCAGCTCACGGCGGATGCTGTTGTACCCGTCGATAAAGGTGTCACACACCTTCCGGTAATGCTCGAAACCCGCTTCGTTGATGGTGAATCCGCCGCCCTCGGCTAGTGCCTTGAACTGCTGGGCGCCTTCGTTCACCCGCTTCGCGCCCTCCGCGTCCAGTGGGACGTCGAGGAGGTTCGACAGGAAGTTGTTCCCGGCGTCGCCGGCAGGGGGCGTGGGAGGTGGCCCTCCGAACTGCGCTCCTGATGCCATCAAGCCCTCCCGCGGCGGATCGACCGGTAATCACTCTCTGTGTCGACCAAGTACTGTAGTAGTGACTTCGTCTCGTGTCACTGTTCGCCGTGTCGCTATTTCGGCAGGAGTGGCTCGACCTTGGTCGCGACGTCGTTGACGTCCGTGCACGCCTGGTCCGTGGAGCCGAAACTCAGTGTCACGGATACGGCGGCCCGCGACTTCGGCTTGACCTCCATCGCGATGGCACACTGCCCCTTCGCGCCGATCGGTTCCCGCTCCTGGACGGCGGGCCGGTCGTTGACCGTGCCGGTCGAAGCCTTGCTGGGGTCCGCGATGTTCTCGTTGATCGTCTGGCCGGCGTGCAAGGAGAGGGTCACGCCGATCGTCTCGTCGCCGGTCTTCTTCTCGGTCGTGCAGCTGCGCGCCGCATCCGCGGTGGTGGGTGCGGCGGCGGGGTAGCCCTGACCGCTGAGCGCCTTGTCGAGGGTGGGGCAGGCTTTCATGTCCCCGAAGGGGTTGTCGCTCGTGGCGCCGCTCGGCTTGGTCGTCGAGGCACTGCTCGACGGCGTGTCCGCAGCCTGCGGCGTGCCTCCCACCTTGCTGTCGCAGGCGCTCACCACGAGCGCCGTGGTGGCCAAGGCGAGGACTGCGGTGCGAAGGCGAACTGCTCGGGTCACGACCTGAACACTACGGGTAGATCACGCGCCCGGGCGAGGACGCAGGTCACCGGTGGGTCGTCTCCGCGATGCGCTCGTGCAACCACCCTCTGAGGTGTCCCCCGTCCGAGGGGACGAACCTGAGTCGGGACTCGCCGCCCGGTAGCGGGTCGGTGAATGTCAGGTAGCGGCCGCCGTCCGTGTCGACGAAGGTCACCGTGCCCGCCGGGCGGAGGTTGCCCTGGCCGATGCGGGTCGACAGCTCGAACGTGCCGTGGCGGTGCGGGGCCCACTGGGCGTAGTCCCGCAACGGTTCGGTGTCCGGCGGCCGGTTCGGGCCGAGGGTCGAAGTCAGCGGGGCCACCGGCAGCGGTCCGTAGCGGGGGAGGATGCCGACCAGGGCGTCGACCAGGTGGTCGGGGCGGATCTGGACGAAATGGATCCCGTCCGGCACCAGCTCGGAGTACACACCCAGGCCGTGGCCGATGGTGGCTCGGTAGAAGACCTGGCGGCCGTCCGTCACCTCGGCTGCGCGGACGATGATCAGCACCTCCGGCTGCGTCCACGCCCGCAGCGTCTGCTCCACCTCGATGTCCAGCTTGTCCGGGCCCGCCAGCCCGCGTGCCCGCATCGAGTCCCATGCCGCCGACAGGATGTGTTCGTGCTCCTCGAGCGTCCGGCCCGGGCTGCGGATCTCGAACGGGTGCCAGTGCGCCGGGAGAGCCGTGCGCCGGACCGCGGCGGTGACCTCCGTCAACCCCAGCGAGAATTCCTCCGGCACGTTCCCACCGTAGCGGAACCCGTCAGATGTCCAACTGACGAACGCCCGTCTCGGGCAACGTCACCCGGCCGGCCGTCGCCCGTCCGCGCAAACGGACTATTTCGTGTGGCTGCAAGCCGATTGCCACTCCGAACGCCTCCACGTCGGGGAAGCCGCCCTGCCGCTGACGCAGTTCCAGCGCCGTCGCCACTCGGGCCGGGGAAAGGCCCGGCAGGCGGCCCAGCTCGTCGCCCGAAGCGGCGTTGACATCCACCAGCGGCACCGGAGGCGCCAACGGCGCGGCATAAGCCTCGAGAACGTCGTTCTGCCGCAAATCCGCCGTCCCCAGGCCGACGGTGAACACCCGCGCTCCGGCCGACGACGGAACCGCGACCCCGTCCCGCGCCAGCGAAAGCACCGGGAGCCCCGAAGCGACCACTGTGCTCCGCTCGTTGAACGTCGTCCCGATCGGCCGCAGCACCCGGACGCTCACCCCCACCGTGAACGCCGCGCTGCGCCCGTCCGGCACCTCGACCGCCGCCACCAGCGAGCCGTTGCCGAGCGCGGACACGCCGTGCACCACCGCCGTTCCGTGGCGCTCCTCCACGAAGTCCGGCGAGGGGAACGCCCGCAACGCGGCCCCGGCCGCCGGCGGCGCGTCGCACTGGAAGCCGAGCAACACCGTCCCTCGCTGACCCGTCGGCAGCTCCGCCACCGGACCGGCCGGCCCGAACAGCCCGAGCACCCGCATGGGCCCGCCGCCGTGCGACAGAGAACACAACGCACCGAACCGCAGGACGCCGTCGCGGACGAGCACCTGCACGTGGAACCCCGTCAGCTGGTCGAAGCCCGGCGCCTCCACCGACGCGACCGCGTCCGGCCGGCTCAGGTCCGGGCCGACGGCCTCGTCGGCGTACAGCTCCAGCGCGTCACCCTTGCCGAGGTCTCGCCGCCCGACGACGACGTACACGTCCTTCAGGAACCCGGCTTCCGTCGCCGGCTCGACGCTGCTGGAGAAGTACTTCTTGCGCACCATGATCCCGATGCGCAGGTTGTCCTCGACGATCCGGTCGCCCCGCAGCAGCCGCGCGCGGGCGCCGCGGACCGCGCGCCCCGCGCTCACCTGGCCGCCGGGCAGCTCCCCGAGACCGGGGACCGTGACGGAGTCGTGGATCGCCTTGCCGAACTCGATCAGCCCGACCCTGGTCTCGGTCACGACGTGGCGGCCAGCGTGACGCTGATCGACTGGTCGGCGTTGACCCGCTCCGACTCGACGCGCATGCCGGCCTGCGCCGCCCGGTCCTTCAGCCGGGCCAGCACCGCCCGCTGCACCTCGGCCGCGTACGCCTCGTCGACCGACAGCACCAGCCGCGAAGCTTCCGCAGGCACCAGACCCGGCCCGTCGACGTGCGCCACCTGGACGCCCTCGGGGCCGTAGCCGAACGTGATCCGCCGGCCCTCCCACGCGGCGACGACCGACGTCCCGTCGTCGGTGACCTGGGCCCGCAGCCCGGTCAGCGCGCGGGCGAGCAGATCCCGGTGACGCATCCGGGTCCGCACCGTGACGACGCCCGGCTGCGCCTGCGCGTGCGCGGCGATCGTGGCGGCGTCGAGCTGGGCCAGTGCCTCACTGCGCAGCTTGAGCGTGACACTCATCGGCGTTCCCCTTCGAGCAGCGCTTCGAGTACTTCGGTGGTGGCGAACCCGTTCAGCTCGATCGCGCCGTCCGGGGCGACCGTCAGTTCCAGGCGGTTCGGGGTGGTGAAGATCGATGCGTCGTAGCGGTCGGTGAGGAAGTGGAACCGCTGGTTCGCCGAGCCCACCCACGGCCGGGACGGCTCCGGCCTGTCCACCAGGAACGGCCCGTCCACCAGCAGATCCGTCGAATCCAGCAGGAGCGACGGCGGCAAGTCCTCCCGGACGTGCCCGGTGAACGTCATCACCGACAGCCCCGCCGAGCGCACCGCCGCGGCGAAGCGCCCCAGCGGCTCCGCCTGGTCGAACGGCTCACCGCCGAGCAGCGTGACGCCTTCGATGCCCTCGATCCCCGACACCCGTGACACCAGGTCCGGCCACGACAGGGAGAACCCGCCGCGGGTCGTCCACGTCTGCGGGTTGAAACAGCCGGGGCAGCGCACCGAACACCCCTGCGTCCACACGGCACACCGCGCACCCGGGCCCTCGGCGAGGGTGACGTCGACGATCCGGTGCAGGTTCAGGAGTTCCATTGCGTCTGCTGCTGCGAAGCGGTGTCTTCCACGGACGTCGACGTGCGCCGGTAGTCCTCGGTGAACTCCGACGTCACGGTCTCCGCGCCGAGCAGGTCCTCCAGCAGCGGGATGTAGTCGAGGCACTTCGAGCCGGTCACGCCGTGGGTCTCGGCGCTGATCGAGCCGTCCTTGCCGATGGTCACGGTCACGCGGTGCGTCATACGTCGATCGTCCTCCCACTCGGTGACGCCGGGGGCGGCGGCGCGGCCGGCTCCGAGGCGGGAACCGAAGAGTCCGTGGCGGCGACCGCGCGGGTCTCCGCCCAGTTCCGGATGGCCAGGATCTCGTCGGCCTGGGTGACCGACAGCGGCACGGTCGACTTCACCGCGCGCACGAGGTCGTCCCGGCGCAGCGGCCGCTTCTCGGCGAACGCGTCGACCAGGCCCGACAGCACGGCCTGCTCGATCTCGGCGCCGCTGTAGCCCGCGCTGACGTCGGCGAGCTCGGCGAACAGGGCGTCGTCCAGCCGCAGTTCGCTGCCCACGAACGGATCGGTGACGCGCCGGCGCAGGTGGATCCGCCAGATCGCGGTGCGCTCGGCAGCCGAGGGGAGGTCGACGAAGAAGATCTCGTCGAACCGGCCCTTGCGCAGGAACTCCGGCGGCAGCGAGCCGACCTGGTTCGCCGTCGCCATCACGAACACCGGCGCCGACTTCTCCTGCATCCAGGACAGGAACGTGCCGAACACCCGCCGCGCGGTGCCGCCGTCGCCCCCGCCGCCACCCGCGCCGGCGAGGCCCTTCTCGATCTCGTCGACCCACAGCACGCACGGCGCGATGCCCTCCGCCGTGCGGATCACCGTGCGGATGTTCTTCTCGCTCGACCCCACCAGCCCGCCGAAGACGCGCCCGAGGTCGAGCCGCAGCAGCGGCAGCCGCCACATGTTCGCGACGCAGACCGCGGACAGGCTCTTGCCGCAGCCGGGGACGCCGGTGAGCAGGAGGCCCTTCGGCGCCGCGAGGTTGTACGCCGACGCCGCCGGTGTCCAGGTGCCGGTGCGCTTGGTCAGCCACCGCTTGAGCCGGTCGAGGCCGCCGACGGCGTCGAAGCCCGTCTCCGCGGGCACGATGTCGAGCATCCCGGACCGGCGGACGGCCTGGCGCTTCTCGGCGAGGATCAGCTCGAGGTCGCTCGGGTCGAGCCCGCCGCCCTCGACCAGTGCCCTGGCGAACGCGTTTTCGGCCTCCGGCAACGTCAGCCCGCGCGCGGCGGCGACGATCGTGTCCCGGTCGTCGCGGTCGATGCTGACCCGGACGTTCTGCCGGTGCGCGGCGACCATGCTGTCCAGCAGCTCGCCGATCTGGCGCTGGTCGGGCAGCGGGAAGTCGACGACGGTGGCGTCGTGCTCCAGCTCCGGCGGCACGGGCAGCGACGGCGACACGAGGATGATGCTGAGCGGCACCGGCCGGGTCTTGAACGCCGCGGCGAGCTCCCGCAGCCGCCGCACGACGTCGGGATCGGGCCGGTGGCCGCCCTCCGACACCAGCGACGGGTGCAGGTCGGCGAACACGAACACGGCGGGCTCGCCCCAGGCGTGGATCCGTTCGAGCGCGGCGGCCGCGGCGCGGGTCTCGCTGATCGGCGGCCCGCCCGCGGGGGCCAGGCCGGTGGTGGACGACCAGACGTACACGCGCCGCGGGGTCCGGAGCCGGTGGGCGTCCTCGGCGACCGCGCGGATCTCCCGCAGCACCCGCTGCTCTTCGTGCGTCTCGACGACGAGCAGCGGGTACCGCGCCTGCAGCAGCTGGGTCAGCTCGTCGCGAAACCCCTGGCCCGCCATCGATCGCCCCCTCGAAGTCCGTCCGGACCCTACCAACTCACGCGTCGACGACGAGGATTTCGTACGTCGGGCTGGTGGGCGGGGTGCCGCTGTAGATGTGCGAGTTGACCACGGCGAGCTGGTGCCCGATCTTGACCGCGGAGACCGGCTGGTCGAACAGCGGGTCGGTGATCGTCCCCGCGGACCGGCCGTGGCTCAGGTCGCCGTCGAGACACCACCGGGTGATCTTGTCGTCGAGCTGCACCGCCCAGAGCCGGTTCCCTTCGAGCACGAGGCTGACGACATTGGGCGCGGCCACGCCCGCGATCTCCTCGCTGGCCCCGGTGCGCGGGTCGATCGTGTACACCTTGCCGGGGATCGTCGCGGCCACCAGCAGGGTGTTGCCGGACGGCGTGGCGATGATGTCGTTCATGAAGAAGTTCCCCGGCGAGCCGCCCGCGCCCGGGCCGGTCAGCGGCAGGGTGCGCGGCGACCCGAGCCCGCCGTCGACGAACGGCACGAAGAACAGCTGCGGGTGGAAGGAGTCGGTGAACCACGCGCCCTGCGGGGTCACCACCACGTCGTTGACGTAGGACGTCGCCGGGTCGCCGAAGGTGAAGTCGGCGACCTTCGCCTTGGTGCGGACGTCGTAGACGTAGGCCTTGCCGCCGCCCGCGCCGGCGACGAACAGCAGGTCGCGGCGCCGGTCGAAGTCCACTCCGGCCGCCATGGTCCCGGGTGCCTCGATGAAGCGCTCAGCCGTGCCGCGCCGGACGTCTTCGCGGAAGATCGTGCCGGCGAAGAGGTCGCCGGTGTAGTAGGTGCCGCCGCCGGCGGCGGTGATCCCTTCGGCGGACGTGGCGCCGGGCAGCACGATCACCTTCGTCGCCGCCGACGCGGGTGCGGCCACCGCGAGCAGCAGGACAGCGGACGCCAGAGCCAGGATTCTTCGCATGGTTCCCTCCCTCTTCCCAGGGGGATCCTGCCACCGAGCTGGCTCACCCGGCACCTGATTCCTAGACTCGGCGCCAGTCACCGCCGACTTCAGGAGGCACCATGCCTGACGCGCCCGCCCTGCCGAGCTACGCCTCGGGGACCTCGGAGGTCCCGCTGCTCGGGGACACCATCGGCGACAACTTCGACCGGACGGTGGCCGCGTTCGGCGACCGGGACGCCCTCGTCGACCGGGCCGCGGGCAAGCGCTGGACCTACCGCGAGCTGGCCGCCGAGGTGACCGCGCTGGCGCTGGGGCTGGTCGCGCAGGGCATCGGCAAGGGCGACCGGGTCGGGATCTGGTCGCCGAACCGGGCGGAGTGGACGTTCCTGCAGTACGCGACGGCCAAGATCGGCGCTATCCTGGTCAACATCAACCCGGCCTACCGCGCGCACGAGCTGGCGTACGTCCTCAACCAGGCCGGCATCCGGCTGCTGGTGGCGTCGGACAAGTTCAAGACGTCGGACTACCCGGCGATGGCCGAGGAGGTGCGCGAGAAGTGCGCGGCGCTCGAACAGGTCGTCATCCTGGGCGGCGAAGGGTGGCAGGCGCTGGTCGACGCGGGCCGCGGCGGTGATCCGGCGCGGCTGGCGCACCTGCAGGCCGGGCTGTCGGCCGACGACCCGATCAACATCCAGTACACGTCCGGGACCACCGGCTTCCCCAAGGGCGCCACGCTGTCCCACCACAACATCCTCAACAACGGCTACTTCGTCGGCGAGCTGTGCGGCTACACCGAGCAGGACAAGGTCTGCATCCCGGTGCCCTTCTACCACTGCTTCGGCATGGTGATGGGCAACCTGGCCTGCACCAGCCACGGCGCCTGCATGGTGATCCCGGCGCCGGCGTTCGACCCGCGGGCGACGCTCGAAGCGGTCGCGGCCGAGCGGTGCACGTCGCTCTACGGCGTGCCGACGATGTTCATCGCCGAGCTCAACCACCCGGACTTCGGCGAGTTCGACCTGACGTCGCTGCGCACCGGGATCATGGCCGGGTCGCCGTGCCCGGTCGAGGTGATGAAGCAGGTCATCGACCGGATGGGCATGCGCGAGGTGTCCATCTGCTACGGCATGACCGAGACGTCGCCGGTGTCGACGCAGACCCGCTCGGACGACTCGATCGAGCGCCGCGTGTCGACGGTCGGGCGGGTCGGGCCGCACCTGGAGGTCAAGGTCGTCGACCCCGAAACCGGCCTCACTGTCCCGCGCGGCGAGCCCGGCGAGTTCTGCACGCGCGGGTACTCGGTGATGCTGGGCTACTGGGAGCAGCCCGACAAGACGGCGGAGGCGATCGACGCGGCCCGCTGGATGCACACCGGCGACCTCGCGGTGATGGACGACGACGGCTACGTCAACATCACCGGCCGCATCAAGGACATGGTCATCCGCGGCGGCGAAAACCTGTACCCGCGCGAGATCGAGGAGTTCCTGTACACGCACCCGGACATCCTCGACGCGCAGGTGATCGGCGTCCCGGACGAGAAGTACGGCGAAGAGCTGATGGCCTGGGTCCGGATGCGTGAAGGCGCTTCGCCCTTGACGGCGGAGAAGGTGCGCGAGTTCTGCAGCGGCAAGCTGGCGCACTACAAGATCCCGCGGTACGTCCACGTCGTCGACGAGTTCCCGATGACGGTGACCGGCAAGGTCCGCAAGGTCGAGATGCGCGAGAAGTCGATCAGCCTGCTGGGCCTGGAACAAGCGGCGGCGGCGAAGCACGCCTAAACCGGCCGGGGTGGCCAGGCGTTGTCCCTTCGCGATTCCGCGAAGGGAGGCGATTGATGATCATCTTGACCTGGGAGTGGTGAAAGTCCGTGCGGGGCACCTTCGTGGAGGTGCCCCGCACGCGACCAAGACCTGGTCTCAAAACTTGACGAGCACTCTCGTCGGGAAGTGATCAGCCATCGGTGGGGCCGCCTCTTCAGAGGCGTTCGACGCGGTCGGCCTGCGGGCCCCGGTCGCTCTGACGCACCGTGTACCGGACCCGGTCACCCTTCTGCAGCGGCTCCGACCCCATGATCACCGACACGTGGGCGAAGAGATCGTCGCCGCCTGCGTCCGGGGTGATGAAGCCGAAGCCGCGGTCGGCGTCGTAGCGCGCGACGACGCCCTCGCCGCCTCGTACGGGCACGGCCCGCGCCGCCGGCCCTGCGGCCGCGGCAGGTGCCGACCGCTGCGGCGCCGTCTGGGGCTCGGCGCCCCGGACCAGGTGCACGTCGCGGGCCTGCGGGCCCTTGTCTCCACTGGCCACCTCGTAGGCGACGCGGTCGCCCTCCGCGAGCCACGTCAGCCCCTCGGCCAGGGCCCGGGCGTGCACGAAGACGTCCCCGGCGCCGGAGTCGGGGTTGATGAAGCCGAAGCCCTTGTCCTCGTCGTACCAGGCCACCGTGCCGTCGGCACCGTCCGCGATACCAGCCGCAGCGGGTGAGCCGGCCCCTGCTCCCAGCGGGATCACGTGCCCGGCCTGCGGGCCGCGCTCGCCTTCGACGATCAGGAAGGCCACCCGCTGCCCCTCGGTGACCACGCCGCCGGTCACGATGGCGGAGCTGTGCACGAAGATGTCGGCGCCGCCGCCGTCCGGCGACGCGAAGCCGTACCCCTTGCCCGGCTCGTACCAGTTGATGGTGCCGAGCAGGCCCACGGCGCTGCCGGTGGCCGCCTCGGCGGTGACGCGAACGCGCAGCGCCTGGGGCCCGCGGTCGTTCTCACCGACCTCGAACACGACGGCCTGACCCTCGCGGAGCACTTTCCCGCCGCCGTCCCCGACGATCTCGGAGGCGTGCACGAACACGTCCGGCGAGCCGTCCTCGGGCGCGAGGAAGCCGAAACCCCGTTCGGCGTCGAACCAACGGACGGTCCCTTGCGGCATCAAAAGCTCCAGGTCGAGAGGGCGGGTAGTGGCCCCCAGTCTCTCTGACAGACCTCCGGCCCGTCGGGCCGGGCCCCACAGGCGGGCGGTGCGGAGCCACGGGCGGGCTAAACCGGCAGGGATGGCCGGGCGTTGTCCCGTCGCGGCGGAGGGGGCGCTTCCGGACGGGAGCGACGGGAACCGCCGCGGGAGGGGGAGTCGTGCTGTCCAGCCTGAAGAAACCGCTCATCGTGGGAACGCTGCTCGCGGCGGCCGCGCTGGGCCTGCCGGGTGTCGCCACCGCGGCCACTGCCGGGCCCGTGGACCTGGGCACCTTGCCCGGTGACACGTTCAGCAGGGTCACCGCGATCAACGCCGCCGGCACGATGGTCGGCGAGTCGTACCCGCGGGACGTGCGCATGCGGTTCCACCCCGTGAAGTGGGACAAGCACGGCCGCATCAGCGCCCTGCCGACGCTCGGCGGCGAACAGGGTTCGGCCATCGCCGTCAACGACATCGGCGTCGCCGTGGGCTGGGCCTTCGACGTGCACGAAGAGGTGCACGCGGTCCGCTGGGCGCCGGACGGCACGGTCACCGCGCTGCCGGGGGCCGGGTCCTCCAGCGCGAACGTCATCAGCAGAACCGGCGTGATCGCCGGCAGCAGCGTCACCGCGCAGGGCACGCCGGTCTCGGTGCGCTGGGCCGCGGACGGCTCGGTCACCGAACTGGCGGCCCTGCCCGGCGGCGGGCAGACCCACGTCACCGGGATCACCGGGGACGGTGCGCTGATCAGCGGCCAAGCCTGGGACTCCGCCGGCAACGACCACGCGGTCCGCTGGAACGCCACCGGCGCGATCACCGATCTCTCGCCGGGCAACCAGGGCAACCCGGGCGCCACGGCGGCCGCGATCAACGACTTCGGCGTGATCGCCGGGACCGTCACGGAGGCCGGCCGGCAGGTCCCGGTGGCCTGGAAGCGGGACGGCCGGCAGGTGCGGCTCGACTGGCCCGCGTCACCGGCCTCCGCGACGCCGCGCGCGATCAACAACGCCGGGGTGGTCGTCGGCAGCGGGGACGTCGACTTCGCCGAGAACCGGGCCGTGCGCTGGTCCGCGGGCGGGGTCACCGTGCTGGAGCCCGCGCGGCGGTCCGAGGCGGTGGCGCTCAACGCGTCGGGCACGGTCGTCGGCAACGTCGAATCGGTGGCGGCCCGCTGGGCCGCGGACGGCACGGAAACGATCCTCGGCGCCTTGCCCGGCGGCCAGTACAGCTGGGCGACCGGGATCAACCCGGAGGGGACGATCATCGGCATGTCCGACCTGTCCTACGGCTGGCACGCGGTCTACTGGCCGGCGAGCTGACGGGGCCGTCAGCCCACCGCCGCGGCGGCCTCCGCGATCGCCTTCGCGTCCTCCTCGCCGAAGGTCTCTTCGAGCTGCTCCGGCGAGTAGTCGACGTCGATCTGCTCCACCGGCATCCCGCGCGCCGACTCGATCGCGCCCAGCCGCCGCTGCGCCCGGTCCGCCGCGTACTGGATGATCTCCTGCGGGTCGTTGTCGAACGGCAGTTCCTCGAACTGGTCCTGCACCCACTGGATCATGTTGAGCGCGTGCGGCAGCAGCTCGCCCATCCGCTGCTGCACCGCGTCCCACAGCGAGTCGTCCGCGGCGACGTGCCGCCGGCAGGTGAACGTGCCCCACGCCATGTGGCGGCGCTCGTCGTCGCCGATGCGGCGGACCAGTTCCTGCATGCCCGGCAGGATATCGTGCTGGGTGCAGATCAGCTGCCACGAGTAGTAGCCCGTCAGCGCGAGGCTGCCCTCGATGACGTGGTTGTACGTGACGCTCGCGCGGATCTGGTTGAGCGGGCTGGGATCGTCCTCCAGCGCGCGCAGCGACTGCGGCAGCTCTTCGTAGAACAGCTTGCGGTAGTGCGGGTTTTCGGCGACGAACGGGTGCAGGTCCTGGGTCAGCCCGACCGCGTCCATCCAGCGCCGGAACACTTCCGTGTGCTTGGCTTCCTCGAAGCAGAACTGCGTCAGGTACATCTCGTCGCCGAACCGGCCGGTCGCCGACATCGCCCGCATGAACGGCTGGATGTCCTCGGTGACGGCCTCTTCGCCGGCGATGAACTGCGCGACCAGGTACGTCGTGCTCCGCTGCTGCTCGGGGTTGAGCTTGTCCCAGCCTTCGCGTTCGCGGCTGAAGTCGATGTCCGCCGGGTTCCAGAACTTCTTGTTGCCCTTGACGAACAGCCGCAGCGGGAACGAGTCCCAGTTCAGGCCGCCCCTGCGCAGTGAGGAGAACCCGGATCGGAGTTCGGTCATCGTGTCACTCCATTGTGGACGAATTGGCGGATGGCGGGTTCCATGACCGCGGTGACGGCGTCGGCCGCTTCGGCTGCCGAGTGCGTGGACAGCACCAGGTGCGACAGGGAAAGCCGGACGACGGTCTCCGCGAGCAAGGCCGCGGCTTCGGGCGACAGGCCGGGTTCGAGCTCGCGGTACTGCTCGGCGGCGAGTTCGGCGGCCGCGGTGAGGATCGGCTCGCCCCTGGACGTGAGCAGCGGCAGGAGGTCTTCGCCCGCTTCGGTGCCGAGCGCCGCCGCGACCAGGCGGTTCTCTCGCGCGTGCTCGATCGTGTAGACGACGGCGTGGTGGATGCCCGCCAGGAGCCCGTCCGCCGTTTCGAACCGCTGCCGGATCCCGTCGAGGAACTCCGCCGCGGTGCGCAGCGCCACCGCCTGGGTCAGCGCCGCCTTGTTGCCGAACTCGTTGTAGACCGTCTGCCTGCTCACGCCGGCCTTGGCGGCGACGTCGGCCATCCGCAGCCCCGCGTGGCCGCGGTCCGGCAGCAGGTCGGCGGCGGCGTCGAGCAGCGCTTCGCGCAGGGACGCCTTCGTCCGCTCGGTGAAGCTGGTCACACTTTTACCTTGACACAGATCGCTCTGCTGTCAAGGTGCTGTACAGGCTCGGTTCACGCGTAAAACTGTCGGTACCTCGGGCTACTGTCTTGATCGTGGGCATCACCGTGGGGTTCGACCTCGACATGACACTGATCGACGCCCGGCCGGGCATGGCCGCGGCGATGAACGCGCTGGGCGTCGAATCCGGCCTGCCGCTGGACGGCGAAGCGTTCGCGGCCAACCTCGGGCCACCCCTGGACGACATCCTGCGCGGCTTCGAAGCGCCCGAGGAGCGCATCCCCGGGCTCGTCGACCGGTTCCGGGCGATGTACCCCGAGGTGGTCGTGCCGAGCGCGGTCGCGCTGCCGGGCGCGGTCGAGTCGCTCCGCGCGGTGCGGGCCGCGGGCGGGCGCACCCTGGTCGTCACGGGCAAGTACGGGCCCAACGCGCAGCTGCACGTGGACGCGCTCGGGCTCGACGTCGACGAAGTCATCGGCGAGCTGTGGTCGACGCAGAAGGCCGAGGCCCTGCTGGCCCACGACGCCCGGGTGTATGTCGGAGATCACGCCGGCGACATCCGGGGTGCGCTCGCCGCCGGGGCGATCCCGGTCGGCGTCACGACGGGGCCGTGCGACCGCACGCTCCTGCTGAGCGAAGGAGCGGAGGTGGTGTTCGAGTCGCTGACGGAGTTCCCGGAGTGGTTCGAGAAGACGTTCGCAGCCGTCTCCTAGTTCTTGGCGCGTGCCTCCATCACCAGGGCGATCAGGCCGAGCAGCAGGCCCAGCGGCGTGACGACCCCGGCGGCGACCGAAAGCCAGATCGGCAGGTTTTCCAGGCCGGCGGCGAACATGATGAAAACCGCCAGCACGGCGAGCATGCCGAGAGCGAACAGGCCGATGCCGACGCGCATCAGGAACGGTTTGCCGGGAGTGGCCACGCCGGTCTCCTTCGTCGTGCTCTTCATGATGCGAAAGGGTATCCGCCGGTATCGACTTCTCCCCAGGGCGTGTGGCGAGATACCCTTTACCCAGCGCGCCCTGGGTACGCCCCGGGCGCGTTAGTCATGAGCGGACAGCAGAAGGACTGGTGAGGGAAGTGCCGACCGGCAAGGTCAAGTGGTACGACGCGGAGAAGGGGTTCGGGTTCGTCACGCAGGACGGTGGCGCCGACGTCTACATTCGCAAGGCCGCGCTGCCGCAGGGCGTCGAGGGGCTCAAGGCCGGGCAGCGGCTGGAGTTCGGCGTCGCCGACGGCCGCCGCGGTCCGCAAGCGCTCTCCGTCCGGCTGCTCGACCCGCCGCCGTCCGTCGCCGAGGCGCGCCGTCGCCCGGCCGAGGAACTGCACGGCCTGATCGAGGACATGATCAAGCTGCTCGAGCTGAAGGTGCAGCCGGACCTGCGGCGCAACCGCTACCCGGACCGCAAGCACACCAAGCAGATCGCCGAGATCATGCGTGCGGTCGCCCGGGACATCGATCCCTAAGCTTCGAGCCGGAGGCCCCAGACGTCGCTGGGCAGCAGGCCCGACTCGCCGGTGTCCGCGTTGAGCACGGCCGTGTACTTCTGCACGTCCACCGCCGAGATGCGGTCGGCGGGCGTCGGCGGCATGACCGTGTAGGCGTAGCGGTCCAGCGACGTGAACGGGATCGGGTCGCTCTGCTTGTACTCGCCCTGCGGGGTCACGTACTCGTAGACGATCTGCCACGGCGAGTCCGCGACTTCGCCGGGGACCGAGATCTGCACCGGCTTGCCGGGGCGGACCTTCAGCGTCTGCGTGGAGCCCTTCGCGCTGCACGGCTGCGCGAGCTTCTGCGTGTAGTCGCACGTGAGCACGGGCGTGGTGTTGATGGTGTGGCCGTCGGCGTAGAAGGTGACCTCGGCCGGGCCGGGTGCCGAACAGCCGGCCACCGCGAACCCACCGGCCGCAAGCAGGGCCACCACCCGGGAACGTCGCATGGCCGGAGCCTACCGGCGGGCCGTCGGGTCCCGGGGCAGGCCCTGGGCCGGGAAGCTGCCGGTCGGCTCGGGCCGCAGCGGCCGGTCGCCGCCGAGGCCCGGCACGAGCGAGCCGCCGCGGCGCACCAGGTACGTCTGCGTGAGGCCGACCGCCAGCAGGATCGAGATCACCAGGAAGCCGATCCAGTAGGTCGGCGGCAGCAGCAGGCCGATCGCGCCGCCGAGGCACCAGGCCAGCTGCAGCACGGTCTCCGAGCGGCCGAACGCCGACGCGCGCGACTCCTCGGGCAGGTCCTCCTGGATGACGGCGTCGAGGCTGATCTTGGCCAGCGCGCTGGCCGTCGCGCCGATCAGGCCGACGATCGCGGCCGTGGCCAGGCCGGGCAGGATCGTCGCGACCAGCGCGGCGAGCACGCAGCCCGCCACGCACCCGACGATCACCTGGTCGGGGCTGCCGAAGTGCAGGCGCGAACCCAGCGCGTTGCCGAGGAAGCCACCGGCGCCGGCCGCGGCGCCGATCACGCCGAGCAGCAGCAGCTGCATGAACGGCGTCTGCCCGCTGCCCTCGGTCTGCGCCTTGACCGCGAACGCGGCGAACATCATGAGGAAGCCGGTGAGCACGCGCACCGAACCGTTGCCCCAGAGCGCGACCACGATGTGGCGCCCCATCGGCTGCCGGCGTTTCTTCTCCTTGGGGTGCGCCGACAGGGAGGTCGGCACCTCGCCCTCGGTCGCCTCCACCCAGGCCGGGATCCGCATCGACTGCACGGCCGCGGCCACGCAGATCAACGCCGTGAACCAGAGCGCGCCCGCCGAGCCGGCGATGGCGTTGACGCCGCTGGCCAGCGCGCCGAACACGCCCGCGGCGACCAGGCCGAACGTGGTCAGCCGGGCGTTCGTCTTGGAGAGCGTGATCTCCGACGGCAGCACCCGGGGTGTCACCGCGGCCTTGAGCACGGTGAACGACTTCGACAGCACCATCATCCCGAGCGCGGCCGGGTAAAGCAGCCAGTCGTCGAAGTGCAGCGCCATCACCACGGCCATCAGGCCCTGGCCGATCGAGGACGCGCACATCGCCAGCCGCCTGCCGCGCTGCACCTTGTCCAGCGCGGGGCCGATCACCGGCGCGACCAGCGCGAACGGCGCGATCGTGATGAGCAGGTAGAGCGCCACCTTGCCCTTGCTCTCGCCGCTGGTGGCGGCGAAGAAGAGGGTGTTGGCCAGCGCGATCGCCATCGCCGCGTCGCTGGCGTAGTTCAGCATCACGGCGTAGGTCAGCGAGGTGAGGCCGGACTTCTCGGCGCCGTCGGCCTTGGTCGCGCGCTGGAAGGCGTCGACGGCCTGGCCGGTCAGCTGGCGGCTGCGCATCGCCGCCACCCGGGTGACGGTGATCTTCTTCGGCAGCTTCGGCGTGCCGCCCGGCGTCCGCGGCTCTTCCCGCGGCGGCTCTTGTTCCTGCGGCCGCGGTTCACCCGCGTAGCCGCCGGTGTCGTAGTGCTCGTACTCGCCACTGCCGGGGTGGCGTTCGCCCTGGTAGAAGCCACCGCGCGGCGGCGGCTCGCGGCGGACCGGCTCGGTGCGGTGCGGGTCGTACGGCCGGGCCCCGCGCGCGGGCGGCGGCCGGTGGTGGGTCGGCGCGGCGGCGGTGGGCGCTTCGTCGGCGTTCGGCACGCGGCCGTCGTGGAACCCCGCGCGCGGCGGCGCGGGCCGCTGGAACCGGGCGGGCGGCGGGCCGCCGTGCTCGGCGGCGTCTCGCTGGACGCGGGTGGGTGGGCTGCCGTGCTCGGCAGCGTCCCGCTGGACGCGGGTGGGTGGCGGTGGGCTGCCGTGCTCGGCGCGCGGTGCGGCGGCGTCCCGCCAGGACCTGGCCTGCGCGGCGCCCGGTTCCGGCGTCCAGCGTCGCTTGGACTTCCGGCCGCGCGGCTGTCCCGGCGGGGTGCCGTCGGAGCGGGAGCCGAAGAGTGCCACGTGTCAATCCTGCCTTACGGGGTGCCGGTTCCGCCTGCTCATCCGTGCTTTCAGGCCGGAGCCGGGACGAACCTCACCCGGAACGTGACCGGCCACTGCTTCCCGGTGAGGAGGAAATCGCCGGTGCCCGGGACGGCGGCGATACCGTTGAGCACGTCTTCGGCGCCCGTCGCGTTCACTTTCGCACGCAGCTGACCTGCGTCGATCGTCCCGGTGATGCGCCCGGTGGCGGCTTCGATCCGCAGCACGGTGTCGGTGTGCCAAACGTTTGCGTAGACGTCGTCGCCCACGCATTCGAGCTCGTTGAGCTGGTCGCGGCCGACGTCGACGCCGCCGGTGACGGCGAAGGTCTTCGGATCGCGGAAGGTGAGCCGCGAAGAGCCGTTGCTCATGACCAGGCGGCCGTCGGCCTGGTGGCAGAGGCCCCAGCCTTCGCCCTGGAACGGGACGCGCCGCAGCTCGGCCAGGGTGTGCGCGTCGCGTTCGATGGCGTAGCCGTCCTGCCAGGTGAGCTGCCACAGCGTCGGCCCGAGGACGGTGACGCCCTCGCCGAAGAGGGGAGAAGGCAGCGTGGCGGTGGTCCGGGGCGGGCCGCCCGCCGGGCCGGCGGTGAGGGTGGACCGCCCGGCGAGCCCGGTGCTCTCGTACAGCGTGTCACCGGCGAACTCGAGGCCTTCGGTGAAGGCGGCGGGGTCGTGCGGGAGGGTCGCGACGACCTGGACGGTGAGCCGTTCCGGCCCGGCGGGTTGTTCTTGGGCACCGGCACAGCCGCCGAGCGCGGCGGCCAGCAGCAGGACGGTGACGATCGGCGTGCGCACGATGAACAGCCTGGCACGGGCGCCGCGGATGCGTGCGGCACAATTGGCCGCATGACTTTGCTGCTGACCCTGGACGACGGTTCCGTGCAGCGCAAACTCGCCGACGCGGTGGAGTTCGCGCGAGCTGCGGTGCTGGAGGACGCACCCGAGGAGCAGCTCGGCGCGCACGTGGGGGTCACCCGCGAGGACGCGGTCACGGCGAGTCACCTGTTCGAGGCCCAGGTCCCGGGCTACGGAGGCTGGCGCTGGTCGGTGACGGTGGCCCTGGCGGGCGACGACGAGCCGGTGACGGTCAGTGAGGTCGTCCTGGTCCCGGGTCCGGACGCGCTGGTGGCGCCGGCCTGGGTGCCCTGGGAGCGCCGCGTCCGCGCGGGCGACCTCGGAGTGGGCGACATCTTCCCGACGGCGGCGGACGACCCCCGCCTGGTCCCGGCGTACCTGCAGTCGGACGACCCGGCGGTGGAGGAGGTCGCCCGCGAGGTGGGCCTCGGCCGCGTCCACGCCCTGTCCCGCATCGGCCGCGCCGAGGCGGCGTCCCGCTGGCACGCGGGCGAGTTCGGCCCGCGGTCGGACATGGCGCGGAGCGCGCCGGACGTGTGCGGGACGTGCGGGTTCTTCGTGCCCTTGGCGGGCTCGTTGCGCGGAGTGTTCGGAGTCTGCAGCAACGACATAGCCCCGGCGGACGGCCACGTGGTCGACGTGGAGTACGGCTGCGGAGCCCACTCGGAGGTGGAGGTCGAGGTGACCTCATCGATCCCGGTGGCGGAGCTGGTGTACGACGACTCCCTGCTCGACTTCACGCCGGCGCCGGAGGTTGCTGCTTCGGAGGTCGCTTCGGAGGCTCCGGAGGTCTTGGAGACGGCAGCGGCCGAGCCGGAGACGGCCATCGCGGAGTCGGACGTGTCACCGGCGGAGGTGGAGCCGGAGATCGCAGAGCCGCAGGCCCTGGCCGAAGCGGCCACCACACCGGCCGAGGACCCGGCCCCGGAAGCGGCGGAAGCCCAGCCCGAGGCGGCGCTGGACGTGACCGGCGAGGTTGCGAAGCCGGTCGAGGTGCCTGAGCAGGAGGCCGCGGAGGTCGCAGAGCCGCAGACGGCCGAGGTCGCCGGCGAGCAGGCCGCAGCGCCGGCGGAGATCGACCCCGTGCTAGCGGCGGCGCCGGAAGCGGCCGGGCCGGTTGTGGAGGATGTGCCGGAGCCCGCGGAAGCGGAGCCGTCACAGGCCGAGGTAACCGACGCGGTCGAACTGCCCGCAGCCCCCGAGGCCCCCGAGGCGCCGGCTGTGGCCGAGCCGTCTGCCGAGCCTGCTGGGGCCGAGTTGCCGGCTGCGGCTGAAGCGCCGGGCGAGTCGTCCGCTGTGGCCGAGTCGCCGGCCGAGCCTGCTGGGGCCGACGTGCCTCCGGCTGCGGAATCGGATTCGGTCGAACTGCCTGCTGCCCCCGAGGCGCCGGCTGTGGCCGAGCCGTCTGCCGAGACTGCTGTGGCCGAAGTGCCGCTGGCCGCCGAGTCGGATGCGGCCGATGGGGACTCCGGTGTGCCGGCCGAGCCCGAGGCAGCTGAGTTGCCCGAGGCTGTCCAGGTCGAACCTGCTGCTGCCGAGCCCGAGCCGGCCGAGGTGACCGAAGCCGACGGCGTCGTAGCCGGCTCGTCCGATCCTTCGCAACCCGACGAAGCGCAGGCCCGGATCGACGACACCCCCGGACGGTGACCACTCCCACCGCCGAGCCGTCCGATCCCTTTGGGACTGCTCGGCTTCGTGAGGCCACCCTGCGCTCCTGGCGGGACTCGCCCACGCGGCTCACCGAAGACACCAACGTCGAACGTGACCTGCGCGTCGGTGCCTACCGGGATCGGCTCTTCGTCGAACTCGCCCAGAACGCCGCCGATGCCGCCATGGCCGCCGGCAAGCCCGGGCGGGTGAAAGCGTCCCTTGTGGACTCCGAACTCCGGTTCGCCAACACCGGGGCTCCGCTCGATGCGCGGGGTGTTGCCTCGCTCGCGTCACTGCGCGCCTCCGGCAAGACCGGTGACACCGTCGGGCGCTTCGGGGTCGGGTTCGCCGCCGTGCGGACCGTCTCCGATGAGCCTTGCGTCGTCTCCGTCACCGGGGGTGTCCGCTTCTCCGCCGAACGCACCCGGCAGGCCGTCGGCACCGGCGGGGACGTTCCCGTCCTGCGGCTCCCGTGGCCCGCTCCCGCCGACGTTCCGGCCGGCTTCGACACCGAGGTCCGGCTGCTGCTGCGGGACGGCGTCGACGGGCGGGCCCTCCTCGGCGAACTCGCCCGTGATGTCGCCGATCTGCTTCTTGCCCTCCCCTGGCTGGGTGAATTCGACGTCGACGGTCGCGTTTGGACACGGGACACCGACGGTGACCTGGTCGCCATTCGTGGTCCCGAAGGGGAAACGCGCTGGCTGATCCACCGCGGTGACGTCGTCTGGGCCGTTCCGGTCGGCGCCGACGGGACACCGAAGCCGCTCGAAGAAGACGTTCTGCACGCCCCGACGCCCACCGATGACGGGCTTTCGCTGCCCGCTCGGCTGCTCGCCTCCGTTCCGGTCGAACCGTCGCGGCGTCGCGCGCTGCCCGGGTCTGAACTGGTGAAAGCGCTCGAGGCGGCCGCCGAGGAATACGTCGGGCTCGTCCGGTCGCTGCCTGCCGAACACCGGTTCGCGCTCGTTCCGGTGCCCGGGTTTCCCAAGTCCACTGTGGACGCGCAGTTGCGTGACGCCGTCCTGGAAGTCCTGAGTGGACAACCATGGCTGTCCACTCGGGACGGCAACGAGGTTTCCGGCAGGCAGGGCCGGGTGCTCGACGTCGACGTGCCCGGCCTGTCCGCCCTGCTCGCCGATCTGGTTCCGGGGCTGCTCGAAGGCCCTGCGCAGGTTCTCAAAGCCGTTGCGGTGCAAGTGATCGGCATCGAAGAGGTGCTGGAAACGCTCACCGGCGTCACCCGCGACCCGGGCTGGTGGCAGGAGGTCTACGCGGCGCTCTCGATCGCCGTCGAGTCGCACGTGCTCGCCGTGGAACGGCTCGACGGGCTGCCGGTTCCGCTCTCGGACGGCCGGACGCTGCCGGGTGCTCGTGGCTGCCTGCTGGTGGAAGGCTCGGCCGAACTCCTCGACCTGCTGTCCGATGTGGACATCCCGGGACTGCGGCTGGTGCACCCCGCCGCGTCGCACCCGCTCCTGGAACGGCTGGGCGCCAAGCACGCCGACGCCCGGGAGCTGCTCAACGCCGACCAGCTGCGCGACGCCGTCGAGCGCAGCGTCGAGGACGTCCGGTCCGGATTGGACGGTACGACGCTCGCCGGTGCCGTGCTACGGCTGATCGCCGACTGCGGGGACGATGCGCCGCGCTGGGTCGGTGCGCTCGCGCTCCCGGGCACCGACACCTGGCGCCGCGCCGACGAACTCGTTCTCCCGGCCTCGCCGCTGCTGGACATCTTCGACGAAGAGGTCTTCGAGGAAGACGGCGCGATGGACGTCCTCGACGAGGACTTCGCCGAGGACTGGCCGCCGAGCACCCTCGTCGCCGCCGGGGTGCTCGACTCGTTCGCGCTGGTCGTCGACGACGAGCCGCACGAGCCCGACCACGACCTGCCCGACGAAGACTCCTGGTGGGAGTCGCTGCCGGAGCCGCCGTCGACGCTCGTCGCGATCCGGGACCTCGACCTCGTCGCCGACGACGCCTGGCCCGCGGCCGTCAAGCTGCTCGCCGCGCGGCCGGAAACCTGGCACGCCCTCCGCGCGCCCCACGGCCACGCCGCCTGGTGGATCGCGCAGTACGCCGTGCTCGGCG
The DNA here is from genome assembly GCF_900105945.1 of Amycolatopsis tolypomycina. Lineage (NCBI taxonomy): Bacteria > Bacillati > Actinomycetota > Actinomycetes > Pseudonocardiales > Pseudonocardiaceae > Amycolatopsis > Amycolatopsis tolypomycina. The sequence goes on along the minus strand of NZ_FNSO01000004.1, from coordinate 7,594,859 downwards.
GCGCCGCGCCGAACGAATGGCGGCTGCCCGGCGCCGATCTCGCCGGCCTCTTCGACGAGGTCCCCGACGTCGGCCTCGGTGAAGACCTGCTCCGGATCGCCGGGGTGCGCGCGGACCTCCGGCTGTCCGGTGTGGACGAAGTAAGGGACCTCCTCGACCGGCTCGCCGACCCGGACCGGGTGATCTCGCCCGGGCTGGCCACCCGCGCCTACGACGCCGTCGTCGAGTCCGGAATGGACCCCGGCGTGCCACGGGCGATCCGGGCCGCGGACGGGTCCGTTGTGGACGACGCGCTCGTGCTGGACGTCCCGTGGGTCGCCGGCGCGCTGGACCCGGACCGGTACGTCGTCGCGCCCGAGGAGCCGGAGCGGCTCGCGGACCTGCTCGACCTGCCGCTCGCGAGCACGGAGGAAGCCCGGGTCGTCAGCGAAGGCGAGTACGCGCCCTGGGCCGAGCTGCCCGCGCTGAAGCTCGTCGCGGACCAGCTCGGCATCCGGCTCCCGGACGGCGGGGTCCTGGTGCACGACCCGCTCACCGTGCGCATCCAGGACGCCGAACACGACGTCCAGTGGTGGTCCGACGACCGGCTGCACGCGGCCGACACGTCGGAAGGCCTGGCCCGCGCGTTCGCCTGGGCGGCCGGGCGCTGGCCCGACCGGCACCTGATCACGGCGCTGCTCGACGACCCCTCGCCGCGGACCCTCCTGGCGTAGGCGCCTAGAGGCGCTGCGCCGACTTCGAGCCGCGGCGGGCGGCGGCGCGCTGCCAGGCGATGATCGCCAGGCCGACGAAGCCGAGCGCGAAACCGGACAGCGCCGTCTGCACCCACAGCCCCGAAGTCGTGAAGAAGAGCACCACCAGCGCGACAGCCCAGATCGAGGTGCCTACGATCACCACCGGCGTCAGGTCGGTCAGCCTCTTGGGCAGCTCCGGCGTGTGCCGCAACGAGCCCGTAACCTCCGGTGGATTGATCGGTTCACTCACGAGGTGCAGGGTACTCCGCAGCAGCGAGAGAATGGGCAGGCGAATGGCGGAGCAGGAGACGACCCGCACCGGGACGTCCACACTGGACCGGTACTTCAAGATCACCGAGCGGGGTTCGACGGTGTCGCGCGAGCTGCGCGGCGGCCTGGTCACCTTCGTCACGATGGCCTACATCGTGGTGCTGAACCCGCTGATCATCGGCAGCTTCTCGGCCGACGACGCGGGCGCGCACAAGGACGTCCTCGGCGGCATCCTGCCGGTCCCGCAGGTCGCCGCGGTGACGGCGCTCGTGGCCGGCGTGCTGACCATCCTCATGGGCCTGGTCGCGAACTACCCGTTCGCCATCGCCACCGGCCTGGGCATCAACAGCCTGGTCGCGGTCACGATCGCCCCGCAGATGACCTGGCCCGAGGCGATGGGCCTGGTGGTCATCGAGGGCGTGATCATCGTCCTGCTCGTGCTCACCGGGTTCCGCACCGCGGTGTTCCGGGCGGTGCCGGCCGCGCTGAAGTCCGCGATCGCCGTCGGCATCGGCGTGTTCATCTGCCTGATCGGCCTGGTCGACGCCGGGTTCGTGCGCCGGCTGCCGGACGCCGCGCACACCACCGTCCCGGTCGGCCTCGGCATCAACGGCTCGATCGCCTCCTGGCCGACCGCGGTGTTCGTCGTCGGCCTGCTGGTCACCGGCATCCTGGTCGTCCGCAAGGTCAAGGGCGCGATCCTGATCGGCGTGCTGACCTCGACCGTGCTGGCCATCGTCGTCGAGGCGATCGTCAACGCCGGGCCGTCGAAGGGCACCAACCCGAAGGGCTGGAACCTCGGCTACCCGGCGCTGCCGGACCAGGTGTTCGGCCTGCCGAACCTCTCGCTCGTCGGCGACGTCTCGTTCGGCGCCTGGACGCGGCTGCCGATCATCACCGTCTGCCTGCTGGTGTTCACCCTGGTGCTCGCCGACTTCTTCGACGCCATGGGCACCATGACGGGCCTCGCCAAGGAAGCCGACCTGCTGCCGAAGGACGGCCAGCTCCCCAACGTCGGCAAGGCGCTGTTCGTCGAGGGCCTCGCGGGCGCGGCCGGCGGCTTCGGCTCGGCCAGCTCGAACACGGTGTTCGTCGAGTCCGCGTCGGGTATCGCGGAGGGCGCCCGGACGGGCTTGGCGAACGTCGTCACCGGCGTGCTGTTCCTCGCCGCGATGTTCCTGACGCCGCTCTACCAGGTGGTGCCGGTCGAGGCGGCCGCCCCGGCGCTGGTCGTCGTCGGCGCGATGCTCATGTCGCAGGTCCGCGAGATCGACTTCACCGACTTCTCGATCGCGCTGCCGGCGTTCCTGACCATCGTCGTCATGCCGTTCACGTACTCGATCGCGAACGGCATCGGCGCCGGGTTCGTCAGCTACGTCGTCATCCGCGCCGCCACCGGCAAGGCCCGCCAGGTGCACCCGCTGATGTGGGTGATCGCGCTGGCCTTCGTGGCGTACTTCGCGGTCGGGCCGCTCCAGGCCGCGTTCCGCTGATCAGCCCGGCGCGCTGACCTTCATCGCGGTGTCCAGCACACCGCGGTTGGCGTCGAACTCGGCGGGCGGCGCCTCGTAGCGGATCGTGACGAGGCTGTCGCCCGCGCCGATCCCGATGACGGCGACCCGTTCGGGATAGCGGCCGTCGCGGAGGTAGGTGTAGTCCCACTCCGCCGCGTCTGCGATGTCGCCGGCCTGCACGGGCCTGACGGACGAGCCGTCTTGGTGCGCCTTCGCGGCAATGGCCTTGAGTCCGCTCAGCGCGTCCTCCTGCGCGATCGGCACCTTGTCGGTCTCCAGCAGGAGGTTGCCCTTGCGGTAGCTCGACCGGTCGTTCTCGTGGGTGACAGTCCAGCCCGAGGGGACCGGGACCAGGACCGCCCAGCCGCGCCCGCCGGCCGCGTCGGGGAAGTTGTAGGCCTCCATGGACTGCTCAGTGATGGACGGCGACGACGGTGACGGTGGTGCCGCCGCCGGCGCGTCTTCGCCGCCGCCCACGAACTGCGCCGCCACGATCGCCAGGACGGCCGCGCCGATCACGGCCGAGCCCACCAGCTTCTTGTTCATCTCGCTCCCCAGGTGCTGTCCCCGGTGAGGACGCGCGGGGTGGTTCGCGGTTGCGGCTTGACCGAGATCACCCGTGCGGACGAAGTTTCGTAAGGTATGCTAACTATATGTCCGGCGACACGCACGAACGCTCGTTGGCGAGCCGTCTGCGTCTCGCGGTGGTCCGGCTCAATCGCCGGCTGCGGGCACAGCGCGTCGGGGACGACCTCACGCTGACACAGGTCGCCGCGCTGTCCACCCTGCACAAGTGCGGTGCGCTGACCCCGGGTCAGCTCGCCGCGAAGGAAGGCGTCCAGCCACCTTCGATGACGAGGGTGATCGCCGCGCTCGAGGAGCTGGGGTTCGTCGAGCGGCGCCCGCACCCGACCGATGGCAGGCAGGCCATCGTCGAGCTGACCGAGAGCGGGCTCGCCTACGTGCGGAAGGCCATTTCCGTGCGGGAGGCGTGGCTGGACAGGCAACTGGCGGAACTCGGCGACGAAGAGCGTGAAGTGCTCTCCAAAGCCGCCGAAATCATAGACAGGATGGCGGGGAACTAACCACGGTGACGGCCACGGGTAGCGAAACCAAGCGTTCGATCCAGACCACTGCTACCCGGGATACGGCCTCACCACCATCCCCGCCGAAGCGCGGCAGCATGTTCGCCTCGCTGCGCGTCCGCAACTACCGGCTGTTCTTCACCGGCCAGGTCATCTCGAACATCGGCACCTGGATGCAGCGCATCGCCCAGGACTGGCTGGTGTTCACCCTCAGCGGCAACAACCCGATCGCCCTCGGCATCGCGGTCGCCCTGCAGTTCACGCCGACGCTGTTCCTTTCGCTGTGGGCCGGCGTCCTCGCCGACCGCGTCGACAAGCGGCGGCTGCTCACCTGGATCCAGGTGGCGGCGTGTTCGCAGGCCGCGATCCTCGGCGTCCTCGACATCACCGGCCTCGTGGCGCTGTGGCAGGTCTACGTCCTGTGCTTCACGCTCGGCATCACGGCGTCGCTCGAAGTGCCGACGCGGCAGTCGTTCGTCGCCGAAATGGTCGGCCGTGACCAGATCGCGAACGCGGTCGCCCTGAACTCGTCGATCTTCAACATGGCGCGGATCGTCGGCCCGGCGATCGCGGGGTTCGCGATCACCTGGATCGGCACGGGCTGGCTGTTCATCGCCAACGCGCTCAGCACGGTCGCGGTGATCACCGGGCTGGTGCTGATGAACCCGGACAAGCTGTTCCGCGTCGCGGCGGTGCCGCGCGAGAAGGGGCAGCTGGCCGAGGGCCTGCGGTACGTCCGGCGGCGCTCCGACCTGATGACGGTGATGGTGCTGGTGCTGTTCGTCAGCACGTTCGGCATCACGTACTTCAGCTCCCTGCCGATCGTGGCGGCGAACGTCTTCCACACCGCGGCCGACGGCTACGGCCTGCTGTCGACGCTGGTCGCGGTCGGCACCTTCACGGGTGCGGTGATGTCCGCCCGCCGCGGCACCAAGGGCAGGCCGCGGGTGCGGCTGCTGCTGGTGTCGGCGTTCTTCCTGGGCGTGTTCGAGCTGATCACGGCGTTCATGCCGACGTACCTGACGTTCGGCCTCGGCCTGATCCCGCTCGGCTTCGCCACGATGACGTTCCTCAACACGGCGAACGCGCTGGTGCAGACGTCGGTCAGCCCCGAGATGCGCGGCCGCGTGATGGGCCTGTACGTGCTGGTACTGATCGGCGGCAACCCGATCGGCGGGCCGATGGTCGGGTGGATGGCCGATCAGTTCGGCGGGCGGTCTCCGTTCTACATCGGCGGGGCTGTTTCGGCGGTGGCTGCCGTGGTGTGTGCCGTGGTGCTGATCCGGCGGGGTGGGGTTTCCTGGCCGGTGAAGCGGGGTCTCGGGTTGCGGGTGCTGAAGCGGGCGAAGGTCTAGGTCCCGAGCAACCTGGGCACCAAGGTTTCGGCCCAGGCACGCAGCTCCGCCTCGGACTTGCGTGGGGAGAGCCAGGACAGCCGGACCTGCTGTGGTGACTCGTCGGTGAGCTGGATGGTCACCGACGGGTTCTCCACGAAGGCCGGCCGGCCGCCGACGGTGTCCGGTAAGGACGTCTCGAGGTGCGCGCGGCTCGCGGCCTGGACCCCGAACGCCTTGTCCGTCCGGTACTCGCACTCCCCGTCGTGCTTCGGGACGAACTCCTCGAGCGGGCGCCCGGTGGACTGCGAGAGCGCGGAGCAGAGCTGCCAGGCGATCAGCGGGGTCGCCGCGTCGACGATGCCGCTGCCCGGGACGGGCCCCGCCTCGCGGGCCGGCATCGTGTTTTCGGCGGAGTCCGCGGGAAGTGACGGCCCCGGCGTGGTGACGGCGTTGACGATGCCCTCGCCCAGTTCGCGCACCATCGCCGGCAGGTCGCGGGGCGTCCGGTCCCAGACGTCCTGCTCGAGCGAGATCTCCAGCACCGGTTTCGACCAGCTCGGCGCGTTCGCTCCGAGCAGCCGGACGACCGCGGTCGCGCGCCGGTCCGACGCCCGGTGGATCGTCGCGTCGCGGCCACCCACGGTGGTCCGCTCGGGTTTTCCCGTCGGGACGACAAGCTTTCCGTCACTCAGCTCGGCCCTGACCCGCAGGGTCGTCGTGACCACGGTGCAGCCGAACACCGCCGAGACTTCGCGCAGGACCGGGCCACCCAGCAGTTTCGCCCACCTCTGCTCCGGCAGAGCCGAGCAGAGGACGTGGGCCGCCGTGTAGTCCGGCAACGCTGCGGCCATCTCGCCGGTGGGCATCGGCACCTCGCGGACCGGCTCCGCTCCCGTTTCCGGCCACGGGCTGGGCAGTTCCTTCGGTGGCTCGGGCAGTGCGACGGGCCGTAAGACGGTGGCGCGCAGCACCAGCCAGGTGCCGCCGCCGAGCACGGCGACGGCGACCAGGACGGCGACGACGATCAGCGCCGCGGTGCGGTGGGAGTTCCCCCTTGTGTTCACGCTGTGACCGTATCGGCACGCACCGACAAAAACCGGTGGTTCAAGCACGCGGTGTCACCCGGAAGAGTGAGATCGGGGTCTCTGCGGCCGACCTCTTGCCCCAAGAGATGAGGTTAGGCTAACCTCATACATGTCCGCTTCGTGGTGGGAGCGGCAGTCAGTTCGGGAACGGACGGAGCCCCGGCACTGGGAAAACCCCAGGCCGGGGCTTCGTTCACGTCAGCGCAGTGTCCGGCTGGGGCGCGTCGTGCGTCAAGGGGCTCCCGCCCGGTGGTACCGGCAGGCGCGTCAGCGTCATCCCGAAATACACGCGGTACGCCAGGCGGATCGCCGCCGGGGACGGCAGGTGCACCTCGTGCCGCACGCCGTCCACCGTCTCGATCAGCTTGTCTCCTGACAGCGTCACGCGGCCCTGGGAGGTCGGGCGGGAGCACGTCAGCGACCGGGTGAAGTGGGACTCCGGTGACGTCGTCTGCCACCACGCCATCGGGATGAAGTCGGCCAGGGGGCGCGGGCGGCGCTCCAGGCGGTACTGGGGCTTGCCGTCCAGCAGGATGTCGACGTCGCCGTGGGGGGCGTCGAGGATCAGGAACTCGCCGTCCGGGTCGGGCTGGGCGTCCACTGCGGACAACCGCAGCGGGTGGCGGGCGAAGCGGCCGAAACCCACGTCCACCAGCCAGTCCTGCGCGTCCAGGGCAACGACGATCGCCGCGTGGTCCAGTGGCGGGCCGAGGGTGCCGTCGGGGCGGAAGACCTGGGCCGCGTGCAGGGAAGCGTCGTAACCCAACGCCCGCAGCAGCGCCGCGAACAGGCCGTTCAGCTCGTAGCAGAACCCGCCGCGGCGGCGGTGCACGATCTTGGCGAACAGCGCGTCCTCGGTCAGCTCGACCGGCTCGCCGAGGTGGCTGCTCAGGTTCTCGAAGGGGACCGCGGCCAGGTGGCGTTCCTGCAGGTGGCGCAGCGTCGCGAGGTCGGGCGCCGCCGGGCGGGCGACGCCGAGGCGGGCCAGGTACGCGTCGATGTCCATGGCATCCACTCAAACACCTCGACCGTGCTCGAGGTCAAGGCGTTTTCCCGGCGACGAAAAACGGGGCCCTCCCGGAAGGGAGAGCCCCGTCGACGAGGAAACTCAGCCGAGCAGCAGGCCGTTGCCGCCGGCGACGGCGTTGTCGAACCGCTTGCTGATCTCCGCCCAGTTGAAGATGTTCCACAGGGCCTCGACGTACTTCGGCTTGACGTTCTTGTAGTCCAGGTAGAACGCGTGCTCCCAGACGTCGACCAGCAGGATCGGCGTGGTCGGCAGCACCAGGTTGTTGTGGTGGTCGCGCAGCTGCTGGGTGATCAGCGTCTTGCCGATCGGGTCCCAGGACAGCGCGCCCCAGCCGTTGCCCTGGATGGTCGTCGCGACGGCGGTGAACTGCGCCTTGAACTTGTCGAAGGAGCCGAACGCCTCGTCGATCGCCGCGGCCAGCTCGCCGGTCGGCTTGTCGCCGCCTTCCGGCGACAGGATCTTCCACCACACGACGTGGTTGGCGTGCCCGGCCAGGTGGAAGGCCAGCGTGGTCTGCAGGCCGACGATGTCACCGAAGTTGCCGGCGTCACGGGCTTCGGCGATCTTGTCGAGCGTGTCGTTCGCGCCCTTGACGTAGGTCGCGTGGTGCTTGCTGTGGTGCAGCTCGTTGATCTCGCCGGAGATGTGCGGCGCGAGGGCGCCGTAGTCGTAGTCGAGATCGGGCAGCTCGTAGCGGGCCATTGGCCCTCCTTCTGTCTTCGACACAAGTTTCCGGTATCGAACCTAGTAGCACACGCCCCTTCGCGGCGAGCGGGGGCATGTGGCCGTCACAGCGTGGGACGGCGGTCCGTAGGTGGCGTACCCCGGAGGCACGCCGCCTGAAACCGAGCCTGCAACTTGGACTTAACTGGAGGTCAACGGGTTGTGAGATCAGGCACGGAACTCGTCGAGCCGCAGGGCCAGCTCGTCGAACACGGCGACGTTGCACTCGAACGCCACCAGCGTCTCGTCGATCACGCGCGCCCGCTCGGCCTCGTCCCATGGCGCGTTGTCCAGCTTGGCGCGGTACCGGTCCCGGAACCGCGGCGCGCTGCCGATGCCGTCGAAGTGGTAGAAGAGCGCCCCCGCCTCGGCGACGTCGTAGTTCTTCTCGAGCATCCGCCGGATGACCTGGCCGCCGGCGATGTCGCCGAGGTAGCGCGTGTAGTGGTGGGCGACGTACCCGCCGGCCCACGTCGACGCTTCGCGGATCCGCGCGACGTACGCCTGCGTCGAGGCCAGTGGCGTGATCGTGGAGCGCCAGTCCGGGCCGACCAGGTGGGCGAGGTCGCGCTCGAGGCTCGGCAGCCGCCGCAGCTCGTCGAAGACGAACTCGCCGCCGACGCGGTCGCCGGCCATCGCGTCGCTCGCCGCCTCGATCGCGCCGTAGACGAAGTAGTACTGGATCGCCAGCTGGGCGTAGCCGTCGCGGGTCAGCTCGCCGCCGAGCAGGGTGCGCATGTACGTCGAGTAGTTCGCCCGGTCGTGGACTTCGAGGGTCGACGCGCGCAGGGTCGCCGAAAACGGGCGGGCGTCCGTGGTCACCGTCATGGGCAGGCCTCCCGGCGATCGATCTGACACGCTGTCAGAAAGATCGTAGGGCATGAACCGGACTTAGGCCACCCTAAACTGCCGCCCCGACCGCGCGCAGGACGAACCGCACCGCCGCCTCGACGACGTCCTCCAGCCGTTCGGCGGGGCCGTCGACCAGGGTGCGGTTGCCCAGCGCCGCGATGATCATCGGGATCAGCACGTCCGGGTCCTCGGCCGGCCAGCGGCCCAGGTCGACGCCGCCGGTGAGGATGGCGCGCAGCCTGTCGGTGATCGGGTCGGCGTGCGCGCTGATGCGCCGGTACGCCGCCGGGGCCAGTGCCGACGCGAGCGCCGTGCCCGGTGGCATGTGGAACTCCGACAGCACGCGCAGCTGGAGCCGGACGAACGTCGCCAGCTGGTCGACCGGGTCGGCCTGGGCCTCGACGGCCTCGGTCAGCCGCGTGACGTACCGGGCCGCTTCGTCCTCGACGAACGCGACGAGCAGGCTTTCCTTGTCCGGGAAGTGGTTGTACAGCGCCGTCCGGCCCACGCCGGCCGCCGACGCCACCCCGGCGAGCGTGATCGCGTCGAAGCCGCGTTCGTAGAGCTGGGCGCGCAGGACTTCGAAGACCCGGGCCCGCACCTCACGCCGGTGCGCCTCCAGCGACTCACCGAGAATCTTCGGCATCCACCCAGGCTAGCGCGAGCGCCACTTTCACGTGAAAGTGCCGCTTTGCGCGACAAAGCGGCACTTTCACGTGAAAGTGCCCCGAGGATCAGTCGGTGAGCGGCCACGTGTGCACCGGTTCGCCCGATTCGGACAGCTCGAGGTAGCGCCCCAGCATCAGGCTGAGCGCCGCCTCGCGGTCGAGCCCGCGTTCCTGCGCGCGCAGGACGTAGTCGCGCTGCCAGGTCGCCCCGGTCCGCCGGGCCAGGCACCGGCGCTCGATGATCCCGAGGTAGCGCTCGCGGGCTTCGTCGGAGACGTCGGAGCGGCGCAGGCCCTCGTGGGCGAGCGGCAGCAGCACGCGCAGCGCCAGCTCGTCCGGCGGGATCCAGCCGATGCCCGGCCAGTACAGCTGCCCGTCGAAGCCCCGCCGCGCGCCCGCGTACAGGTTCTCTTCGGCCGCCTGGAACGACATCTGGCTCCACACCGGGCGTTCCGCCTCGGCCAGCGCACGCTGGGCGCCGTAGAAGAAGGCCGCGTTCGCCACCGTGTCGACCACCGTGGGCCCGGCGGGCAGCACGCGGTTCTCCACGCGCAGGTGCGGCAGGCCGTCGACGACGTCGTACACCGGGCGGTTCCAGCGCCAGATCGTCCCGTTGTGCATGCGCAGCTCGGTGAGCTTCGGCGCCTGGCCGGCGTCGAGCGCTTCGATCGGGTCTTCGGCGTCGGTTTCCGGGAGCAGGCCGGGGAAGTAGCGGACGTTCTCCTCGAACAGGTCGAAGATCGACGTGATCCAGCGCTCGCCGAACCACACCCGCGGCCGCACGCCCTGGTTCTTCAGCTCCTCCGGCCGGGTGTCGGTCGCCTGGAGGAACAGCGGGATCCGCGTCTCGTGCCACAGCGCCTTGCCGAGCAGGAACGGCGAATTCGACGCCAGCGCGATCTGCAGCCCGGCCAGGCACTGCGCCGCGTTCCAGTGCGCGGCGAACTCCTCGGGCGCGACCTGCAGGTGCAGCTGCACGCTGGTGCACGCGGCCTCGGGCAGGATCGACTCCGCGTAGCTGCGCAGGCGCTCGGGCTGCTGGCCGGGCAGCGGCGCGCCTTCCATGGCGAGCACCGTGCGTTCGCCGCGCGCGGCGAAGATCTGGTCGTTCAGCGTGGCGTAGCGGGCCTTGTTGGTGAGCCACTTCTGGTCGAAGTGCTCGTGCTTCAACGTCGGCAGGATGCCGATCATGGCCAGCGACGAGCCGGTGTCGCGGGCCTTCGTCGCCGCGGTGTCGAGGTACGCGCGGAGGTCGTCTTCCAGCTGGAGGGCGGAATCGCCGGCCAGCGGCCGCGGCGGGACGTTCAGCTCGATGTTGTGCTGGCCCAGCTCGGTGGTGAACGACGGGTCGTCGAGCGCCTCCAGCACCGCGGTGTTCGTCATCGACGGGCGCAGTTCGCGGTCGACGAGGTTCAGCTCGACTTCGAGGCCGATGTTCTTGCGGGGGAACGAGAAGCTGCCGTCGGTGAGCATGCGGGCCAGCGTGTCGAGGCAACGCTGCACCTTGCGGCGGTACCGTCCTCGGTCCAGCGTGTTGAACGGCTGAGCCTCGAGGTCCATCCCCATGACCATCCCTGCTTCGTGTCGGTGGACTAGGACGTGTTCAGGCCCCGGCGGACAACCGTTACACAGGCGATGCAGCCGGGCTAGCGGCCAAACTGGTGCTCTCCGTCACGGGCGGTTAACCGAAAGCAAAATGGCCCCGTTCGTACCACCGGGCGGTGGACGTTCGGACCAGTGAGCCGCCCGGCAAGCGGATGACAGACTGGGCGGATGGGCGTGATCCACATCGGCCGATCCGACGATCCGCGGGTCGACGATTTCCGTGACCTGTCCACTGCGGACCGTCGGCCGGACCGGCCCGGTGGCCGGGGTCTCGTCATCGCCGAAGGCACCGTCGTGGTGTCCCGGCTGCTGGCCTCCCGCTACCCGGTGCGGGCGCTGCTGGGCGTGCAGCGGCGGTTCGCCGAGCTGGCCGACGACCTGGCCGGGCTCGACGTGCCCCAGTACGTCACCTCCGCGGAGACGATGGCCGACGTCGTCGGGTTCCACCTCAACCGGGGGATCCTCGCCGTGGCCGACCGGCCCGCGCCGCTGACGGTCGCCGAAGTCACCGGAGGCACCGGGCCGATCGCCGTGCTGGAAGGCGTCGGCGACCACGAAAACCTCGGCGCGCTCTTCCGCAACGCGGCGGCGCTCGGCGTCGGCGGGGTGCTGCTCGGCCCCGGCTGCTCCGATCCGCTGTACCGGCGCAGTGTGCGCGTGTCGATGGGGCACGTCCTGCGCGTGCCGTTCGGGCACCTGGCGGACTGGCCGGGCGGCCTCGACGACCTGCGGGCGCGCGGGTTCACCGTGGCGGCGTGCACTCCGCGGCCGGGTTCGATCCCGCTGCCCGCGCTGCGGGAGCACGCGCCCGGGCGGGTGGCGCTGCTCTTCGGCGCCGAAGGCCCCGGACTGACCGAGGCGGCGCTCGCGGCGGCTGATCATGCCGTCCGGATACCCATGCCGGCCGGAGTCGATTCACTGAACATCGCCACGGCCGCCGCCGTCGCCTTCTACGAACTGGCCAGGGGCGGCTAAAGTCTGTTCTCCAGGCGGGAAGGGGCACCATGGAGCTGCGGATCCGGGACGAGCGCGCCGTGCTGGCCGGCCCGGGCGGGGAGCACGCGCGCGAGGTGGACCCGCACAAGCTCGCGATCGGCGCCGATCTCGCCCAGGCCCTGCACGAGTGGGCGCGCGTGGCGTCCGCGGTCTCCGCCGACTCCGGCGAGGAGGCGGGCGCGGTGGTCTCGCAGCGCGGCCGCCAGCTGGCAGGCAGGCTGGCCTCGGTGATGGGCACGACCGTGCGGTTCGTGGACCCGGTGACCGGGGAGGACACGGTCGTCGAGCCGCCGCCGCCGTCGACCGCGCCGGGCCACCGGTTCATCCGGTCGGTGCTCGGGCCGCCCGGCCCGCCCGGCGAGCCGACCCCGTGGCTGACCGGCCTGACCGTGTCGGCGTTCATCGCGGCCGTGGTCGTCGTCGCCATGCTGGCGCTGGCTTCGACGCTGGCCCGCGAAACCAGCGGCTGGCTGGCGCTGGTGGCTTCGGTCATCGTGACCGCCGGGATCACGCCGTCGCTGTGGCTGATCCGCCGCACCCCGATCCTGCGCTGGGCCGCCTACGGCGCGGCGGGCGGGGTCGTGATCGCGTGGTTCGGCGTGCTGGTGATCGCCTTCTAGCGCAGCCGGACGTACGTGACGAGCGTGCCCTGCGCCCGGGTCGCCGTCTGGCTGCGGAAGTGGTAGCCGTGGAACGCGGCGATCTGGCGGGTCAGTTCGGGGGAGACGTCGAACTGGCCGGAGAAGAACGTCACGCCGGCGCTGCCGTCGAACTCGCCGGCCAGCCAGCCGACGCGCACGGACCGGGGGAAGATCCGGAGCACCCACAGCAGCGGCGGCACACCCAGCACGGCGAGGCCGAAGCCGATCGCGAAGATGTTCTCGTCGCCGGTCAGCGCCATCGTGCCGAGACCGCCGAGGAAACACAGCACGGCCCACCCCGCCGGGACGAGGAAGCCGGCGAACGACATCCGGAACTTCCGGGCGGGCACGGGCGAATTGCCGCGCAGCAGCAGGATCCGGTCGGTGCTGTCGGCGAACTCCGCGACGGGGTGCAGCCCCTCGCCGCCCGCGATCTCGACGATCCGGGCCGGTGCCAGCTTCGCGTGCCGGACGCTCACCCACAGCTCGGCCCGGCCGTCGAGGTGGTTGCGCAGCCACTGCTCCCGGTCCGGTGAGCCGGCCGGGATCTCGAAGGACGACGGGACCCGCGGCGCCGGGGGCGCCGGAGTGCCGAAAATGAGGCCGGGCCGGGTTTTCCGGAACAACACGTCGAGGGCGTTGCGGGTCGAGTCGCACGGGCCGGCGGAGAAGTAGCCGTAGAGCGAAGCGACTTCGCCGAGCAGTTCGGGGGACACCGACGGCGGCGGCAGCACGATCACCTGGGGACTGCCGTCGAACGGCTCGTCCAGCCACGGCATGCGCGGCGACCGGCCGGCGATCCCGCGGATCAGGAACTGCGCCGCCACCGCGGCGACCAGCAAGACCGGGATCAGCAGGAGCGGCCACTTCTGTTCGGCGGTGGCCGCGAACCAGGTGCCGACGCCCGCCACGGCGACGCTGAGGACCGCGGCCAGGCCTTGAACCGTGCTCAGGTCGAGCAGGCGTCCGGGCGTGCGGGGCCGCAGCTCCTCGTCGGGGAGCCCGGTGCGCCGCAGCAGCAGGAGCCGGTCGGTCGGATCGGCGGCTTCGGCGACGACGGTCATCCCGGCCGCCGCGCCGGCTTTGCCGATGTCGTCGCGGCTGAGCCGCAACCGCCGCGAACTCGCCCAGAACTGCTCCTGTTCGCGCAGCAGCTTCGCGAGCCGGCGGCGGGCGGCGTCCGTGCCGGGGCCGCGGTCGAACGGCGGCGGGAAGAGCCTGGGCGCGAACTCGAACCGCAGGAAATCCGCTTGGTCCGGCGCGGTTTCCCGGTACCGGCGCGAGTGCGCGGCCTGCCGGATGGTCGTCGGGTCGAGGCCCCACTGCGCGGGCGCCACCTCGACCACCGGGGCACCGCCGAACGCGCGGTACCTCAGTTCGCCGAAGCGGACGAGCCAGGCCTGCTGGTCACTCCGCATGATCGTTCCCTCCCTCAGCGTGACATCGTAGCCTTGCGGGATGCAGCAGCTGGAGGCTTTGCGGAAGTTGTGCCTCGCCCTGCCGGAGACGACCGAGCGGCTCAGCCACGGCGAGCCGACGTGGTTCGTGCGCGGCAAGAAGACATTCGTGATGTTCGCCGACCACCACCACGACGACATGCTCGCGTTCTGGTGCCCGGCACCGCCCGGGGTGCAGGAGGAACTGGTGCGCACGGAGCCGGAGCGGTTCTTCCGGCCGCCGTACGTCGGGCACCGCGGCTGGCTGGGCGTGCGGCTGGACGTCGACGTCGACTGGGCCGAGGTCGAGCGGATCGTGCGCGAGGCCTACCGGCTGGTGGCGCCGAAGACGCTCGCCGCGCTGGTGGACTAGCGCCCCAATGTGGCGTTCGGTGCGTTGGATGCACCGAACGCCACATTGGGTGCGTTGGATGCACCGAACGCCACATTGGGTGCGTTGGATGCACCGAACGCCACATTGGGTGCGTTGGACGCACCGAACGCCACATTGGGTGCGTTGGATGCACCGAACGCCACATTGGGTGCGCTGGACGCAACCAACGCCACATTGGGGCGCTTGGGGCTAGCCGCGCTGCGAGCGGACCCCGAGCAGCACGTCCTCCCAGGACGGCACGATCGGGTGGTTCTTCTTGGCCTTCGGCCGTGGCTCCGGCACCGTCGCGTCCTCGTCCGGGTCGACCGGGACGCGCGGGATCTCGCGGGTGTCGTCGTCCGGGTCCGGTTCGGCCGACGGCAGCTGGGCCCGCTCCGGCTCCACCGAATCCAGCGTCGGCTGGAACTCCGTCTCGCGGGCCGGCGCGAGGGCGCGGACCGTGCGCGGGGCGCGGTAGGCGCTCGGGTCCAGCAGGACTTCGGCGTTCTCGTCGAGCGCCGTCACCGTGCCGCCGTGCGCACCCGGGGCGAACGCCCAGTGCGCGCGGTTGTCCGACCGCCCGGCCTTCCACCGGAGCACGACGACCCAGCGGCCGTCGTCGCCCTTCCAGGAGTCCCAGGTGGCCTGCGAGTAGTCGTGGCCGCGGACGCCGAAGCTGTGCGCGACGACCTCGCCGAGCGTCTGCACGTCGGGGCCGTCCTCGCGGACCGGGTGGGCGCTCTGCGCCAGCTCGGCGGTCCGGGACCGCTCGAGCAGGACCGGGTAGGCGTAGCGCTCCACGCGCTGCGTCGAGACACCGGCGCTCGCGGCGACCTGCTCGACGGACTCGCCTGCCCGGATGCGCTGCTGGATCTCGCGTGGCCGCATCTGGCTCTCCAACTCGATTTCGATCTGGCCGAGGCGGGTGATGTCACCCCGCGCCGCCGCGCGCAGTCGCTCATCAGCCGGGAGCAGGAAACGAGTACGGCTCGCCGGGTCTTCGAGCACGATGGACTTGCCGTCCTCGTGCAGTCCGACCACTCGCAGCGCCCGCATTGTTCTCGCCTCCCCGATCTTCTTCACCGTTGTGGGTGCCCACGTTAGAACGGCGCGTCGGCTTGACGTGCGAGGCGCGCCGAGTCCGCACCGAACTGCCCACTGTTCATTTTGCGTCGTGGGCATCGTCACCCACGCTGGTCAGCGGCAAAGGGGTGACACGCCGGGCACGCAAAGTCACGATCGAGTGGATCAAGACGGCGGCAGCCGGACCGTCACCGCGAGCCCGCCCCGCCGTCCTGGCTGGGCCTCCGCCCGACCCCCGTGGGCCTGGGCCACCGAGCGGACGATCGACAGCCCCAGCCCCGCGTTGCGCGTGTCCCCGGTCCGCTCCGCCCCGCCCAGCCGCCGGAACGGCTCGAACAGCGTCGGCACCGCCTCGGGCGGCACCACCGGTCCCGAGTTCCGCACCTCCAGCGCCGGGTCGCCGCGCACGTCGACGTACACCCAGCCGCCCGAAGCGTTGTACGTGATCGCGTTGACCACCAGGTTCGTCACCAGCCGCTCGAGCAGCACCGGGTCGCCCGCGACCGTCCGCGGCCGCAGCCGCGTTTCCACCGTCACCCCCGCCGACGAGGCCTGGGCGGACGTCGCCCGGACCACCGACGCCACGACCTCGTCGAGACGCACCGGCGTGCGCGCGTGCAGCCCGCGGTCGGTGCGGGCCAGCACGAGCAGGCCCTCGATCATCCGCTCGCTGCGCTCGTTCGTGTGGAGCAGGTGCGTGCCGAGCTTCTTCAGCTCCGGTGGGACGTCCGGGGCGGCCATCGCCACCTCGATCAGCGTCCGCTGCACCGCCAGCGGCGTCCGGAGCTCGTGGGACGCGTTCGCGACGAACCGCTTCTGGCTGTCGAACGACTCCGCGAGCCGGTCGAGCATGCCGTCGAACGTGTCCGCCAGCTCCTTCAGCTCGTCCGGTGGCCCTTCGAGGTTGATCCGGCGGTCGAGCTTGCCCGCCTCCAGCCGCCGCGCGGCCGAGGTGATGTCGTGCAGCGGCCGCAGCGCGCGGCCCGCCATCAGCCAGCCGAACAGCACCGCCAGCGCCGCCGTCGCCACCAGCGCGATCGCCGAGCCGACCACCAGCGTCGACAGCGTCGAGGAGCGGTACTCGTCGAGCGAGCCGCTGAGCAGCCGCACCGCCACCCCCGGAGAGCCGCCCACCACCGTGTCGGCCTGGACGCCGTAGAGCGTGTCGGCCGAGCCGATCGTCGTCAGGGCGGCCCGGGTGGGGTCCGGCAGGGTGCTCTGCACCAGCAGGTAGTTGATGACGACCAGGACCAGCCCGGCGAGCAGGAACAGCCCGCCGTACCAGGCCGTGAGCTTCGTCCGGACCGAAAAGCCGTTCACGGCGTGCCGAACCGGTAGCCGGCGCCCGGCACGGTCTCGATCACCGGCGGCTCGCCCAGCTTGCGCCGCAACGTCATCACCGCGACGCGCACCGCGTTGGTGAACGGGTCCGCGTGCTCGTCCCACGCCTTCTCCAGCAGGTCCTCGGCGCTGACGACGGCGCCCTCCGCCCGCATGAGCACTTCCAGCACGGCGAACTCCTTCGGCGAGAGCAGCAGGAACCGGCCGTCGCGGGCGGCCTGGTGACGCGGGAGGTCGAGGACGACGCCGTCGCGTTCCAGCACCGGCGGCAACGCCGGCCGCGCGCGCCGCGCCAGCGCCTGCACCCGGGCGACCAGCTCGGCGAACGCGAACGGCTTCGTCAGGTAGTCGTCGGCGCCGAGGCCGAGGCCGGCGACCCGGTCGGTGACGTCGGCGGCCGCGGTCAGCATCAGCACCCGCGCCTCGCCGCCCGCGCGGACCACCGCGGCGCAGACGTCGTCGCCGTGCACCTTCGGCAGGTCGCGGTCGAGGACCACGACGTCGTAGCCGTGCACGCCGACGCGTTCCATGGCCTGCTCGCCGTCGTAACAGACGTCGACCGCCATGGAGAAGCGCCGCAGCCCCTCCGCGACCGAGTCGGCGAGCAACCGCTCGTCCTCCACCACCAGCACCCGCACCGGCCCAGTCTGCGCAGGGAGGCCATAAGGACCGCATAAACGACGTCGCTTAACGCGCCCGAATCCCCCGATCCGTAGACCTGGGCCCCATCCGGACGAAAGGAATGCGAGCCATGCGGACACGGATAGCCGTCGCGGCGCTCGGGACCGCCCTGCTGCTCGGCGGGTGCGGCGCGAAGCCCGACGACGGGTCGAAGGTCGCCTCGATCTCGACGCCGCCGAAGTCGGGCGGGCCCACCGCGGCCGACAACAGCGGCAAGAGCGACGAGGACAAGATGCGGGACTTCGCCAAGTGCATGCGCGAGCACGGCGTCGACATGCCCGACCCCAAACCCGCCGGCGACGGCGGGGGCATGGCGATCACGCTGGGCGGCGACGGTGTCGACGCCTCGAAGATGGAAGCCGCGCAGAGCGCGTGCAAGCACCTGATGCCCAACGGCGGCGAGATGAAGCAGCCGAGCGCCGAGGAACTCGACAAGATGCGCAAGGACGCCAAGTGCATGCGCGAGCACGGCATCGACATGCCCGACCCGGATCCCAGCGGCAAGGGCATGATGCGCGCCGGAAAGGTGGACGACCCCAAGAAGTTCGAAGAAGCCGCGAAAGCCTGCGGGCTCGGGATGAGCGTCAGCGCCGAGGCGGGCAAGTGAACGAGGTGACCCACCTGAAGCCCCGCCGTCGCGGCCGGGCGCGCTGGCTCGTCGCGGCCGTCGTCGTGGTCGTCGTGCTCGGCACCAGCTCCGTCGTGCTCCTGACGCGGGTGTCGAGCGCGACGCCGGTCAAGGAGGCCGCGCCACCCGCGGTCGAGACGGCCGAGGTGGCCAAGACCGACCTGAGCGAGGAAGAGGAGGCCGACGGCACCCTCGGCTACGGCGAAGAATCCGTCGTCGGCGGCCGCAAGCCCGGCACGCTCACGTCGCTGCCGGACGCCGGCGCCACCCTCACCCGGTGCAAGCCGGTGTACGGGGTGGACGCGACGCCGGTGCCGCTGTTCTACGGCACGTTGCCGTTCTACCGCGACCTCCGCGAGGGCGTGGCCGACGGCGCCGACGTCAAGCAGCTGGAGGAGAACCTCAAGGCGTGCGGCTTCAGCGGGTTCGGCACGCCGGACAAGAAGTTCACCTCGGCCACGGCGGCCGCGCTGAAGAAGTGGCAGAAGTCCCTCGGACTGGAGCAGACCGGCGCGTTCGGCCAGGGTGACGTCGTGCTGGCGGCGGGCGAGCTGCGCGTGTCGGCACTGGCGGCGAAGCCCGGCTCGCCCGCGCAGGGCGAGATCCTCAAGACGACCGGCACGGTCCGGTCGGTGCAGGTGAAGCTCGACGCGGCCAAGCAGGGCCTCGCCCAGCAGGGCGCGAAGGCGTCCGTGACGATCAACGGGAAGACGACGCCGGGCACGATCACCGACGTCGGGCGGAGCGCGGTCGAGGGCAAGGACGCGACGGGCCAGGACGACGGCAAGCCCAAGATCACCGTGACCGTCGGGCTCGACGACCCGGCCGCGGCCGGCAGCCTCGACTCGGCCCCGGCCGCCGTCCGGTTCACCAAGGACGTCCGCAAGGGCGTGCTCGCGGTGCCGGTCGGCGCGCTGCTCGCGCTCGCCGAAGGCGGGTACGCGGTCGAGGTCGACGAAAACGGGCAGCGACGGCTGATCGCCGTCCAAACCGGACTGTTCAGCGGCGGGAAGGTCGAGGTCTCCGGCACCGGCCTGGCCGCGGGCATGCGGGTGGTGACGACGTCGTGACGCCCGTGCTGCGCGTGCACGAGGTCACGCGCACCTACCCCGGCGGGGTCGCCGCGCTCGACGGCGTCTCGCTCGCGCTGGAGGACGGCGAGATGGTGGCGATCGTCGGGCCGTCCGGGTCCGGCAAGTCCACCCTGCTGCACCTGATGGGCACGCTCGACCGGCCGTCGTCCGGGCGGGTGGAGCTGCGCGGGCACGACGTCGCCACGCTCTCGGACCGGAAGGTGTCCGCGCTGCGGTCCCGCTGGATCGGGTTCGTGTTCCAGCAGTTCTTCCTCGACGAAGGGATGAGTGCGGTGGACAACGTGTGCACCGGCCTGCTCTACGCCGGGGTGCCGCGGCGACGGCGGCGCGCGCGGGCACTGGCGGCGCTCGACCGCGTCAAGCTCGGGCACCGGGCGTGGCACCGCCCCGGCGAGCTCTCGGGCGGGGAACGCCAGCGCGTCGCGATCGCCAGGGCCGTCGTCAACGACCCGGCGATCCTGCTGGCCGACGAGCCGACCGGCAACCTCGACACCGGCACCGGTGCTTCGGTGCTCGCGCTGCTCGGCGAGCTGTCGGCCGACGGCACCACGATCGTCGTGATCACCCACGACCGCGAGATCGCGGCGGGCATGCCGCGCCGGATCGAGCTGCTCGACGGGCACCTGCGGCTGGACACCGGGCTGGTGGGTGCGCGATGACGCTGGTGACGCTGCCGGAACCGGCCCGGCTCAAGCCGCCGGACGTCGTCGCGCTCGGCGCCCACGGCATGCGGACGCGGCCGGTGCGGGCGGTGCTGTCCGCGCTGGGCATCGCGATCGGCGTCGCCGCGATGGTGGCGGTGCTGGCGATCCCGGCGTCCGGGGCGCAGGCCCTGCACGACCGGCTGGCCGCGCTCGGCCCCAACCTGCTCACGGCGGGACCGGGCCAGACGTTGTTCGGCGACAACGCGACGCTGCCGGACGACGCGGTCGCGATGGCCCGCCGGATCGGCCCGGTGCAGGCGGCGGCCGGCACGGGGACGACGTCGGCGAGTGTGCGCCGCAGCGACAAGATCGCGCCGGACGACACGTCCGGGCTCGCGGTGTACGCGGCACGGCCGGACCTGCTCGGCGTGCTGGGCGGCAAGGTACGGGCCGGTGCCTTTTTGGGCGCGGGCAACCAGAACTACCCGGTGACGGTGCTCGGGTCGCAGGCGGCGGCCCGGTTGGGCATCGACCACATCGACCCGGCGCGGCCGCCGCAGGTGCTGATCGGGACGCAGTGGTTCACCGTGGTGGGCATCCTCGCGCCGATGCCCCTCGCCCCGGAGGTCGAGCGGTCGGTGCTGGTGGGCTGGGACGTCGCCGAGCGGCTGCTCGGGTTCGACGGCCATCCGTCCACTGTGTACGTCCGCGCCGAGGAGTCGCAAGTGGACGGAGTGCGTTCGGTGCTGGCGGCGACGCTGAACCCGCAGGCCCCGAACGAGGTCGAGGTCCGACGGCCGTCGGACGCACTGGCGGCCCAGAAGCTCACGGACACGACGTACAGCGCGCTGTTCCTCGGGCTGGGCGGGGTCGCCCTGCTGGTCGGCGGCGTCGGGGTGGCGAACACGATGGTGATCTCGGTGCTGGAGCGGCGCCGCGAGATCGGGTTGCGCAGAGCGCTGGGGGCGACGAAGCGGCAGGTCCGCGGCCAGTTCCTGGCGGAGTCGGTGCTGTTGTCCGGACTCGGCGGGCTGGCGGGCGTGCTGGTCGGGGTGCTGGTGACGGCGGGGTACGCGCTGAGCCAGGGCTGGCCGGCGGTGCTGCCGACGGGAGCGCTGGCGGGCGGGGTCGGCGTCGCGGCGCTGGTGGGCGCGGTGGCGGGGGCCTACCCGGCGGTGCGGGCGGCTCGGCTGGCGCCGACGCGCGCGCTGGCCTGAGCCGGACGGCGCGAGGGAGTGGATGCGGTGAATGACTCATTCCTGGCGTCAGCTGCCAGGAATGAGTCATTCACCGCGGTGGCTCAGCCGAGCCGCTCGACCACGTACTCGATGGCCTGCGTCAGCTTGGTGACGTCGTCCGGGTCGATCGCCGGGAACAGGCCGACGCGCAGCTGGTTGCGGCCCAGCTTGCGGTACGGCTCGGTGTCGACGATCCCGTTGGCGCGCAGCACCTTCGCCACCGCGGCGGCGTCGACGTCGTCGCTGAAGTCCACCGTGCCGACGACCTGCGAGCGCAGCTCCGGGTCCTTGACGAACGGCGTGGTGTAGCTCGTCTTCTCGGCCCACTCGTACAGCCGCGACGACGAGTCCTTCGTGCGCGAGGTCGTCCAGGCGAGGCCGCCCTGGCCGTTCATCCACTCGATCTGCTGGGCGAGCAGGAACAGCGTGGCCACGGCCGGGGTGTTGTACGTCTGGTCCTTGCGGGAGTTGTCCAGCGCGGTGGTCAGCGACAGGAACTCCGGGATCCAGCGGTCGCCGCCGCCGAGCTCGCCGATCCGCTCGACCGCGGCCGGGGAGGCCAGCGCGATCCAGAGCCCGCCGTCCGCGGCGAACGACTTCTGCGGCGCGAAGTAGTAGACGTCGAAGTCCTCCGCCTTGACCGGGAGACCGCCGGCGCCGGAGGTGGCGTCGATCGCGACCAGCGCGCCCTCGCTGCCTTCCGGGCGGCGGACCGGCACGGCCACGCCGGTGGACGTCTCGTTGTGCGCCCAGCCGACCAGGTCGGCGCCGGCTTCGTAGGCGATGTCCGGTGCGCTGCCCGGCTCGGCCTTGACGACGATCGGGTCGGCCAGGAACGGCGCACCCTTGGTCACGGTGGCGAACTTCGAGGAGAACTCGCCGTAGGTGAAGTGCTGCGCGCGCTCGCGGACCAGGCCGAACGCGGCGGCGTCCCAGAACGCCGTGGTGCCGCCGTTGCCGAGGATCACCTCGTAGCCCTCGGGCAGGGAGAACAGCTCGGACAGACCGGCCCGGACGCGCCCGACGAGGGACTTGACCGGCTTCTGCCGGTGCGACGTGCCGAGGTAGGTGGAGCCGGACTCCGCCAGTGCACTCAGCTGCTCGGCGCGGACCTTCGACGGTCCGCAGCCGAAGCGGCCGTCGGCCGGCTTGAGGTCTGCGGGGATGGTCAACTCAGCGTCGGTCATGTGGTCAGTCTCTCAGGTCGGGACGCAGCAGCTAACGCCGGTGGGCCGGAGTCCGACATGTGGAATCGATGAAACCCCGCCTGCGCTTCTTCGCGTGGTTCGCCGTGGTGGCCGCGGCGCACCTCGCGGTCGAGGGCTGGACGGAAACGACCGCGATCGGGCTGCCGGTCGGCTTCGCGGCCACGCTGGCGCTGGTCTTCGTCCCCCGCCTGCCGTGGTGGGCGACCGGCGAGGCGCGCCCCGGCGCGCCGGCCCGCCGCGGCGTGCAGGTGGCCGCCTTCGGGCTGTTGTGGCTGCTGGTGGCCGCCGCGATCGTCGCCGGCCTGGTCGACCACCCACCCCACGGCGAGGACGTCGTCTACGCCGGGTTCTTCGTCTCGATCTTCGCCGGCGCTTCGGTGTTCGGCCTGGTCAGGCTGCTGTCGAAGCGGCCGTCGACGCGGCGGGTGGTCCTGCGGTGGAAGTTCGTGTCCGTCACGGTGGCGGTGTGGGCGGTCGGCGGCTTCGCGCTCGCGGCCGAGGTCGCGGCCGTCGTCGTGACCGGGGGCTGGCTGCCGTGGGTCGTGCCGCTGCCGGGCCTGGTCGCCGTGCTGGCGCTCGCCGGGTGGCGGTCCGAGCTGGCCGGCCCGGTGCGGTGCCTGGCGAGCGGGGACTGGACGCCGGTCACGGCCGCGGCGTTCGACGTGCGGGCGGGCGAGCCGGTCGACGGCTGGGCGGTGCTGCCCGGGGACGTGCGGATCAAGTTCCACCTGCCCGTGGCGCCCGCCGACGTCGCCGCCGAGCTGCGCGACCGGCGCCGGCTGTGGCTCGCCGGGTGGCCGGCGGCGGATCTGGTCGTCGGCCACCCGGAGGGCGACAGCTACGCCATCGGGCTCATGGGCGTCCACGGCGGCTGGGGGTAAAAACACGGTTTCCGAGCCGCCGGCCCGCCGGTAGCGTCCTCCTCCGCCCTGACCTGAGGGCCCCGCTCACCACCTTGGGGGTGTGAGCGGGGCCCTTTTCAGCGCCAGTCCTCGACGCCGCCCGGCACCGGCGCGGCCGGGTCGTACGGCGTGCGGGTGAAGACGAACGTCGCCAGGTCGAGGTGGGTGGCGACGCCGTCGGCGTTCCGGCCCACTTCGAGCGTCTCGCCGGCGTAGTAGCCGTCGAGGCCGACGTAGGTGTCCTCGCCGGTCGCGCGGAAGCGCGAGCTGCGCCCGGCGCCCTCGACCGGGGCGAGCAGGAGCAGCCCGTCGCCCTGGACGCGCAGGTGGTACGGGGTCGGGCCCCAGTGCCAGAGCCCGGTCAGCGCGAGCAGCGCGGGGTCGGTGGGCGACGGCAGCCACTCGGCGGGCAGCCGCGGCTCCAGCTCGTCGGTCATCGTGATGAGGTCGAGGCAGAGCTGGGTGATGCCGACGCCGGACGTCGAGTTGGTGAGCACCAGCGCGCCGGTCTGCGCGGCCGGGTCGACCAGCGTCACGGCGAGGAACCCGGGCATCGAGCCGGTGTGGCCGGCGAACCGGCGGCCCTGGTAGCGCACCAGCATCAGGCCGAGCCCGAACCCGGTCGTCCAGACGTCGGTGTCGTCGACGGTGACCATGGTCCGCATCTCGGCGACGGTGTCCGGCGCGAGCACGTCACCGGTTTCGCCGCCGAGGAACGCCGTCCAGCGCGCGAGGTCCTGCGCGGTCGACCACAGCTGCCCGGCGGGGGCCATCGCGCCGGCGTCCGGGCTCGGCTCGGGCAGCAGGACGTCGGCAAAGGGGTGCACGGCGAAGCCCTCGGCGTGCGCGCCGACCGGGTGCGGGGTCGTGCGGGTCATCCCGAGCGGCCCGAGGACCTCCTCGTCGAGCACGGAGAGCCAGCCCTTGCCGCGGTGGCGGGTGAGGAGCTCGCCGAGGACGCCGTAGCCGACGTTCGAGTAGTGGAACCGCGCGCCTGGCCGGTGCTTGGTCGCGCCCTCGGCGAGGCTGCCGACCAGCGCGTCCCAGTCGGCACCCGGGGTCCGCTCCCACCAGAGGCCGGGTGATTCGGACGTCAGGCCGGAGGTGTGGGACAGCAGCTGGGCGACGGTGGCGGCGCCGAACGGCGTGCCGGGGACGTGCTTCTCCAGCGGGTCGTTGAGGTCGAGCAGGCCTTCGTCGCGCAGCCGCATGACGGCGGTGGCGACGAGGGTCTTGGTGATCGACCCGAGCCGGTACTGGGTGTCGGTGGTCGGGGTCTCCCCGCCGACCCGCCCCCGGCCACCGGACCAGACGATCCCCCCGTCCCGCACGACGGCGGCAACCAGCGACGGAGCCCGGCAGGCGGCCTGCTCGTGAGCGATCCGGCGGAGCAGGGCGAGTTCGGTCGAGGCAAGCATGGAGGCATTCTGCCGCGCGTGGTCTCCCGAAGCAGGTCCCGGCCCGTGCACGAGAGGTCGACACGCGTGATTGAAGGGTCGACTCGCGTGATTGAAGGGTCGACTCGCGTGATTGAAGGGTCGACTCGCGTGATTGGAGGGTCGACACGGCGGGCGGCCCGGCTGCGGCCGTGTCGGCTGCCCGATCACGCGTGTCGGCTGCTCAATCACGCGTGTCGACCCTTCCCGCACGGCCGGCCGGGTCAGCCGAGGAGGTTGCGGGCCATCGCTGTCGTCACCGCGGCCGTGCGGTCGGAGACGCCGAGCTTGCCGAACACCCGCAGCAGGTGGGTCTTCACCGTCGCCTCGCTGATGTGCAGGGCGCGGCCGATGTCGGCGTTGGTCCCGCCCGTGGCGACCAGCCGCAGCACCTCCACCTCGCGGGCCGACAGCGGCTGCGGCTCCGGGTTGCGGACCCGGTTGACCAGCTTCCCGGCCACCGACGGTGCCAGCACCGTCTCCCCGCGGGCCGCCGCGCGGATCGCGTTCGCCAGCTCCGCGCGCGAGGCGTCCTTCAGCAGGTAGCCCGACGCGCCGGCCTCCACCGCGCGCAGGATGTCCGCGTCCGTCTCGTACGTCGTCAGCACCACGATCCGGCGGCCGGGCTGCTCGCGCAGGATCCGCTTGGTCGCGCCGACGCCGTCGAGGCCGGGCATCCGCAGGTCCATCAGCACGACGTCGGGGGCGGCGACCCGGTCGAGCGCGACGGCTTCGTCGCCGGAGCCCGCTTCGCCGACGACCGTGAGGTCCGGTTCCGCTTCGAGCATGCCGCGGAGGCCTTCGCGGACGACGGGGTGGTCGTCGACGAGCATGACGCGGATCAAGCCGGCACCTCCAGGGTGAGTTCGGTGCCGCTGGGGCCACTCCGGACACTCAGTCTGCCGCCGACCTGCTCGGCCCGTGACCGCATCCCGCGCAGGCCGAAACCCGTGGCGTGGTCCGGGTCGAAGCCGGCGCCGTCGTCGCGCACCGACAGCCGCACCGAACCGTCCACAGCGGACAGCCGCACCGACACCGCCGACGCGGCCGCGTGCCGCCGGACGTTGTTCAGCGCTTCCTGCGCACCCCGTAGCAGCACGACTTCGCCCGCCGTGCCGATCGGCGGCAGCACACCGTCCACTTCGTACCGGACCACCACGTTGGACGAATCGGCCAGCCGGTCGGCCTGCCGCCGGACGGCGTCGACCAGCGAGCCGGCCGCGAGGTCCGCCGGCGCCAGCGCGGCGACCATCGCGCGGGCCTCGGTGAGGTTGTCCCGCGCGGTGCGGGCGGCCAGCTCGGCGTGCCGCCGCGCCGCCGCCGGGTCGGTGTCCAGTTCGGACTCGATGGCCTGGGCGAGGGTGACGATGCTGGTGAACCCCTGCGCGAGCGTGTCGTGGATCTCGCGGGCGAGCCGTTCGCGTTCGGCCGCGGTGCCCGCGTCACGGGAGAGCCGGGCGACTTCCGCCTGGCTCTCCTCGAGCTTCGCGATCAGGTCCGCGCGTCCCCGGCTCTCCTCGATGACGTGCCCGATGAACTTGCCGCACAGCACCCCGAAGACGACCAGGATCGCCGTCATCGGCAGCAGGATGTGCAGCGTCGGGCCGCGGAACCCGTCGTTCGCGATGGTCGCCGCGGGGTTGAGCAGGATCGCCACCGTGGTGAGGACCGCCGCGGGCCGGAACTCGAGCGTCGAGAACAGCAGCGGGCAGGCCATGAACAGGATGAAGCCCGACGTGCTCGCGGCGAACAGCGAGACCCCGACCAGCGTCAGCACGATGATCGCGAACACCCACCGCTGCGCGACGGGGGAGTCGTCGTCCCTGACCACCCGGCGGCCCCACAGCAGGTAGGACAGCGCCAGCGCGGTGAGCGACCCGGCGGCGACCGCCTTGCGCACCGGGTCGCCGTCGTCCAGCACCACCAGCACCAGCGTGGCCAGGTACGCCACCGCGAAGAGGATCTCCCAGAGCCAGTTGAACCGGTCCCAGGCGTCCTTCACTTCGCGTCGGTCCACCGGAACGTCAGCCGCGCCAGCACCGCGCCCACCACGCACCAGATCCCCAGCACCAGCGCCACCCGCGGAAGTTCCCATGCCCCGGCCATCTCCATCCTCACGGCGCCGTCCGGCAGGAAGACCGACCGGAACCCCTGGCAGATCCACTTCAGCGGGAAGAACGACGCGATGTCCACCATAACTTTCGGCAGGCTCGTGATCGGCGAAACGAAGACGCCGGAGATGAACTGCAGCACCAGGTACAGCATCTGCACGATGGCGACCGCGCCGTTGGTGGACTTCGCCAGCGAGCTGACCGCGATCCCGAGCAGGGTGCACGAGACGATGCCGAGCGCGAACACCCACAGCAGCGTCAGCCACTTCGCCGGGTCGGACGGCAGTTCCAGCCCGAACAGCGCCACGGCGACCGCGGCCATCAGCACGGTCTGGGCCAGGCTCGACACGGCGACCAGCACCATCTTGCCGACGAAGTACGACGCCGGCGGCATCGGCGTGCCGCGCAGCCGCTTGAGCGCGCCGGTTTCGCGGTCGGCCGAGACGCCGGTCGCGATGCTGTTGAACGACGTCGACACGATGCCGGAGCCGATCATCCCGGCCGCCAGCAGCTGCCCGGACGTGACGCCGTCGAGCGCGGTCGGGCCGTCCAGGATGGACCCGAGCAGGATCATCAGCACCGCGGGCAGGGAGAAGGTGAAGACCACCTGTTCCTTGTGCCGGAAGAACTGCCGCAGCTCGGTGCCGCCGCGGGCCAGCCCCAGTGCCAGTGGTCCGGGAAGGGCGAGCGTGGTCATGCCTTGTCTCCGATCAGGTCCAGGTAGATGTCTTCGAGGCTCGGCCTGGTCACCGTCAGCCCGGCGAGCTCCCGACCCCCCGCCGCGAGCTCGGTGACGAGCTTGGTCGGGTACGCGGTGCGCTCGACGTGCTCGCCGCGTTCGTCGGTCCACCGCACGGTGGCCTCGGCGGCGGCCCTGCCACCCAGGTTCTGCGGCGTGTCCTGGGCGACGATCTCGCCGCGGGCGATGACCGCGACCCGGTCGGCGAGCGCTTCGGCCTCGTCGAGGTAGTGGGTGGTCAGCAGGATGGTGGTGCCCTCGGCGGCGAGATCGCTGATCAGCGTCCAGAACTGCCGCCGGGCCTCGGGGTCGAAGCCGGTGGTCGGCTCGTCGAGGAAGAGCAGCTCGGGCCGCCCGATGATGCCGAGCGCGACGTCGACGCGGCGGCGCTGCCCGCCCGAGAGCGCCTTGACGCGCGTACGCGCCTTCTCCGTGAGCCCGACCTTCTCGATCACCTCGTCGGGATCGCGCGGGCCGGGGTAGTACTTCGCGAAGTGCCGGACGGTTTCGGCGACGTTCAGCTCGGCGGCGTCGGTCGCCGTCTGCAGGACGATGCCGAGCCGGGCCCGCCAGGCGCGGCCGGCCTTGCCGGGGTCCTCGCCGAGCACCGTGACCTCGCCGGCCGTCCGCTGCCGGTGCCCTTCGAGGATCTCGACGGTCGTGGTCTTCCCGGCGCCGTTCGGCCCGAGCAGGGCGAAGACCTCGCCCTGGGCGATCTCCAGGTCCAGTCCGGCCACCGCGAGGTGGCCGGGGTACTGCTTGCGCAGGCCGCGCACGCTCACTGCTGTGGTCATGGCCTCAAGCGTGGCCGCCGGAGCCGCCGGATCCGACCAACAGGCGGCTGAATCCGGCTGTCCACCGTTCGGTGGACACGGCGGCTTGGTTCCACGGGAAACCACGAAAACGTTGTCATATAAGCAAAAACCCGAAGATCCGAGCCGGTGGAACCGCCGCGCGGGTGAACGCGCTGTTGACAAGTTGTCTAACATGACAGAATGTCTCACAAGTGGGTGACCGCCAGCGACGGTGTCCGCCTCTCCGTGACCGTCGACGGCCGGAGCGACGGGCCCACGGTCGTGCTCGTGCACGGCTACCCGGACAACAGCTCGATGTGGGCCGGGGTAGCCGCCGCGCTGGCCGCGAAACACCGCGTCGTCACCTACGACGTCCGCGGGGCCGGACAGTCGGACAAGCCTTCGGGACGCGCGTCCTACCGGCTGGACCAGCTGGCCGACGACCTGCGCGCGGTCGTCGAGGCGGTGCAGCCGGACGGCAAGGTGCACCTGGTCGCCCACGACTGGGGCTCGATCCAGACCTGGCACGCCGTCACCGGCGAGGGCCTGCGCGGGCGGGTCGCCTCCTACACGTCCCTCTCCGGGCCGAGCCTCGACCACGCCGGCTCGTGGTTCCGCGCGCAGCTGCGCCGGCCGACGCCGAAGCGGCTCAAGAACGCGCTGAGCCAGTTCCTGCACTCGTGGTACATCCTCGCCTTCCAGATCCCGCTGATCCCGGACCTGCTGTGGCGCACCGGCCTGCTGGGCAGGCAGATCCAGCGGATGGAGCCGGACGCGGCGCGCCCGGACAGGTCCGACGGCCTGCACGGCCTCCAGCTCTACCGCGCCAACATGTTCACCCGGCTTTCGCGCCCCGCGCCCCGGCCCGCCGACGTCCCGGTGCAGGTGCTGGCCCCGACCGGGGACGCCTACGTCACGACGCCGCTGCAGACCGAGGTCACCCGCTGGGTGTCCGACCTGCGGATCCGCCGGGTCGTCGGGACGCACTGGGTGACCCGCGCCCGGCCGGACGTCGTGGCCGCCGCGGCCGCCGAGCTGATCGAGTACGCCGAAACCGGCAGCGAAAGCCGCGCGCTGCGCCGGGCCCGCGTCGACGCCGGGCCGTTCGCGCACAAGCTCGTCGTCGTCACCGGGGCGGGCAGCGGCATCGGCCGCGCCACCGCGCTCGCCTTCGCCGAGCGGGGCGCCGACGTCGTCATCACCGACATCGACGCCGCCGCGGCCGCCGAGACTCGGAAGCTGCTGGGCGCACACGGGCTCGCCGAGTACACAGTGGACTCTTCGGACGGCGAGGCCGTGCACCGGTTCGCGCACGACGTCCGGGAGAACCACGGCGTCCCGGACATCGTGGTCAACAACGCCGGGATCGGCATGTCCGGCCCGTTCCTCGACACGTCCGTCGAGGACTGGGAACGCGTCATCGACGTCAACCTCTGGGGCGTGATCCACGGCTGCCGCGCGTTCGCGCCGATGCTGGCCGAGCGCGCCGAAGGCGGCCAGATCGTCAACCTCGCCTCGGCGGCGGCCTACCTGCCGTCGAAGATCCTGTCCGCCTACGCCACGACGAAGTCCGCCGTGCTGACGCTGAGCGTCTGCCTGCGGGCCGAGCTGGCCGCGCACCACATCGGCGTCACGGCGGTGTGCCCGGGCATCGTCAAGACCAACATCACCAGCACGACCAAGTTCGTCGGGGTGTCCGAAGAGGAACAACGCCGGCGTCAGCAGGAAAGCTCGAAGCTGTACGCCCGGCGCGGGTTCGGCCCCGAGGGCGTGGCGCGGGATATCCTGCGTGCCGTGGAAAAGGACATCGCGATCGCTCCGTCCACTCCGGAGGCGAAGGCCGCGCTGGTCCTTTCGCGACTGACACCCGGCCTCCTCCGCAAGGCCGCGAAGCTGGACCTGACGCCGTGAGCCGGCCGCGGCGGATGTCGCCGCAGGCCCGCCGCGACGACCTGATCCGCGCCGCGCTCGACCTGTTCGGCTCGCGGGCGCCCGAGCTGGTCACCGTGGACGACATCGTCGCGCGCGCCGAGGTGTCGCGGCCGCTGTTCTACCGGTACTTCGCCAACCTGCGCGAACTGCAGGTCGAGGCCCTGCGCACGGTCACCGACGGCCTGATCGACGGCTTGGCAGGCCTCGAGGAAGGGCCCCCCGAAACCCGGCTCCGCGCCGCCGTCCGCGGCCTGATCGACGTCGCCGACCACTACCGCGCGGGGTACATCGCCCTGCTGCGCAGCGGTTCGGTGATCGCGACGTCCGAGACGGACGCGGCCATCGACGAGGTCCGCAACCGCGCGGTGGCGCTGATCCTGGACGCTCTCGGCGTCGAGAACCCCTCACCGCTGCTGTCGCTCACGCTGCGTTGCTGGACGGCGGTCGTCGAAGGTGCCTTGCTGAGCTGGCTGCAGGAGCGCACGGTGCCGCGCGAGTCCCTGGACAGCTGGCTGGTCGACCAGCTCACGGCCATGCTCACCACCACCGCCACCCACGACAGAAGGGGCACTTTCACGTAAAAGTGCCCCTTCTGGCCAGACGTCAGTGCTTGGTGACGAGCTCCCAGCCCTCGACGTTCTCGGGGCTGCGCGGCGCCGGGCCGACGTACTTGGCCGACGGCCGCACGAGACGTCCGGTCCGCTTCTGCTCCAGGATGTGCGCGGCCCAGCCGGCGGTGCGGGCCGAGCTGAACATCGCGGGCATCATGTGCGGCGGGACCTGCGCGAAGTCCAGGATGACCGCGGCCCAGAACTCGACGTTGGTCTCGATCGGGTGATCCGGACGCCGCTCGCGCAGCTCCTTCAGCGCGGCCTGCTCCAGCGCCGCGGCCGCCTCGTAGCGGGTCGCGCCGAGCTCCTGGCAGGTCCGGCGCAGCACGCGCGCCCGCGGGTCCTCGGCCCGGTAGACGCGGTGGCCGAAGCCCATCAGCCGTTCCTTGCGGTCGAGGATGCCCTTGACCAGGCCTTCCGGGTCACCGGTGCGCTCGACCTCTTCGATCATCGGCAGCACGCGCGCCGGGGCGCCGCCGTGCAGCGGGCCCGACATCGCGCCGATGGCGCCGGACATGGCCGCCGCGACGTCGGCGCCGGTGGAGGCGATGACGCGGGCGGTGAAGGTCGAGGCGTTGAGGCCGTGCTCGGCCGCCGACACCCAGTAGGCGTCCAGGGCCTTGACGTGCGCGGGGTCCGGCTCGCCGCGCCAGCGGACGAGGAACCGCTCGGTGATCGAGTGGGCCTCGTCGACGCGGGCCTGCGGCACGGCGGGCTGGCCGATGCCGCGCGCCGACTGGGCGACGTACGACAGCGCCATCACCGAGGCGCGGGCCAGCTGCTCGCGGGCCTCTTCGTCGGAGATGTCGAGCAGCGGGCGGTACCCCCAGATCGGGGCGAGCATGGCCAGCGCGGCCTGGACGTCCACCCGGACGTCACCGGTGTGCACCGGCAGCGGGAACGGCTCGGCGGGCGGCAGGCCGTGGCCGAACCGGCCGTCCACGAGGAGGCCCCAGACGTCGCCGAAGGTCACCTTGCCGGCGAGGTCCTCGATGTCGACGCCGCGGTAGCGCAGGGCACCGCCGTCCCGGTCGGGTTCGGCGATTTCGGTGTGGAAGGCGACGACGCCCTCCAGACCCGGTCGGAAGCCGTCGTCGGGTTGGCCGGACGGCTGTGGCTTGCTGATCGTGGAGGTAGTCACTGTTTCGCGGAACCTTTCGGTGCGCTTTTCCCCGGCTGGTTGCTGCTGGTCGCGCGGTCGGAGGAAGCGCACTGAATGCGCGCCACGTCGCACGGATGGATAGACCTTGCTCTCTTGACCGGCGGCTGGCAATCGAAAGATGCGGTGGTTTCGGTCACGATTACGAGAACGATTCAGTCACCGAAGCCTCCGATCAGGAGAATTTTCACCACTGAGTGTGACGAAGCCCAGGTAAATCCTGTGTTTCCGAACCAGGCGCTGCCGCGTTTCGGGTGATAGACCTAGCGCATGCACCTCAGCCCGCAGGAGCGCGACAAGCTGCTCATCCACGTGGCGGCCGACGTCGCGCGGAAGCGGCTCGACCGCGGCGTCCGGCTCAACTACCCCGAGGCCGTCGCGCTCATCACCGACCACGTCCTCGAAGGCGCCCGCGACGGCCGCACGGTCAGCGAGCTGGTGGCCAGTGGCCGGACCGTGCTCTCCCGGGCGCAGGTGCTCGACGGCGTGCCGGAGATGGTCGACTCCGTGCAGGTCGAGGCCACGTTCCCGGACGGCACGAAGCTCGTCACCGTGCACGACCCGATCGTGTGAGGAGCGGCTGATGCACCCTGGCGAGATCATCCCCGGCGAGGAGCCGGTCGAGCTGAACCCCGGCCGCGCGCGCGTCCGGCTGCTGGTCCGGAACCTCGGCGACCGGCCGGTGCAGGTCGGCTCGCACTACCACTTCGCGGCCGTGAACCCGGGCCTCGAGTTCGACCGGGACGCCGCCCGCGGCCACCGGCTCGACGTCCCGGCCGGGACGTCGGTGCGGTTCGAGCCGGGCGTCGAGCGGGAAGTCGACCTCGTGCCGCTCGCCGGAGCCCGCCGGGTGCCCGGACTCCGATCCGAGTTCGCAGGGGAGTTCTAGAGGTGCCACAGATCGACCGTGAGCGCTACGCCGAGCTGTTCGGCCCGACCACCGGCGACCGGATCCGGCTCGCCGACACCGACCTGCTGATCGAGGTCACCGAAGACCGTTCGATGGGGGCCGGCGGCTCCGGCGACGAGGTGCTCTTCGGCGGCGGCAAGGTCATCCGCGAGTCCATGGGCCAGGGCACGGCGACCCGGGCCGAGGGGGCGCCCGACCTGATCATCACCGGCGCGGTGATCCTCGACCACTGGGGCATTGTCAAGGCCGACGTCGGCGTGCGCGACGGCCGGATCGTCGGCATCGGCAAGGCGGGCAACCCGGACACGATGGACGGTGTCGACCCGGCGCTGGTCATCGGGCCGTCCACCGAGGTGCTCTCCGGCAACGGCAAGATCCTCACCGCGGGCGGCATCGACTGCCACGTCCACTTCATCTGCCCGCAGCTCGTCGACACGGCACTGGCCGCGGGACTGACCACTTTGGTCGGTGGCGGCACCGGGCCCAACGAGGGCACGAAGGCCACCACCGTCACACCCGGCGCGTGGAACCTCGGCCGGATGCTGTCCGCCATGGACGGTTACCCGATCAACGTCCTGCTGCTGGGCAAGGGGAACACCGTCCGGCACGAGGCCCTTCGCGAGCAGCTGGCCGCGGGTGCGGGCGGGTTCAAGCTCCACGAGGACTGGGGCACCACCCCGGCCGCCATCGACGCGTGCCTGACCGTGGCCGACGAGGCCGGCGTCCAGGTGGCCATCCACACCGACACGTTGAACGAGGCCGGCTTCCTGGAGTCCACTGTGGACGCCATTGGCGGCCGCTCGATCAACGCTTACCACACCGAAGGCGCCGGTGGCGGGCACGCGCCGGACATCATCCAGGTCGTCTCGCTGCCGAACGTGCTGCCGTCGTCGACCAACCCGACCCGCCCGCACACGGCCAACACCCTCGACGAGCACCTCGACATGCTGGTGGTCTGCCACCACCTCAACCCGTCGGTGCCCGAGGACCTCGCCTTCGCCGAGAGCCGGATCCGGCCGACGACGATCGCCGCCGAGGACGTGCTGCACGACATGGGCGCGATTTCGATGATGAGCTCGGATTCACAGGCGATGGGCCGGATCGGCGAGGTGATCATCCGGACCTGGCAGACCGCGCACGTGATGAAGCGCCGCCGCGGCGCGCTGCCCGGCGACGGCGCGGCCGACAACCTGCGCGCCCGCCGCTACGTCGCCAAGTACACGATCAACCCGGCCATCGCGCACGGCATGGAGACCGAGATCGGCTCAGTCGAGGTCGGCAAGCTCGCGGACCTGGTGCTGTGGGAGCCGAAGTTCTTCGGCGTCCGCCCGCACGTGGTGCTGAAGGGCGGCTTCCCGGCGTGGGCGGCGATGGGCGACGCGAACGCGTCCATCCCGACGCCGCAGCCGGTGCTCGCCCGGCCGATGTTCGGCGCGTCGATCGGCGCGGCGCTGAGCCTGCACTTCGTCGCTCCGTCCGCTTTGGACAGTGGCCTGCGCGAGACGTTCGGCATCACCCGGCCGCTGGTCGCCGTGTCGAACATGCGCGCGCGGACCAAGGCCGACATGGTGCTCAACGACGCGACGCCGGACGTCCGCGTCGAGCCGGACAGCTTCGCCGTGCACGTCGACGGGGAGCTGATCGAACCGCAGCCGGTGACGGAACTGCCGATGGCACAAAGGTACTTCCTGTTCTGATGGACCTTTCGGCACTGATTCTCGCGGACTCCCGGTTTCCCGGCGGCGGTCACGTCCACAGTGGCGGGTTGGAGGAGGTCGTTTCCCGCCGCCTGGTCACGTCGGTGCGCGACCTGCCGGGATTCCTTTCCGGACGGTTGCGGACGGCGGGTTCCCTGGCGGCGGTGTTCGCGGCGGCTGCGGCGCACGCTGCGGTCAACCAGGGGAACTGGTCGCTTTTGGACAGTGAGCTGGATGCGCGCACCCCGTCGCTCGCGCAGCGCGAGGCTTCGCGCGCCCAAGGCCGCGGGACCGCGCGGGCCGGGCGGATCGCGTGGCCTTCGCCTGTCTTGGCGGGTCTGCTGGCCGAGACGCCGCGGCCACACCACCCGATCATCCTGGGTGCGCTGGTCGGTGTCGCGGGCGGGACGCCGTACGACGCCGCGATGGCGGCCGCCTACCTGTCGGTGAGCGGCCCGGCGAGTGCCGCGGTCCGGCTGCTGGGGCTGGACCCGTTCGCCGTCAACGCCGTCGTTGCCCGTCTGGATCTTGCTTCCGTCTGTGCGGAAGCCGCTGCCGTGGCCGGTGACGACCCGGCGGCACTGCCGTCGCCGGGGTCGCCGGCGTTGGATCTGTTCGCCGAGGCGCACGCCCGGCACCACCAGGAAGAGGTGCGTCTCTTTGCCAGCTGAAGGCCACGGTCACGGGCACTTCCACGAGGTCAACTTCGACCCGACGGCGGCGGAACCCGACCACTACGACGCCGCACCCACCGCGGGCCGCGCTTACCGGATCGGCATCGGCGGCCCGGTCGGCTCGGGCAAGACGGCGCTGACCGCGGCGCTGTGCCGCGCACTCGGCGACGAGATCCGGCTCGCCGTCGTCACGAACGACATCTACACGACCGAAGACGCGGACTTCCTGCGTCGCGCGGGGGTGCTGGACCCGGAGCGGATCGAGGCGGTGCAGACGGGCGCGTGCCCGCACACGGCGATCCGCGACGACATCACCGCGAACCTCGACGCGGTCGAGCGGCTGGAGGAGAAGTTCCCCGGCCTCGACCTGGTGATCATCGAGAGCGGCGGCGACAACCTGACGGCGGTGTTCAGCCGCGGCCTGGCGGACAGCCAGATCTTCGTGGTCGACGTCGCGGGCGGCGACAAGGTGCCGCGCAAGGGCGGCCCCGGCGTCACGACGGCGGACCTGCTGGTGATCAACAAGATCGACATCGCCCACCTGGTCGGCGCGGACATGGAAGTGATGACGTCGGACGCGCACCGGATGCGCGGCTCGTTGCCGGTGATCACACAGTCCCTTGTGGACACCCCGGACGCGCCGGCGGTGGCCGACTGGGTCCGTTCGCTGCTGTGAAGGCCCACGCCCGGCTGACCGCGTGCTTCGACGGTACGCGGACGGTGCTGCGGGAGCTGCGTTCGATGGCGCCGCTGACGTTGTTCCCGCGGCGACGTCCGGGTTCGACGGCCGTGGTGCACCTGGTCAACTCGGCGACGTCGCCGCTGGGCGGGGACGACCTGCTGTTGTCCGTCCACGTCGGACCGGGCGCCTCTCTCCGGCTGTCGGGGGTGGCGGCCACGTTGGCTCTGCCCGGCCTGCACGGTGAGTCGTCACTGTCCACTGTGGATGTGGTGGTGGAGGATGGCGGTTCGTTGGAGTATCTGCCCGAGCCGACGGTGATCACCGCGCGGGCCCGGCACCACGCGGTGTTCCGGGCCTTGCTGGCGCCTGATGCGTATCTGCACACGCGCGAGGTGCTGGTGCTGGGGCGGGCCGGGGAGAAGCCGGGCTCGCTGGTGACCACTTTGGACGTGGTCCGGGCCGGGACTCCGGTGCTCCGGCAGACGCTTTCGGTGGGGGACGCGGGCTTGGACGGGAGCTTGGCCGTGCTGGCGGGCCGCCGGGTGCTGGCCACGGACCTGGAGGTCGGCGGGCCGGAACGGCCGGCGGCGTCGGGTGAGTGGTGGTCCCGCAGCCCCCTCGCTGCGGGCGGCACCCTCACCACTTCCCTTGCCCCGGACGCGGTCACCGCGCTGCGGCCGTTCTGAGCAGCCCCCGTTTTCCACGCTACCGGGGGGCACCGACAGTTTTCAGAACTTGGTGCCCAGCCAGGTCATCGCCGCCGGGCCGCCGATCGACACGCCCCCGATGTGCTCCAGCAGCGGGAACTCCTGCCACGTCACCTTCGCGCCCAAGGACTTCCAGCGGTCGCGCAACGCCGTGCCGACGCTGAACGGGATCAGCTCGTCCAACGTCCCGTGGTACAGGTACACCGGCGGCTTCGGGGCCGTCGTGCCCAGGTAGTTCTCCGCGAGCCGCGCCTGCCAGTGGGGCTCGTGGATCGGGTCCGGCACCGTCACGAAGTCCTGCAGGTGCGCGAACGGTGCCGCCGCGCCCAGCTCCACCGTGCACGCCTTCGACACCCTGGCCACCGCCTCGCGGCCGCGGTCGTTGAGGATCGACGCGAACGGCACGTCCGGGTACGCCGCCGCGAAGCCCGTGGCCGCGCCCAGCACCAAGCCGAACGCCGCGCCGCCGTCGTTGGACGCGAACACCGCGTTCAGGTCGGCAGGGACACCGCCGGCCGCCACCCCGACCACGTTCAGCGAAGGCGCGTACGTCCCCTGCAGCTCGGCCGCCCACGCCGCGGCCTGCCCGCCCTGCGAATACCCGAACACGCCCACCGGGCCGGACGGGGACAGGCCCGCGCCGGCCACCCGGGAGGCGGCCCGTGCCGCGTCGAGCACCGCGCGGCCTTCGGACTGCCCGACCGCGTACGTGTGCGTGCCCGGCGTGCCGAGCCCTTCGTAGTCGGTGACCACGACGGCCCAGCCCTGCGACAACGCCTGCGCCAGCAGCGCGCTCTCGTTCTCGATGCCGTGGGCCAGCAGGTTCGACGGCGCGCACTGGTCGCCGAGGCCGTGCGTGCCCACCGCGTACGTGATCAGGGGCCGCGGGCCGCCGCGCAGCCACGGCGTCGGCGGCACCAGCAGCGTGCCGGAGACGGCGTTCGGCTCGCCGGTCGCCGAGGTCGAGCGGTACAGCAGGTGCCAGGCCTTGACGGGAGCCGGGAACGGGCCGACGAACACCGTCGTCGGCTTCTGTTCCAACAGGACACCCGGCTCCGCGTGCGCCGTGGGGGCGGCTGTCACGAAAAGGAGCGCGACGGCGACCAGTAACCGACGAAGCATCGTTGCCTCCGGTTGTTTGGTAATCGAGGTTTTCACAATTTAGCCAGGCCGGTAGGATCCGGCAATCCCTCAGAAGGAGGAGACAACCGTTGGCTCGCACGTACGGCGGCGTCGCCCCCGAACAACGCCGCGCCGACCGCCGTGAGCGGCTGCTCGCGGCCGGCCTCGAGCTGTTCACCTCGGCCGGCTTCCGGCAGACGAAGATCACCGAGGTGTGCGCCCGCGCCGGGGTGTCCACGCGGAACTTCTACGAGGAGTTCACCGGCAAGGAAGACGTCCTGCGCACGCTGCACGACCGGATCAACAGCCTCGCGCTGGAGCACGTCACCGCCGCGCTCGACAAGGTCGCCGAAGCCGACGCCGTCACCCGGATCGCCACGCTGCTCGACGTCTTCATCGACACGGTCACCGTCGACCCGCGCCTGCCGCGGCTCAACTACGTCGAAGCCGTCGGCGTCAGCGCGGAGCTGGAGGAGCAGCACCAGGTGTGGGTGGACCGCTGGGCGACCTTCATCGAGACGGAGGCGCGCCGCGCGGCCGAGCACGGCGCGGCGCCCGACCGCAACTACCGGCTGACGGCGATCGCCCTGGTCGGCGCGGCCACCGGCCTGCTGCGCGAGTGGCAGGCGCACGAGCCGCCGCTGCCGGTGGAGGACGTCGGCGCGGAGCTGCGCGCGTTGATGCTGGCGGCCATCATGCGGCCGGAAAAATCCCGGGACTCCCGGGCAACCCCGGGGCACCCTCGAACGTGAAGGAGTCGAGCCGGGAGGGGGAACCGGGGGGAGGCCGGCTCACGTGAGGGCCCTTTCCCGGCAGTCGGTGCCGGGAAAGGGCCCTCACGGACGTCACGGCGTCCGGACCGTGGGCAGGCCGAGCGCGACCGGGCCGGTCGTCTGGCACACGTCGTGGCAGGTGTTGTCGAGCGTGCAGCACAGCGAGCAGATCGGGCCGTCCTGCTTCGCGCAGTCGGCGACGTCCGGCAGCTCGTACGGGTCGCCGCAGACCGAGCAGGTGTGCGTCGCGCGCAGGTCGACGTCGGAGTCCGGGCCGGCGACGGTGTTCTCCCGCGCCAGGTAGTACTTCCCCTTCGTCGCCACGGCCAGCACCGGCACCAGGACGACGGCGATGACCAGCGCGAGCAGCGGGCTGAACGCGGCCAGGAACTGCCCGAACGCGCCGAAGTACGCCACGATCGACACCGCCGACGCGACCACCATCGAGCCGAACCCGACCGGGTTGATCTTGTGCAGGTAGGCCCGCTTGAACTCGATGTAGCGCGGCGAGAGGCCCAGCGGCTTGGCGATCACCAGGTCGGCGCAGACGGCGCCGATCCACGCGATGGCGACGTTCGAGTAGAAGCCGAGGATCTTGTTGAGGAACCCGAACGCGCCGAACTCCATCAGCGCGAGCGCGATCCCGCAGTTGACCAGCACGTACCAGACCCGGCCGGGGTGCTTGTGCAGCACGCGGGAGAAGAAGTTCGCGAACGACAGCGAGCCGGAGTAGGCGTTCGTCGTGTTGATCTTGATCTGCGAGACGACGACGAACAGCGCGGCGAACGTCAGCGCCACCGGCCCGAGCGCCGGCTTCACCGCTTCGAGGTACGGCGCGATCGGCTCCAGCGCGTGCGTCTTCCCGACGACGCCGAGCGCGAGGAAGGCCAGCAGCGCGCCGCCGATCTGCTTCGCGGCGCCGAGGAGCACCCAGCCGGGCCCGGCGGCGAGCACGGCGGCCCACCACGACCGCTTGTTCTCCGCCGTCTTTTCGGGCATGAACCGCAGGTAGTCGGCCTGTTCGCCGATCTGCCCGATCAGCGACAGCGCGACACCCATGCCGAAGCCGAACCCGATCGCCGAGAACCCGGCGCCGGCCCCCTCGGTACCCCCGAACTGGGTGAACTCGGCGAACTTGCCGGGCTCCCGGACCAGCACGACGACGAACGGCAGCACCAGGCCGGCGATCCACAGCGGCTGCGTCCAGGTCTGCATCTTCGCGACCGCGCCCATGCCGTAGAGCGCGAAGGGCAGCACGATGAGCGTGGCGAGCAGGTAGCCGATGGGCAGCGGGATGCCGAGGGCGAGCTCGAAGGCCTGGCCCATGATCGAGCCCTCGAGCGAGAAGAAGATGACGGTGAAGCTCGCGTACACGAGCGAGGTCAGCGTCGAACCGAAGTAGCCGAAGCCGGCTCCGCGGGTCAGCAGGTCCATGTCCACTCCGGACTTCGCGCAGGCGGCCGCGATGGGCACGCCGGTCACGAAGATGACGACGGCCGCGGCGAGGATCGCCAGCACGCCGGAGGTGAAGCCGTAGGAGAGGACGATGCTGGCGCCGATGGCGAAGTCGGCGAGGTAGGCGATGCCGCCCAGCGCCGTCGTCGCGACCACGAACGGGGACCATTTCCGGAACGAATGAGCGGCGAAGCGCAGCGAGTAGTCCTCGCGGTTTTCGTTCGCCGCGAGCGGCGCGTACCGGCGTTTCGGCGGGGCGCTCTTTTCGGCGCTGGACAGGGTCTCGGTCATGCCTGCCTCCGGGGGTGGTGGGGAACGGGCCGAAGGTAGGTGCGTCCTGTATCGATCCTGGTCCAGGAGGTAACGCGCCGGTTACGGCTTGTTGTCCAGCGGTTACGTCGTGGTGGTGGCGGGTGTCACCGTTAGGTGGGTTCCGCTGCCGGTCCCGAGGCCCTAACGTGCCCTAAAGCCGAAGTCGACTGATGCCCCGACCGGGCGTGGAGGTTTGGCGATGATGCCGGAGATCGAGGACCAGGTGGAAGACGCCGTAGTACGCCTTCCCGGAATGCGCGTGGCCTACGACGGCGCGGCGTTCGACGAAACCGCGCTCGCCGCCACCTGGACCGATCAGCTGCAGGGCTGGCTGAACCAGGCGGTCGCGGCGGGCATCGCGGAGCCGAACGCCATGGTGCTGGCGACGGCGGACGCCGAAGGCCGCCCGTCGTCCCGCACGGTCCTGTGCAAGGGCCTCGACGACCGCGGCGTCGTGTTCTACACGAACTACACGTCATCGAAGAGCCACGACCTGACGGCGACCCGGTACGCGTCGGTGACGTTCCCCTGGTACGCGCTGCACCGCCAGGTCCACGTCCGCGGCGAGGTCGAGAAGGTCGGCGTCAAGGAGACGGCGGAGTACTGGGCCCAGCGTCCGCGCGGTTCGCAGCTGGGCGCCTGGGCGTCACCGCAGTCCCGCGTGGTCGACGGCCGCCGCGCGCTGGACAACGCGCTGCACGGGATCGAGCGGCGCTTCGCGGACGTGGAGCACATCCCGGCACCGCCACACTGGGGCGGCTGGCGGATCCGGCCGGACCTGGTCGAGTTCTGGCAGGGGCGGGAAGACCGGATGCACGACCGGCTGCGGTACGTGCGCAACGACGACGGGTGGCACATCGAGCGCGTCGCCCCCTGAGCCCCGAGCGCCCCAATGAGGTTTTCTCAGTAGCGGTGTGGTGTGTGGATGAGGCGTGGGGCCCCTGGTAGGACTGGATTTGCGAAGATCAAGTCCGAGGTTCCAGAGGCCCCACGTGATCAATTATGGTGCCACCCTCGATGTGGCGCGTGAACTGGTCTGGTTCGTTGCCCGTGTCCTGCACACCGAGCGTCGGCGGCGTGGCACCCGCCGGGGCCGGCGCGCGTTGACCCCGTACTGGCAGGCGGTGCTGGTGCTGCGCTGGTTCCGCGACGCCACCCCCCTGCACCGGCTGGCGGCCGACCATCGCATCAGCATCGCCACCGCCTACCGCTACCTGCACGAAGCCATCACCGCCCTCGCCGCCCAGGCCCCGGACCTGCATCAGGTCCTGCGCGAGCGGCACGCCGCCGGTGACACACACGTGATCCTGGACGGCACCCTGATCCCGTGTGACCGGGTCGCGGCGACCACGATCAAAACCAAAGGTAAGAACCGTGGCCGGATCGTGCACCTGTGGTACTCGGGCAAGCACCGCGCCTTCGGCGGGAACATCCAGTTCCTGGCCAGCCCGGACGGGTTCCCGTTGTGGGTCTCGGCGGTGCTGCCCGGCTCCCGCAACGACCTCTCCGCCGCCCGCGACCACGGGATCGTCGGTGCGTTGACCGCCGCCGCGGGCCAGGGCCTGAGAACTCTGGCCGACAAGGCCTACCACGCCGCCGGGATCGGCATCCTCACCCCGTTCAAGAAAACCGCAGGTCAACCACCCCTCAACGCCCGGCAACGGGTCCACAACCTGCTGCACGCCCGGGCCCGCGCCCTGGGTGAACGCGCCATGGCACTCCTCAAAACCCGCTGGTCAGCACTCCAACGAATCACCCTCTGCCCACACCGCATCGGCCACATCGTCCAAGCAGCCCTCGTCCTCACCCACCACGAACACCACGGCCGCTACTGAGAAAACCTCAATGTGGCGTTGGTTGCGTTGGACGCACCGAACGCCACATTGGGGCGCTCGCCGGGGCGAGGTAAATCACCTGCGCGGAGATACTTAGCCCCGCTAAGCTGATGTGTCGTGACTGGTGAACCGGGGACCTTGCCGCCCCGCTCGGGCATTCGGAAGGTCCTCGGCCGCATCATCGTCGATACGCGGCCGCTGAAAATCCCCGCCTTCCGGCGGCTTTGGCTGTCCACTGTGGTCACCGCCGTCGGTACCCAGCTGACCGCCGTTGCCGTGCCCAAGCAGGTCTTCGACCTCACCGGGTCCTCCGCCTACGTCGGCCTCACCGGGCTCGTCGCGCTCGTTCCGCTGCTCATCTTCGGGCTCTGGGGTGGCGCCGTCGCCGATGCCGTTGATCGGCGGAAGCTGCTCTTCGTCACCAACGTCGGCGTCGCCATCACCTCCGGCCTCCTCTGGCTGCAGGCCTTCGCGCAGTTCGGCTCCGTCTGGCTCGTCCTCGGGCTGCTCGCCGTCAACCAGGCCTTCTTCGCGATCAACATGCCCACCCGCGGTGCCGTCGTGGCGCGGCTCGTGCCCGCCGAACTGCTGCCGTCGGCCAACGCCCTCAACACCACCATGTCCACCTTCGGCGCGGTCTTCGGCCCGCTGCTCGCCGGCGCGCTGATCCCCGTCCTCGGCCTCTCCACCCTCTACCTGATCGACGTCGTCGCCCTGACCATCACGCTCTTCGCCGTCTGGCGGCTGCCCTCGATCCCGCCGCTCAACGGCCCTTCGCGCCGCGCCGGGATCAGGGACGTCGTCGACGGCTTCAAGTACCTCGCCGGGCAGAAGATCCTGCTGGCCTCCTTCGTCGCCGACATCATCGCCATGGTCTTCGGGATGCCGCGCGCGCTGATCCCGGAGATGGCCGAACGCACCTTCGGCGACCCGCCCGGCGGTGGCCCCGCGCTCGGCTGGCTCTACGCCGCCCTGCCCGCGGGCGCGATGCTGATCGGGCTCTTCTCCGGCTGGCTGACGCGCATCCACCGCCAAGGCGTCGCTGTCGTCGTCGCGATCTGTGCCTGGGGTGCCGCGGTGGCCGCGTTCGGGCTCGCGCACTCGCTGTGGCTCGCCGTCGTCTTCATGGCGCTGGCCGGGGCCGCGGACATGGTCAGCGCGGTCTACCGGATGGCGATCCTGCAGGTCGCGACCACCGACGAGATGCGCGGACGGCTCCAGGGCGTCTTCACGGTCGTCGTCGCCGGCGGCCCGCGGATCGCCGACCTGACCCACGGCTGGGGTGCCGCCGCGTTCGGGACCGCGGCCGCGGCGAGCGTCGGTGGCCTGCTGGTCATCGTGCTCGTGTGCGCGTCGATGTTCCTGCTCCCGGCCTTCTGGCGATACCGGGCGCCCACGACGTAGGCCATCCGGGCTAGGGTGCGGACATGCGTACCTTAGCCGTCGCTTTTGTCGCTTTTGCCGCCTTGACCGCCTGCTCCTCCGGGGACGAACCCTCGAAGGCACCCTCGTCGTCCGCGCCCACCCAGCCGAAGCCGGCGCCGAGCACGAACGCCGCCGCGGCGGCGCTCGACCCCTGCAAGCTGCTGCCCGCCGAGGCCGTTTCGAAGGCGCTGTTCCTCGACAACCTCAAGGCGGTGCCGGGCCCGGCGCAGGACAGCACGGCCAACGGCGGCAAGGCACGCAGCTGCGAGTACCAGCACGACGGCAAGGCCGCCGGCGCGCTCGCGGTGACCCGCTACGAGGGCAAGCAGGGCAAGCCCGCCGAGATGGTCGCGTCGATCAAGAAGGCGAAGCCGGGCGCGCAGGACGTCCCGGGCTTCCCGGACGGTGCCGTCTACTACGTCGACGGCCAGAAGACGGCAACGCTCGCTTCGGCCGAACTCGTCGCGGGCACGCCGGTGCTGATCAACTACACCGGCCCGGCGAAGATGACGCCGGAGCAGCTCGCCCCGCTCGTCAAGCAGGCCCTCGACGCCGGCTGATCAGGCCCAGCCCACGAGCCGCCGCGCCGACAGCGTGTCCTCGGCCGGCAGCTGCGGGAACGCCGGCCGCGCGATCGCGCCGGGCGTGGCGGGCGACGAGAACCACTCGCCCTGCGCGGTCTGGTAGAGCACCGTCGCCCGGTCCGGCGCGGCGACCACCTTGGCGATCCGCGGCTCGGACGGCTCGACGAGCTTGGTCAGCTGCGGCGTTCCGCCGTCGAGGTGCAGCCGCACCAGCACGCCGTGCTCGTCGGTGCCGGTGACGGCGGACATCAGCACCGTCTTTGCGTCGAGGGCGTCGACGAAGTTGTAGGTGGCGCCCGGTTCTTCGTAGACGGCGTAGGCGATCGCGCCCGAGGAGTCGGTCAGGTAGGTCAGGCCGTCGCCGGCGCGCTTGACGTCCCGCCAGGTCAGCACCTCGTTCCGCGGGCCGAGCCACCAGTCCCGGACGTGCTGGTCGGCGTGCCCGTTCGGCACGAGGTCGGTTTCCTTCGCCGGCGCCCCGAGCTGCGCGTAGTCGACGGAGTACACCGCCTTGCCGTCGTCGAAGAACAGCTTCGACCCGGCCGGCCCGAACCGCGGGTTCCCGAACCGCGACGCGGCCTCGCTCATCGTCCGCTCCGGCGCGGGGACGACGCCGGTGCGCTCGTAACGCCGGTCGGTGGCGTTGAGCCGGAACACTTCGACGCCATCGCGGGTCTCGAGCGTGGC
The DNA here is from genome assembly GCF_900105945.1 of Amycolatopsis tolypomycina. Taxonomy (NCBI): domain Bacteria; kingdom Bacillati; phylum Actinomycetota; class Actinomycetes; order Pseudonocardiales; family Pseudonocardiaceae; genus Amycolatopsis; species Amycolatopsis tolypomycina. The sequence goes on along the minus strand of NZ_FNSO01000004.1, from coordinate 7,550,046 downwards.
GTACTGCCCGTCGGGCGAGACGACGTCGAGTTTCGTGGTCGGCGTGCTGAAGCGGCGCAGCGAAGTGTCCCGGCCGGGGAGCGGCAGGACGGTCTTGACCGCACCGGTGGCCGGGTCGGCGAAGGCGACTTCGTCGGGACTGGCTTCACTCCGGCGCTGCAGCAGCACGACGCCGGAGAGGTCGAGCGGCGCGGCTTCCGGCGTGGCGGCCGCGGCGGCGGCAGGCGGCGGGGCCTGCTCGCTCCCGCACGCCGTTGTCAGCACGGCCACCACCCCGAGCACGGCCGCGCCCCAGCGGATCTTCGCCACCATCCGAACCTCCCGTAGTCGAAGGATCGGATGGGGCGGACGATCATTCGGTTCCCGGCGATTTCCGGCGCACTGCCGCCAGTTCGACCGGGCTGTGCGCCGAGAACACCGTGACGTCGTCGCGGTGGGTCCGCGCCAGCTCGTGCAGCCGCGCCAGGTTCTCCAGCCGCGGCCCGCGCACCGTCTGGACCAGGGTCTGGAACGCCGTCAGGCCCGGCGGGCAGTGCGGTGCCACCGGGTCCAGCTGGCCGTGGAAGAAGTACGCGTCGCCCGCGTGCAGGAGCCAGCCGTCGCCCGTGTCGACCGCCACGCCCGCGTGGCCGCGCGTGTGGCCGGGGAGCGGGACCAGCAGGATCTCCTCCGGCAGGCCCTTGAGCGCGCGGACCGCGTCGAAGCCGAACCACGGCTCGCCCGTCTCCTCGTACGTGCTCCACAGCGGGCGGTGCGCGAACTGCGCCGCGCGGTAGCGGTTCTTCTCCGCCGCGTTCGCCGGGGCCGTCGCGGACCGCTGCTCTTCGGCGCGGACGTGCACGACGGCGTTCGGGAAGTCGGCCAGCCCGCCCGCGTGGTCGACGTCGAGGTGCGTCGCGATGACGTGCCGGACGTCGGCGGGGTCGAGGCCGAGCGCCTTGATCTGCGCGACGGCCGTCTCGGCCGCTTCGAGCCGGGCGCCCACCGCCGCCAGGAAGAACCCGCCGAGCCACTCGCGGGGACGGGCGACGGCCTGGGTGCCGAAGCCGGTGTCGACCAGCACCAGGCTGTCGCCGGTTTCGATCAGCAGGCAGTGCGCGACCAGCTCCGCCCGCCGCAGCAGGCCGGGCTCGCCGTCGATCAGCTTACCGCCCGCCGGGCGCATCGTCCCGCAGTTGAGGTGGTGCACCTTCATACGCTGCTCCTGGTGCTCAGCCGGAGGAACTCGGTCTCGTCGTGCGCGGCGAACACGCTCACCTCGTCGCCGTGCTCCTGAACAAGCTGGCGCAGGCGGCGGTGATTGTCCAGCCGGGCGCCCTTGACCGTCTCCATGTGGCCTTCGAACCACTTCAGGCCCGGCGGGCAGTGCGGGGCGGCGGCGACCTGGCCGTGGAAGAAGTACGAGTCGCCGGCGTTGAGCAGCCAGCCGTGGCCGGTGTCGACGGCGACCCCGGCGTGGCCGCGCGTGTGTCCCGACAGCGGGACCAGCAGGATCTCCGGCGGCAGGCCGTCGAGCTGCCGGACGGCGTCGAAGCCGAACCACGCCTCGCCGGAGTCCGCATAGGACATCCACTGTGGACCGTGGGCGAACTGGATCCGGCGGTACCGGCCGCGCTCGTCGTCGCGCGGTTCGGTGAACGCCCGCAACTCCTCCGCGTAGACGTGCACGCGCGCCCACGGGAAGTCGATCAGCCCGCCGGCGTGGTCGAGGTCGAGGTGGGTCAGCACGATGTCGCGGACGTCGGCCGGGTCGAAGCCGAGCGCGCGGACCTGCGCGATCGCCGTCTGCGCCGGGTCGGGGACCGGGTTGGACTGGCGCACGAATCCGGCGCCGAGCCAGGCGTTCCGGTCGACGGCGGCGGGTGTGCCCATGCCGGTTTCGACGAGCACGAGACCGGTGTCCGTCTCCAGCAGCAGGCAGTGGCAGACCATGGTGGCGCGCCGGAACACGCCCGGTCTCCCGTCGATCAGCCTGCCGCCGGGCGGCCGCAGGGTGCCGCAGTTGAGGTGGTGGACGCGCATCAGGAGAACTCCCGTTCGAGGGTGGCGTGCAGGTGGGTGGCGACGGCGCGCAGCGGCGCGAGGTCGCGGCGGGTGCGGGCCAGCAGCAGCCCGCCTTCGATCGCAGCGAGGACGACGGTGGCGAGCTCGTCGGCGCGCTCGCCGGAAAGCCCTTGTGCGGCGAAGTATCCGGTGAGGATGCCGTGCCACGACGCGTAGCCGTCGACGCAGGCTTCCCGGATCGGGTCGCTGGCCGCGGCGGCATCCAGTGCCACGGTCGCGATCGGGCAGCCGCGCTGGAAGTCCGACGCGGTCAGGAAACCCGCGAGCGCGTCGACCGCGCGGTCGATCCCGGTCGCGGGGTCGGGAGCGTCGCCGAGGATCGCTTCGAGGAGCGTGCCCGTGCGTTCGGTCGAAAGCCGGACGGCCTCGGCGGCGAGCTGTTCCTTGCCGCCGGGGAAGTGGAAGTAGAGCGACCCCTTGGGCGCCCCGCCCGCCGTCGTCAGCTGGGTGAGGCCGGTGGCGTGGTAGCCCTGGGTCTGGAACAGGTCGGCGGCGGTGTCGAGCATCCGCTGCCGCGTGTCGGTGCGGCGAACCATGATCCGACCGTAGCGCAAACTATGACGACCGGTCTAGTGACTTCGTGGATCGGTAAGGTCGTGCGCATGGGCAACCCGACCGGTCAGCAGTTCGAGATCACCCGCGGCAACGCCCGCGCCGTCGTCACCGAAATCGGTGCCGGCCTGCGCGCGTTCGAAGTCGGCGGCGTGCCGTACGTCGAGGAGTTCCCCGAAGACGCGAAGCCGCCGCTGGGCGCCGGGCAGGTGCTGCTGCCCTGGCCGAACCGGACCAAGGGCGGCCAGTGGACGTTCCAGGGGGAGACCCAGCAGCTCGAAATCACCGAGGAGGCGCGCGGCAACGCCATCCACGGCCTGACCCGCCACCTCGAGTGGGAGCTGCTGGAGCACGCGGAGTCGTCGGTCACCCTGGCCGTCGACGTCGCGGTGCAGCCCGGCTGGCCGGTGCCGCTGCGCGCGACCGTGACGTACGAAATCGCGCCGCGCGAGCTGACCGTCACCCACGAGATCCGCAACGAAGGCGAGCAGCCGATCGGCGTCGGCGTCGGCACGCACCCGTACTTCCGGATCGGCGATGTCCCGACCGACGAGCTCACCCTGACGCTGCCCGCGAGCCGCGTCCGGCCGTCCCTGCCTGACGAACAGATGCCCTACGCCGAGGAGCAGGACGTCGAGGGCACCGAGTACGACTTCCGGGCCGGTCGCGTGTTGGCGGGCGTCAACCTGGACACGGCGTTCGGCGGCCTCGCGGCGGCCGAGGACGGCCGGCACCACATCGTCCTGAGCCACGACGGCCAGGAGCTGCTGGTCTGGACCGGCCCGGACTTCCACTGGGCGCAGGTGTTCACGCCGGACGACCTGGTCGGCCGCGGCCGCGCGGTCGCGATCGAGCCGATGACCTGCCCGGCCGACGCGCTCAACACGGGTACCGACCTGATCGAGCTGGAGCCGTCGGCGTCGTGGTCGGGCAGCTGGGGCATCCGGGTCCGGTGACGCCGCTGCGCCTGGGCGTCGCCGACGCGGGCGAAGTCCTGACGCTGCAACGCGCCGCGTACGTGACCGAGGCTCGCGCGCACGGCGACCTCGACCTGCCGCCGCTGCTGGAAACCCTCGACGAGACACGGGTTGCGCTCGCGGGGCTGTCCTGGGGTGTCCGGGAGGCGGGCCGCCTGGTGGCGTCGGTGCGGCTGACGGTGGCCGGGCCGGTCGCGGTGATCGGCAGGCTGGTCGTCGCCCCGGACCGGCAGGGCGCCGGGCTGGGCGGCGGGCTGCTGCGGTTCGCGGAGTCGGCGGCGCCGGCCGAGGTGACGCTGTTCCGGCTCTTCACCGGCTCGAAGAGCGTGGGGCCGTTGCACCTGTACGCCAAGCACGGGTACCGGGAGACGCACCGGACGCCCGAGAACAACCACGAGCTGGTGCACCTGGAGAAGGCCCGGGCCTCCTAGACGAGTAATGCGTAACTCGGTCAGTGGTCGTAGGCGGTCAGTGATCGGGTGATGGGTTGGCCGGTGGCGCGGTTGTGCCAGATGGCGGCGGTGAGGGCCAGGAGGCGTTGGGCGACGCGGACGCCGACGCCTTCGATGGTGCGTCCACCGTGCTGTTCCAGGTTCAGCTGGCCCTTGAGGGTGTCGTTGACCGACTCGATGAGCTGGCGGATGGACTTGAGCAGCGGCTCACCGGGATGCGGCTTGCGGTTGCGGTAGGACGGCCGGATCAGCCGGACCCCGCGCTCGGCCAGGAAGCGGTCCAGTTCCGCGGAGACGTAGCCCTTGTCGGCGATGATCAGCAGCCCCGGACGTTCGGTGAGCAGGTGGGGTTCGTGGTCGCAGATGGCCATGAGCACCTGCCGCTCGTCGACCTTCGGGTCGGCCAGCGCCCAGGCGACCGGGAGTCCGGCCGGGGTGCAGACCAGATGCAGCCGCAGTCCCCAGAACCAGCGCGAGTGGGAGCGGCAGAAGCCATACTTTGCCCACCCGGCCAGCTCCGAACGCTGGACCGTGGGTCGGGATCGGCCGCATTCGACCGGGGTGGAGTCCACGATCCAGGTGGTGTCGGTCCACAAGTCCGTGTCCGCCGCCAGCCAGCGCATGACCTGCTTGATCAGCGGTAACGCGGCGCGCAGGCGTCGGTTGTAGCCGGATTGGCCGGGTAGGTAGCGGAACGCGCCGGGCATCCGGGCGGGCAGGAACCGCAGCCAGCGGGCCTCGGAGGTGAACCCCAGCAACGCCTGGGCCACGGCCAAGGTCACCAGCTCCGCGTCGGTCAGCTTCGGCGGCCTGCCCACCCGCCGCCTGCCGGCGAGGTGGTCGTCGATCTTGACGTAGAGTGCGGTGAGAAGGGTGTTCAGGTCTGTCGTCACAAACCGATCTTGAACACCCTTCGCCCATCTCCAGCCACCACCCAGACTTACGCATTACTCGTCTAGGCCGGCCACCGGGTTCCCCGGTGGCCGGCTGCTGTCCTCATGCGCCGGTGCGGCGCTGCCGGAGAACCGGCTTTCCTTGCCGCCCTCGGGTTTTCACGGTGTTTAGCTGGGGCAGCGTGCGCTCGATCCGGCCGCGTTGGCCGAGGTGGTTCACGGGTTTGCGCAACAGGGACTCCTTTTCTTCGAGGGGTGTGGTCAGTTGTGGCCGGCCCACTGGACGAACTGGACGACGACGCCGTTGGGGTCGGTCACCTGGAACAGGCGCTCGCCCCAAGGCTCTTCCCGCAGCGGCATGGTGATCGGCGCGCCCGCGGCCCGCAGCCGCTTCTCCTCTTCGTCGAGGCCTTCGGTCACCGTGTAGGCGAGGATCAGTCCGCCGGCGCGCTGGTCACGCTGCTCCGGCGGCAGTACCTCGATCCCGCGGGCGAGCAGCACGACGTCGAAGGCGTCGGAGCGGGACAGGGACGCGAAGCCCTCGGCGGCCTGCTGGACGGCGTACCCGAGGTGGGTGGTGAAGAACTCCTGCGACGCGGCGACGTCGTCGACGGTCAGCGAGACGGTGGAGGCGGTGAACTGCACGAGGCTCCTCGGTGGCTCGTCGTAAACTTGCTACCGACGTAAGATTGGCCAGGGCGACGAAGGTGTGTCAACATAAATTTGCTACGAGGGTAAGATTGCGCCATGACTACCGAGACCGGCGGGCTCCGCGAGGCCAAGAAGCAGGAGACGCGGCAGCTCATCTCCGACCACGCGACCAGGCTGTTCATCAACCAGGGCTTCGAGCGGACGACCATCGCCGAGATCGCCGACGCCGCCCGCGTCGCCAAGAAGACCGTCACCAACTACTTCGCGCGCAAGGAAGACCTGGCCCTGGACCACCAGGAGGAGTTCGCCTGCTCCCTGGCCGAAGCGGTGGCCACGCGCTCGCCGGGCGAATCGGTGCCGGCTGCGCTGCGCCGCGCGTTCGCCGAGGCCGTCGCCACCCGCAACCCGGTCGCGGGCTTCTCCGGGCCGGAGTTCGCCCGCATGATCGCCGACAGCCCGACACTGACCGCGTGCCTGCGCGGCCTGCACGACCAGCGCGAACACCGGCTGGCCCAGGCGCTGGCCGAGGCCGCCCGGGTTCCCCCGGACGACATCGCCGTCGAGACCGCCGCCGGGTTGCTGGGCGCCGTGCACCGGGTGCTGTTCCAGCGCATCCAGGCGCTCACCCTCGCCGGGCACCCCGCCGACCGGATCGCCGACACCGTCGGCGCCGAGGCGGCCCGGGCGTTCGACCTGCTGGAGACCGGGCTGGCCGGCTGGCCCTACACCCGCGTGCAGGCGCCCGGGTGAGTTCGTTAGCGTGGCGAACTATGGCGAAGGCAATTGTCGGGGGCTATGTCGTCCCCATCGACGGCGATCCCATCGAGGGCGGCACGGTCCTGATCGACGGCGGCAGGATCGTCGCGGTCGGCACCGAGGCGGACGTCGACATCCCGGAGGACGCCGAACTGGTCGACGCGGCCGGCACCTGGGTGCTGCCGGGCTTCTTCGACGCCCACGCCCACCTCGGCGTCCACGAGGACGGCGAAGGCTGGGCCGGCAACGACACCAACGAGATGACCGACCCGAACGGCGCCCGCTTCCGCGCGGTCGACGGCATCGACCCGTACGAGCCGGGCTTCGACGACGCGCTGGCCGGCGGTGTCACGAGCGTCGTCATCAAGCCGGGTTCGGGCAACCCGATCGGCGGCCAGACGATCGGCGTCAAGACGTGGGGCCGCAGCGTCCTCGACATGACGTTCGCGGAGCACGTCAGCGTGAAGAGCGCGCTCGGCGAGAACCCGAAGCGCGTGTACGGGGACAAGAAGCAGACGCCGTCGACGCGGCTGGGTGTCGCGGCGATCCTGCGCGAGGCGTTCACCAAGGCCCGCAACTACCAGGCGAAGCGCGCGCACGCCCAGGCCGAGGGCAAGCCGCACGAGGTGGACCTGACGCTGGAGACGCTGTCGAAGGTCCTCGACGGCGAGCTGTACTGGGACCAGCACGTCCACCGCGCGGACGACATCGTGACGGCGATCCGGCTGGCCGACGAGTTCGGCTACAAGCTGGTGATCAACCACGGCACCGAAGGCCACCTGATCGCCGACCTGCTGGCTTCCCGGGACGTCCCGGTGATCCTCGGCCCGCTGTTCACCACGAAGTCCAAGGTGGAGCTGCGCAACCGCACGCTGCGGTCGGCGGGCATCCTGGCGCGGGCCGGGGTCAAGATCGCCATCACGACGGACCACCCGGTGATCCCGATCAACTTCCTGGTGTACCAGGCGGCCCTGGCGGTGAAGGACGGCCTCGACCCGGCCACGGCCCTGAAGTCGCTGACGATCAACCCGGCGACGATGCTCGGCCTGGACGACCGGATCGGGTCGCTGAAGCCGGGCCTGGACGCCGACGTGGTGCTGTGGAGCGGAGACCCGCTGGACGTGATGAACCGCGCCCTGCGCGTGTTCGTCCGGGGCGACGAGGTGTACCACTTCGACGAGTCGATCGGCGAGGGCGTGTCGAAGGACCGCAGGTACCGCGAGGCCCGCTGAGTTTCGGGCGGCACGCCGGTGACCGGGCGGTTCCGGCGTGCTGCCCGATCAGTCGAGGAGGGCGGTCAGGTCGATCTTGACGGGGAATGGGACGTCGGTGGCGAAGGTCCCGGTGACCGCGGCGGCGTCCATATAGCCGAACTCACCGGCTTGGTGACACGCGACCAGCGAGATGGGGTCCGTGATGTCGATGATCCAGTAGTGCGGGATTCCGGCGTCGGCATACTCGTCATGCTTCACGTGGTAGTCGGTGCGCTTCGAGCCCGGCGACACGAATTCGACGACCACGACCACCTCGTCGGCGCGATACATGTCGCCTTCTTCATCCACGCGAGCACTTGCCTCGCGGGTCGTGATCACCAGATCGGGACGGCGCGAAAACCCCGGCTCACCGCGGGGCGCCAAACCGAGATCCACGTCGACGTCCGGGGTGAAATCGAGTTCCGGGGGCAGCTGGGATTCCAGCTGCCGGCCCAACATCCAAGCCGCCTTGTTGTGCTTTCTGCTGGGACTGGGGGACATCACGATGCGGCCTTCCACGAGCTCGGTGAAACCTGTGTCGGTTTCACCGAGCGCCGCGTACTCCTCGATCGTCAGCAGGTGATCAGGGATCTCCAGCCAGCGAGCGGGGCCCGGCTTGGGAAGTGCGATCACAACGTCTCCTCACGTCGCCCGGCATTGTCTCACGACTCAGGTGCAACCATGAGTGACCGTATCTGTACCGAGCGTGTGACACCTTTGCCTCGAACCGGCGAACTATCCGCTCTCTCAAGGGATCAACGCGTCGAGATCGAGCCGCGCCGGGAAGGGCAGCTCGGTCACGAACGTCCCGGTGACCGCCGGTGCGTCGACGTAGCCCGAACCGCCCAGCCGGCACGCGATCACCGACACCCGCTCGGCCAGGTCGACGATCCAGTAGTGCGGAATCCCCGCGTCCGCGTACTCCGCGTGCTTCACCCGGCAGTCCGTCCGCTTCGAGCCCGGCGCCACCACCTCCACCACGAGCAGCACGTCGGCCGCGCGCAACAACCGCTCGCCGCGGTCGAGTGCGGCGCGGCCGAGGATCAGCAGGTCGGGGCGGCGGGCGAAGCCCGGGCCGTCGTCCGGGCTCAGGCCCAGGTCCAGGTCGTTGGCGACGACGAACGCGAGCCCCGTGGGCAGTTGCCGCTCGAGGGCCGCCGCCAGCAGGCAGACCGCCAGGTCGTGCCGTCGCCCGGACCAGGGGCAGGTCACCACCCGGCCCTCCAGCAGCTCGGTGAAACCGACGTCGGTGCCACCGAGGGCCGCGTACTCCTCGATGGTCAGCAGATGACCGGGCATGGCGTCACGCTAACCGTCACCGATGAGCGACAGCGGTCGCTGGATCGAGCTACGCGTTCTTCAGCTCGCGGGCGATGACCACCCGCTGGATCTGGTTGGTGCCCTCGAAGATCTGCGGCACCTTCGCCTCCCGCATGTACCGCTCCACCGGGAAGTCCCGCGTGTACCCGGCGCCGCCGAGGACCTGGACCGCGTCCGTCGTCACCTTCATCGCGCCGTCCGTCGCCACCAGCTTGGCGATCGACGCCTGGCGCTGGAACGGCATCCCGCGGTCGCGGCGCCGGGCCGCGTCCAGGTACAGCGCCCGGGACGCCTCCACCGTCGCCGCCATGTCCGCCAGCAGGAACTCGATGCCCTGGAAGTCGATGATCGGACGGCCGAACTGCGAACGGCCCTTCGCGTACGCCACCGCCTCGTCCAGCGCGGCCTGTGCCAGGCCCACCGCGCAGGCCGCGATCCCGAGCCGGCCCGAGCTCAGCGACGACAGCGCGATGCGGAGCCCCGCACCCGGGGCGCCCATGAGCCGCGACGCGGGTACGCGCGCGCCGTCGAAGATCATCTGGGCGGTCGGGGAGCCGGTCAGGCCCATCTTCCGCTCGCGCGGCGCGGCCGAAAGTCCCGGCGTCGACGAGTCGACCAGCAGGCACGAGATCTCGTCCGAACCGGTGCGGACCATCGTCGTGTAGAAGTCCGCGACGCCCGCGTGCGTGATCCACGCCTTCGTGCCGTTGACGACGTAGTCGGAGCCGTCGAGGCGCGCGCGCGTGGACAGCGCCGCCGCGTCCGAGCCCGCGTTCGTCTCCGACAGCGCGTACGCGCCCAGCAGCGAGCCTTCGAGCATCTCCGGCAGCCACTTCTCGCGCTGCTCGTCGGTGCCGTACTCCGCCAGCGCGTAGCAGGACATCGTGTGCACCGACAGCCCGACGCCGACCGTCATCCACGCCGTCGCGATCTCCTCCAGGACCTGGAGGTAGACCTCGTAGGGCACGGCGCCGCCGCCCCAGCGCTCCGGGTAGGGCAGGCCCAGCAGCCCGGACTTGCCGAGCAGGCGGAACTGCTCGCGGGGGAACTGCTCGGCCTCTTCCGCCGCCGCCGCGCGGGGCGCGAGCTCGTCGCGCGCGATCTCCCTGGTCAGCGCGACCAGTTCCTCCGCCTCCGATGACGGCAGCAGGCGTTCGGCGGGCATCTTTGTCCTCCCAAACTGTACTGAAACCAGTACTCCAGGATGGTTCAGAGTACAGTACGACAGGCCTGGGGTGGCCGGAAGACGTAGGAGATAGTGAGCCGATGCGCCCCGAACCCCGCCGACGCCCGACCGCGCGCCAGCAGGTGCTGCTCGGCGACCTCGAGGTGCTCTTCCTGGCCGAGGGCTTCGCCGCCTTCACCCTCGACGACCTCGCCGGCCGCCTGCGCTGCTCGAAGTCGACGCTCTACGCGCTCGCGCCCAGCAAGGAGCAGCTCGCCGTCCGGGTCGTCACCGGGTTCTTCCGGGGCGCCGCGGAGCGGATCGAAGAGCGCATCGCCGGCATCGACGACGCGCGCAAGCTCATCGGCGAGTACCTGGCCGGCGTCGCCGAGCACCTCAACCGCGCGTCCGCGGCCTTCATGCGCGACCTCGCCGAGTTCGGCCCGGCGCGGGAGGCCTACCAGCTCAACAGCCGGTTCGCCGCGCGCCGGCTGCGGCAGTTCATCGACAAGGGCGTCGCCGACGGGGTGTTCCGCGACGTCCACGCCCGGCTGGTGGCCGAGATGACCGGGCTGATCATCGAGGGCATCCAGACCGGCGTGCTCGGCGGGCGGACCGACGTCTCCGACGCCGAAGCGTTCACCGCTTTGGGGGAACTGCTCCTCGGTGGCCTGAACAAATAGCGGACAGGAATTGTCAGCCGGAACTCCATTAAACTCCCGGCGTGATCGTCGTAGGCGGAGAAGCTCTGGTCGACCTGGTTCCCGGCGACCCCCTGGATTCCACTGTGGACGGTGGGCTGCGCGCGCTGCTGCCCCGGCTCGGTGGCGGCCCGTACAACGTGGCGCTGGCCGCCGGGCGGCTCGGCGTGCCGTCGGCGTTCCTCTCGCGCGTTTCCACCGACCGCTTCGGCGAGGCGATGGTCGAACGCCTGCACGCCTCCGCCGTCGACACCTCCCTGCTGCAGCGCGGCGACGAGCCGACGACGCTGGCCGTCGTGGCGCTCGACGCGAAGGGCGCCGCGCGCTACTCGTTCTACGTCGAAGGCACCGCGGACAGGCTCGTCGCGGATCCGGGTCCGCTGGCCGAAAATGTGACAGCGCTCTCACTGGGCACGCTCGGCATGGTCCTCGATCCCGGCGCTTCGGCGTACGAAGCGATGCTGCGGCGCGAAGCGGCCCGCGGCGTGCTGACCGTGCTCGACCCCAACATCCGCGAAGCGCTCATCGCCGACCCGGCCGCCTACCGGGCCCGGTTCGCGTCCTGGCTGCCGGACGTCCGGCTGCTGAAGGTCTCCGACGACGACGCCGCGTGGCTCACCGGCGGCGCCGACCCGGTGGCCGCGGCGAAGACGTGGATCGAGTCCGGTGTGGACGCCGTGGTGCTCACGCGGGGTGCCGACGGGCTCTCGGTGATCACCGCCGCAGGTGAGCTGGCCCACGTGCCGTCGCGAAGGGTCACCGTGGTCGACACCATCGGCGCGGGCGACACCGTGCACGGCGCGCTGCTGGCCTGGCTGCACACCCGCGAGGTCGCCGACCTGGCGACTCTCGACGCCGACGGGTGGCGCGAGGCCCTCACCTTCGCGGCGAAAGCGGCTTCGATCACGGTGTCCCGCAGCGGTGCCGAGCCGCCCACGCCCGCCGACATGGCAGCCACCGTGTGAACCTGGTCCCAAACGGGGCCTCCAGCGCAACGTCACCGCTGCGCAAAGGCGGGTTTCTCGACTAACGTTGAGGGGCATTCTTCATACCCCAGCGGGGCGGTGTGCAGCGAGGCGCCAGTGTTTCCTCGCGTGAACACGTGGCTACCTGTGGAACGTACAGGCGCCGCCGGCCCGTGCCCAACGTGAGAGGGACTTGCATGTCCGACGCGACGACTGCGGGGCAGTCCGGCGGAGAAACCGCGAAGCTGACCCTGCCGAGTGGCGAGCACGAGTTCAAGATCGTCCACCCGGTCGAGGGCGCGCCCGGGATCGAACTGGGGAAGCTGCTGGCGCAGACGGGGTACATCACCTACGACCCCGGTTTCGTCAACACCGGCGCCGCGTCGTCCGCCATCGCCTACATCGACGGTGACGCCGGCATCCTCCGGTACCGCGGGTACCCGATCGAGCAGCTGGCCGAGAAGTCGACCTTCGTCGAGGTCTCGTACCTGCTCATCTACGGCGAGCTGCCCACGCAGACCCAGCTGGCCGACTTCACCGAGAAGATCCAGCGGCACACGCTGCTGCACGAGGACCTCAAGGCGTTCTTCAGCGGTTTCCCGCGTGACGCGCACCCGATGCCGGTCCTGTCCAGCGCGGTTTCGGCGCTGTCGACCTTCTACCAGGACTCGCTCGACCCGTTCGACGAGCCGAACGTCGAGCTGTCGACGATCCGGCTGCTCGCGAAAGTGCCGACGCTGGCCGCGTACGCGTACAAGAAGTCCGTCGGCCAGCCGCTGCTGTACCCGGACAACTCGCTCGGCCTGGTCGAGAACTTCCTGCGGATGACGTTCGGCTTCCCGGCCGAGCCGTACGACGTCGACCCGGACGTCGTCAAGGCGCTCGACCTGCTGTTCATCCTGCACGCCGACCACGAGCAGAACTGCTCGACCTCGACCGTGCGCCTGGTCGGCTCGTCCGAGGCGAACCTGTTCGCGTCGATTTCGGCAGGCATCAACGCCCTGTTCGGCCCGCTGCACGGCGGCGCGAACGCCGCGGTCCTCGACATGCTCGAGGGCATCCAGAGGGACGGCGGCGACGTCGCCAAGTTCGTGGAGCGGGTGAAGAACAAGGAAAAGGGCGTGAAGCTGATGGGCTTCGGGCACCGGGTCTACAAGAACTACGACCCGCGCGCGAAGATCATCAAGAACACCGCGGACGAAATCCTCGGCAAGCTGAAGGGCGGCGACCAGCTGCTCGACATCGCGAAGAAGCTCGAAGAGGTCGCGCTTTCCGACGAGTACTTCATTTCGCGCAAGCTGTACCCGAACGTGGACTTCTACACCGGCCTGATCTACCGGGCGCTGGGCTTCCCGACGAAGTTCTTCACGGTGCTGTTCGCGCTGGGCCGGCTCCCGGGCTGGATCGCGCACTGGCGCGAGATGATCAACGACCCGGCCACCAAGATCGGCCGCCCGCGGCAGATCTACACCGGCCACGCGACCCGGGACTACATCCCGATGTCGGAGCGCTGATTTCCGGACGAAAACGCCCCGCCGTGCACCCGCACGGCGGGGCGTTTATCGTTTACCGTCGTGACTCGAGAAGCGCCGGTCGTCCTGTGGTTCCGCCGTGACCTGCGGCTCGGCGACCACGCCGCGCTGCTGGAGGCGTCCCGCCACAGCAAGCACGTGCTCGCGCTGTACGTCCTCGACGAGGCGCTGCTGAAGCCCGGCGGCGCGCCGCGGGAGGCGTTCCTGTACGGCTGTCTCGAAAAGCTGAACGACCAGCTCGGCGGCCGCCTGATGCTGGTCCGCGGCGACCCGGCGACCGAGGTCGTCCGCGCGGCGCGCGCGATCGGCGCGGCGGCGGTGCACGTCAGCACCGACACCGGTCCGTACGGCCGACGCCGGGACGCGGCGGTGGCGAAAGCGTTGGCGGAGCACAACATCGACTGGGTCGAGACGGGTTCGCCGTACGCGGTGACGCCCGGCCGCGTCACCAAGCCGGACGACAGCCCGTACCGCGTCTTCACCCCGTTCTTCCGCGCCTGGACCGCCCGCGGCTGGCATTCGCCCGCGGACACCGGACCGTCCCTTGTGGACTGGGTGGCGCCGCCGCGGTCCCTGCGTGTGCCGCGTCCACCGAAGGTTTCCGCTTCGCTGCCCGAGCCGGGCGAGCAGGCCGCGCTGGCGGTGTGGCACGCGTTCCTCGACGACGGCATCGAGACCTACGACGAGGATCGCGACCGCCCGGACCGCGAAGGCACCACGCGGCTCTCGCCGTACCTGCGCTGGGGCTGCATCCACCCCCGCACGATCCTGGCCGACCTGGCCGGCGACGACCGGCCGGGCGCGAAGTCGTTGCGCAGCGAGATCTGCTGGCGCGAGTTCCACGCCGACGTCCTGTGGCACCGCCCGGAAACGGCCCGCGAGAACTACGACAAGCGGTTCGACGGAATGGCGTACGACGACGACCGCGAGGCGTTCGCGCGCTGGTGCGAGGGCCGGACGGGCTACCCGATCGTGGACGCGGGCATGCGCCAGCTGCTGGCGGAGGGCTGGATGCACAACCGGGTGCGGATGGTGGTGGCGAGCTTCCTGGTGAAGGACCTGCACCTGCCGTGGTGGCTTGGCGCCCGCCACTTCATGAAGCACCTGGTGGACGGCGACCTGGCCTCGAACCAGCTGAACTGGCAGTGGGTGGCAGGCTGCGGCACGGACGCGGCCCCGTACTTCCGCATCTTCAACCCGACGACGCAGGGGGAGAAGTTCGACCCGCAGGGGGATTACGTGCGGAAGTACGTGCCGGAGCTGCGTTCCGTCACGGGCAAGGCGGTGCACAAGCTGAAGGACCGCCCCGCGGACTACCCGGAACCCATGGTCGACCACGCGCACGAGCGCCAGGTGTCCTTGGAGCGGTACGGAAAGATCACGTCGTGAGTGTTTAGGCGGGTTAGAACGCGCCTGAACACTCACGAGCGGTTTGACGCGCCACGCGACGGCCAGCGCGGGATCGCCGGTGCGGCTCCGCTCGATCCGGTCGACCGTGAAACCCTCGCGCCTCGGTCAAGTCGGGGATTCGGCTCAGGCAGGCCGCGACCAGGACGCCGCCGCCGAGCAGCCGGCGGGCCCGCTCGACGAAAGCCTTGCTGCCCGTGACGGGCGCCGAGGCCCGTGCTGAAGCAGGCTCGTGGAACGGCTCCTGCCGAATCTTTGCTCGCCCAACAAGAGGTCGCCCCCCAGGGGGCCCCCTGATTTCACGTTACCGCAGGGGTCTGACAGTTTCGGGTGGCCAGCGCCGGCCGAAGCGCTGGCCACCCGGGGTGCAACTACCGGTCAGCAGGCCAAGTGGACCGGACGTACGCCTCGCCGAATCGGCGGATCGCGCCGACGTCACCGGACCCCGCCTGCACCTCAGCCACGCAGGGCCTCCGACAGCTTGATCCGGCTGCCGATCCGCAGCACGCTGTTGCCGTAGATCTTGCCGCCGAGCCAGGTCAGCACCGCCACGAGGGCGACGGTCAGGCCCAGCGACAGCCCGATCTCCCAGCCCGCCGCCGCGCCCGTCGAAATGCGGGCCGGCATGAGGATCGGGGACAGCAGGGGGATCAGGGAAACGATCTTCGTCGCCGAGCCCGCCGGGTTCTGGACCAGCAGGTTGAACCCGGCGATGAAGCCGACCACCAGGATGATGTTCAGCGGCCCGACCACCGACTGGGTGTCTTCCTGCCGCGACACCAGCGACCCGAGCGCGCCGTAGACCGTGGCGTACAGCAGGAAGCCCAGCAGGTACCAGAGCAGGCCCCACAGCACCGCGCCCGTCGCGAAGCCCGACAGCGTGAACACGCCGGTCGCCGACGCCGCGCCCAGGCCGACCACGCCGAGGATCACCAGCTGGGTCAGGCCGACCAGGCCGAGCCCGATCACCTTGCCCAGCAACAGCTGCCACGGCCGCACGCTCGCCAGCAGGATCTCCACGACGCGGCTCGACTTCTCCTCGACGACGCCCTGGGCGACCATCATCCCGTAGGTGATGATGCTCATGTACAGCAGGAACGCCACGACCAGCCCGACGACCAGCCGCTGCGTCTGGTCCGCCGGCTGCGGCGAAAGGGCGTCGTCGCGCACGTGGGTGCCGTTGACCTTCGCCATCACCTCGGCCGGTTCCAGCTGCGCCGACGACAGCACGCCGTCGAGCACCTGCTGCTGGGCGACCTGGTCGAGCACCCGGCGCAGCTCGCCGTCCAAAGAGGACTTGTAGGTGGCGGTCAGCTGGGCCGCGCTGCCCGAGACGAGCGCGTCGAAGTCGCCGTCTTCCACCTTCTTCCGGCCCTCCGCCGGATCGGTGACGGCGACCGTGGTGATCTCGCGGCCCGAAAGCGCAGCTTCGGTCTGCAGCTGCCGGGCGATCCCGATCGCCTGGCCGGTCAGCCCGACCGTGTTCTTGTCCGACGAACCGGCCAGCGACGTCTGGAAGAACACGTACCCCAGCAGCAGCACCAGCAGGACGCCGGTACCGACCACGAACGACCGCGTGCGCAGCCGCGTGTTCAGCTCGCGCTTCATGACGAGCCAGACGGCCCGGCGGCCACTCAGCGTCCTCATCGCTGTTCCCCCTTCTCGGACACGGCGTCGCGGAACAGCTCGGTGAGCGACCGGCGACGGCGGCTGAATTCGGTGACCGGCCCGGTCGCCAGCGCGGCGGCGAGCACGGCCTGGTCGTCGGCGCCCGGTTCGAGGTCGAGCACGGTGGTGGTGCCGTGCTGCTCCAGCACGCGCACGCCGGGCAGGTCCGCGGCCCAGCCGTCGGTCGCGGCCGGCGCCGTCACGACGAGCTTGCTGCGCGCGCTCGCCGTCAGCTCGGCGACCGTGCCGACCGCGACCATGCGGCCGCCGCGGATGATCCCGACCCGGTCGCACAGCCGCTCGACGAGGTCGAGCTGGTGGCTGGAGAACACCACCGGCACCCCCGCGGCGGCCTTCTCCCGCAGGACACCGCTCATCACGTCGACGGCGAGCGGGTCGAGGCCGGAGAACGGCTCGTCGAGCACCAGCACCGCGGGGTCGTGCACCAGCGCGGCGGCCAGCTGGACGCGCTGCTGGTTGCCGAGGGACAGCTTCTGCACCTCGTCCTTGCGGCGTTCGGCCAGCCCGAGCCGGGTGATCCAGTTTTCGGCGTTGCGGTGGGCTTCGTTCGCGCTCAGCCCGTGCAGCTCGGCCAGGTAGACGAGCTGGTCGAGCACCTTCATCTTCGGGTACAGCCCGCGTTCCTCGGGCATGTAGCCGATGTGGGTGCGCGTCTCGTGGGTGACGGGCTTGCCGTCGAACCGGACTTCACCGCCGTCGGCGGCGAGCACGCCCAGCGCGATCCGCATGGTGGTGGTCTTGCCGGCGCCGTTGCTGCCGACGAAGCCGAACAGCTCGCCGGCGCGGACGTCGAACGAGACGCCGTCCAGCGCGACCTTGGCGCCGTAGCGCTTGGAGACTCCGTCGATCTCCAGTGTCCCCTCAGGCATTCCCCATCCCCTCCTCGAAATCCTCGGGGTCGTCGTCCGGCAGCGACCAGCCCAGCACGATGGCCGGGATGGTCGTGCCGGTGACCAGCAGCGCGGACAGCATCATCGCGCCCTGCGCCGCGGTGCCGGCGACGACGAGGCCGTAGAACATCGCGATCAGCATCAGGTAGCTGAGCGCCTGGTAACCGATGTAGGTGACGCGGTGGCGCCACTCGCGCTCGCGTTCGTCCAGCAGGCGCGAGAAGCTGCCGCTCATCCGCCCGGTCAGGATCCGCAGCGTGATGAAGGCGAACCCGCCGACGACGAGGCCGGTGAGCCAGCAGGCGGGGAAGACCCACCGCGGTTCGGCCTTGAACTGCGTGGCCCCGGCGACCAGGACGAGGTCGGCGGCGATCAGCACGACGACCAGGGCCCGCCGGTGCTTCCTGGTCCGCCAGCCGGGCAGCTTCCGTGACCGTTTCCGTTCGGCTTCCTCGAGCTTGTCGAGCTGGCGTTCCCAGTAGGCCGCGAGACGGCCCGGTTGCTCGGTCATGCTCCCCCCTCGCGGTAGACCTGGGTGGACAGCGGCGTGAACGGCTCGCGGCTGAAGACCGCCTCGACGGGCAGGTCGAACACCGCGCAGATCCGGAACGCCAGGTCCAGGCTCGGATAGTGGTCGCCGCGTTCGAGCGCGCCGATGGTCTGCGGGTTCACCTCGACGGCGCTCGCCAGCGCGGCTCGGGTCATCCCGCGCTCGGCCCGGAGCACGGGAAGCCGGTTGTAGATCGGCAGCTCTTTGCCGCGTCTGACCGGGCTCATGGAACGTACTGTTGCAAAAACCCAACGAGACGTCAACTCAAGAGAACATCAAGTCCGGTTGACGCTCAGAGCAGACCCGCTAGCGACTTGTCGACAAGTTCCGCCACCCGCGCCCGCGCGGCCTCGGCGTCCGACGGGATCAGCGCCAGCCGCGTCCGGCGTTCCAGGACGTCCTCGACGTCCAGCGCGCCCTCGTTCCGGACCGCCCACACGACCTCGGCCGCCGTGATCTCCGTGCCCGGGCCCACCGGGGCCGCGAACTCCGCGTCCAGTTCGCCCAAGGCCGCGACCCGGGGTGCCTCCGTGCCGTACCGGGCCACCAAGCGCGGGGAAGCGTCCACAAGAGACAACTCAGGCCGCGGCGCCGCGCCCAGCAAAGGCAATCGGGCCGTCCGGCACGGTGAAGCCGGCAGCCCGGCCAGCCGCACCGCCGCGTCGACCGCGTCCTCGGCCATCCGGCGGTACGTCGTCAGCTTCCCGCCGACCACCGTCAGCAGGCGGTCCGGCCCGGCCAGGACCGCGTGCTTGCGGGAGAGGTCCGCCGACCGGCCGCCCGACCCCTCGACCAGTGGCCGCAGCCCGGCGTAGGACCCGGCGACGTCCGCGCGCGTGAGCGGCCGCGACAACACCGAGGAAGCCAGTGACAGCAAGAAGTCCACATCGGACACGGGAACCTCGGGCACCGCGGGGATCGGACCCGAAACGGGCTCGTCGGTGAGTCCCAGGTAGACCCGGCCGTCCGGCTGGGGCAGCAGGAAGACGAACCGGTTCGTCTCGCCCGGCACGCCGATGTTCACCGACGTCGTCCCCATCGGCACCGTCCCCGGCGCCAGCACCAGGTGTGATCCCAGCGACGGCCGCAGCCGGACCGCGCCCGTCAGCGTTCCCGCCCACACGCCCGTCGCGTTGATCACCTGGCGGGCGTGGATGTCCACAGTGGAACCGGAAAGGCCGTCGCGGGCCCGGACGAGGTCCGCGGAAACCGATGTGGCCGAGAGCCGGGTGATGATTCGCGCGCCGAAGGACGCCGCTGTCCGCGCGAGGGAGACCACCAACCGCGCGTCGTCGACCAAGGCGCCGTCGTAGGCCAGCAACGCGCCGCGCAGGCCGTGGGCGGACAGGCCCGGCGCGAGCGCCAGGGCTTCCGCGGCCGGGACCGCGCGCGGCCGAGGCAGCACCGACGACGGCGTGCGGGCCGCCCGGCGGAGAGCGTCGCCGGCCCGCAGGCCGGCCGTGACCAGAGCCTGCTGAGCCCGAGAAGTGCTGGGGTACAACGGAAACAGCTGCGGCATCGCCCGCGTGAGGTGCGGTGCCGTGCGCGTCATCAGGATTCCGCGTTCCACCGCGCTCTCGTGCGCCAGGCCGAGCTCGCCGTGCGCCAGGTACCGCAGGCCGCCGTGCACCAGCTTCGACGACCAGCGTGACGTGCCGAACGCCAGGTCGTGCGCCTCGACCAGCGCCACCGACAGGCCGCGCGAAGCCGCGTCCAGCGCGATGCCCGTGCCGGTGACGCCGCCGCCGACCACCACGATGTCCACGCGCTCGCCCGACGCCAGCTCCGCGAGCTCCCGTTCGCGGCGCCGCGCGTTGAGCGAGCCGGACGTCATGGCCGCAACGCCGCGTCGAGCACGTGGGTGAACTCCGCCATGAGCGCCGCCTCGTCGACGTCCACCGTGGCCGGGCGCAGCGAGAACGCGAACGACTGCACCACCAGCAGCACCGATCGCGACTGCACGGCGACCGGCGCGCGCCGGATCGAACCGTCCCGGTGGCCGGCTTCCAGGAGCCCGTGCAACGCCTGTTCGGCGAACTTCTGCGTCGCGCCGAGCCGCTCCACGATGTACGGGAGGACCAGTTCGGGGTCGACGTCGAGCAGCGTGCGGAACAGCGGGTCGGCCGACAGCGCGCGGACGCCGGCCGCCGCGATGAGCACGAGCCGTCCGCGGCTGTGCTCGGCGTCGGCGCCGCCCTCGCTCGCCGTGCGCAGCAGCCCGCTGAACTCGCGGGTCATCAGGGCGGCGAGCACGCTGCGGACGTCGGGGAACCGGCGGTAGACCGTCATCCGGCTGACGCGCGCGGTCCGGGCGATTTCGGCGAGTGTGGTGCGGCGCACACCGACGGCCAGCACACACGAGCGCGCGGCGTCGAGCAGCACGTCATCGGCCACCCGGGTCGCCGTCTGGCGGTTGCGGGTGTCCGCGAGCGCGGAGGAACCCGCCGTCTGCGTGGTGTGACGTTTTACGTCCATGTGTCACACTGTAGTCGTGAACGCTCTCATTGACCACCGCCTCCGCCGGTCCTGGACCGCGGAAGCCGCCGGCGCCGCCCCGCTGCCCGCGCGTGCGGCCAGGTGGCTCGACCAGCGTATCGGTCCGGTTGCCCCGGCTGCCGCCTCAACGGGCGACCTGCCGGTAAAAATACCGTCAACGAAACTTTCGAACGCTGCCGAGGAAGCTCTGGCCAAGGTGGTCGGTGCGGAGAACGTGCTGGTCGACGACCCGGCGCGGCTCGCGCGGGCGACCGGCCTGTCCTACCTCGACCTCCTGCGGCGCCGTTCGCCATCGGCGGACTTCCCGGTGCCCGACGCCGTCGTGCTCCCCGCCGACCCGGACGAGGTCCAGGCGGTCCTCGACGCCTGCGTCCAGCACGACGTCGGAGTCGTGCCCTTCGGCGGCGGGACGTCGGTGGTCGGCGGCGTCTCGGCGCTGCGTGGCGAGAAGACGTCGGTGATCGCGCTCGACCTCGTCCGGCTCGACGCGCTGGTGTCGGTGGACGCCGAGTCGCGCATCGCCGTGCTGCAGGCCGGGGTCCGCGGGCCCGACGCCGAGCGGCTCCTGTCCGAGCACGGCCTGACGCTCGGGCACGTCCCGCAGTCGTTCGAGCGCGCCACGATCGGCGGCTTCGCGGCGACGCGCTCGGCCGGGCAGGCGTCGTCGGGCTACGGGCGGTTCGAGGACATGGTGACCGGCGTGCGGCTGGCCACCCCGCGCGGCCCGTGGAAGCTCGGCGTCGCCCCGGCGTCCGCGGCCGGGCCGGACCTGCGGCAGCTCGCCATCGGCAGCGAGGGCACGCTCGGCGTGATCACCGAAGTGGCGCTGCGGGTGCGGCCGGCGCCGAAAGTACGGCGCTACGAGGGTTACGCGCTGCCGGGCTGGGCGGCCGGGGCCGAAGCGGTGCGGGACCTCGCGCAGCACCACGCGCTCGCCGACGTCACCCGGCTGTCCGATGTGGACGAGACCGAGGTGTCGCTCGCGCTGAACGCGGGACTGAAGACGGCGGCCCTGCGCCGCTACCTGGCG
The DNA here is from genome assembly GCF_900105945.1 of Amycolatopsis tolypomycina. Lineage (NCBI taxonomy): Bacteria > Bacillati > Actinomycetota > Actinomycetes > Pseudonocardiales > Pseudonocardiaceae > Amycolatopsis > Amycolatopsis tolypomycina. The sequence continues at coordinate 7,528,703 of NZ_FNSO01000004.1, read as the reverse complement.
GCGCGGGGCGTGCGACGGCCGTGTTTCCTCATCGTGGGCTGGGAAGGCACCGCACGCGACGTCGCGCTGCGCCGTCGTGAGACAGCTCGGCGGCTGAAGGCCGCGGGTGCCGTGCGCGTCGGCAAGGCGCTCGGCGAGTCGTGGCGGCACGGCCGGTTCGCCGGGCCTCGGCAGCGAGATGTGTTGCTGGACATGGGGGTCTGCGTCGAGACGCTCGAAACGGCGGCGTACTGGTCCAATGTGGACGAGCTGCGCGACGACGTCCGCGCGGCGCTGACGGCGTCGCTCGGCCGGTCGATCGTCATGTGCCACATCTCTCACGCGTACGAAACGGGTGCGTCCCTGTACTTCACGGTGCTGACGGCCCGCGACGAGGCCGACCCGGTCGGTCAGTGGCAGCGCGCGAAGGCGGCGGCGTGCGAGGCGATCGCCGGGCTGGGCACGATTTCGCACCACCACGCCGTCGGCGTCGACCACGCGCCTTACCTGAGTGCGGAAATCGGCGCGCTGGGCGTCGAGGTGCTGCGCGCGGCCAAGTCTGCTGTGGACCCGACGGGGATCCTCAACCCCGGAAAGCTGGTGTGACGACTTCGCAGGGCACGCCGTGGCCGTCGGCCGCGACGCCGTCGAGCCGGGCCGCCTCGGCCTGCGGGACGTCGGCGGTGCGCACCGGGGCGCCGTCGATCAGCAGCGGGTAGCGGATCGGCGCGGCGCCGACGTACGTGTGGACGTCGGTCAGGCGCGTGCCGTCTTCGAGGGTGATGTCGGGTTCGGTCAGCCGCGCGAGGTGGTAGCGGGTGCCGCGGCCTTCGCAGCGGTCCAGGACCGCGAGCTGGTCGGGCGTCACGAACCAGATGGCGTGGTCCTCGACGCCGTCCAGCGCGGTGAGGGTGGCCGGGCGCTGGTCGTCGACCACGCGGAAGCCGGCGGCCCACACGGCGGCGAGCCCGGTGCAGCGCGCGTGCGCGACGACGACCGGGCCTTCGAGCCCGAGGCGTCCGCGCAGCCAGGTGATCTTCGACGGGTTGGCGTTGGAGCCGTAGGCCAGCACGGCCAGCCGCTCGCGCCAGCCTTCGGGCGCGGTGTCGAGCGGGTGGCCGACGCCGTCGACGTGCACGAACGAGTGGCCCGGCCGGGTGCCCGGGTAGGGCTCGGCCGGGTACTCGTCGTCGGTGAAGAGGGTCAGAAGGTCACCACGCTGCGCAGGACGTCACCGTGGTGCATGCGCTCGAAGGCCTGCTCGACGCCGTCGACGCCGATGCGTTCGGTGACGAACTTGTCGAGCGGCAGCCGGCCCTGCAGGTAGAGGTCGACGAGCATCGGGAAGTCGCGGCTGGGCAGGCAGTCGCCGTACCAGGAGGACTTGAGCGAGCCGCCGCGCGAGAAGAAGTCGATCAGCGGCAGGTCGTTCAGCCGCATGTCGGGCGTCGGGACGCCGACGAGCACGACCGTGCCGGCGAGGTCGCGGCCGTAGAAGGCCTGCCGCCAGGTCTCGGGCCTGCCGACGGCGTCGATGACGACGTCGGGGCCGAAGCCGCTGGTGGCGTCCTGCAGGGCTTCGACGACCTGGGCTTCGGACAGGCCCTTGCTGTTGACGGTGTGCGTCGCGCCGAAGTCCTTCGCCCAGGTGAGCTTCCGGTCGTCCATGTCGATCGCGACGATCGTGGTGGCCCCGGCGAGTTTCGCGCCGGCGATGGCGGCGTCCCCGACCCCACCGCACCCGATGACGGCGACGGAGTCCCCGCGCGTGACGGCGCCGGTGTTGATGGCGGCACCGAGCCCGGCCATGACCCCGCACCCGAGCAGCCCGGCGACGGCGGGTTCGGCTTCCCGGTTGACCTTCGTGCACTGTCCGCTGTGGACAAGGGTCTTCTCGAGAAAAGCCCCGACGCCGAGAGCGGGCGAGAGCTTGGTGCCGTCCTGGAGGGTCATCGGCTGGGCGGCGTTGAAGGTGGAGAAGCAGTACCACGGCTTGCCGCGCTTGCAGGCCCGGCAGGTGCCGCAGACGGCGCGCCAGTTGAGGATGACGTAGTCGCCGGGTTCGAGATCGGTGACGCCTTCGCCGACGGCCTCGACGACCCCGGCGGCCTCGTGGCCGAGCAGGAACGGGAATTCGTCGTTGATCCCGCCCTCGCGGTAGTGCAGGTCGGTGTGGCAGACCCCGCAGGCCTGGACGTTCACGACGGCTTCGCCGGGACCGGGATCGGGCACGAGGACGGTCTCCAGCGAGACGGGCTCGCCCTTCGCCCGCGAAACAACCCCCTGGACCTCGTACGGCATTCGAACCACCTTCCGGCTGCGCTGCTGGTCGATCGCAGCTAATCACGGATCATGCGGAGATGGCGACATCCGCATGAGTGAGGTTTGCGCAACTTGTTGCGTGTTACGCAACTCACCGGGTCTCCGGTGGCTCCGGCAGCGCCATCGCCGCCAGTTTCACCGGATCCGCGACCGCCGCAATACCCGTGATCCGCCCGTCCACCACCGTGAACGCCACCACCGACAACGGCGTCCCGTCCGCCCGCCACGCCACCACGCCCGGCAACCCGCCGACCAGCACCGCCCGCCCGCCGCCGCGCCGAAGCGGGCTCCGGCCGCCACGTTCGTTGCTCCCAGGACCACCACCACTCCGTCCGGGGTGTCGACCGTCAAGCGGACCTCCGGGTCCAGCACCCGCAGCAACGACGAAAAGTCGCCGTCACGGGCCGCCGTCAGGAATGCCTGGACCACCTCTCGCTGGGATGGTCCCGCGGGCGAAGGCGATGGTGTCCGGACCTTGCGGCGGGCCTCGGCTCGCCAGCATCTTGGCCGCCGCCGTCGATTTGCCGAGGATGCGGCCTATCTCCTCGAACGGGACCGCGAACAGGTCGTGCAGCACGAACGCCAGGCGCTCGCTCGGGCCCAGTGTCTCCAACACCACCAGCAGCGCCAGCCCCACCGAGTCCGCCAGCTCCGCGTCCTCCTCCGGGGAGTCCACCGTGACCACGATCTCCTCGTACGCCGCTTCGGAACGTGCCCGGCGTGACCGCAGCACGTCCAAGCTGAGGCGGCCGACCACCGTCGTCAGCCAGCCGTCGAGGTTCTCGATCGTCGCCTCGTCCTGGCGGGACAGGCGCAGCCACGCCTCCTGGACCACGTCCTCCGCGTCGGCGTGGGAGCCGAGGATGCGGTGGGCCACCGCGCGCAGCCGGTCGCGCTGCGCCTCGAACGTCGAAGCCACCCTGTCCGTCATGGTCGTTACCTTCCTCGCTTCCGCTCCGTCGTGGACATGACGGGCCCGGAGGGGCACAGGTAACCGATGGAGGAAAACGATGGAACCACGGCTCAAGAGCCAGGCGACGCCCGAGGTGACCGGCGCGGTCCAGCAGCTGTTCAAGGTGGTGTACTCCGCCGGCCTCGATCCGCTGCTGCTCGAGCTGGTCCACCTGCGGGCCAGCCAGATCAACGGCTGCGCCCCCTGCACCTACGCCGGTGTCCGGAACGCGAAGCGGCAGGGCGAGACCGACGACCGGCTGCACAGCGTCGTCGCCTGGCGGGAGACGCCGTTCTTCACCGAAGCCGAGCGGGCCGCGCTCGCGCTGAGCGAAGCCGCCACGCGCATCGAGGACGGCCAACCCGGCGTCACCGACGACGTCTGGGCGGCCGCCGCCGAGCACTTCGACGAGACGCAGCTGTCCGCGCTCGTCACGCACATCGCGCTCACCGGCTTCTTCAACCGCATCAACCGGGCGATCCGGGAGCAGGCCGGCAAGACCTGGTGAACCCGGGTGGGGCGCCGGTGCGGCGCCCCACCGGGGGCTCAGGCCGGCGTGATGATGTACGCGATGCCGCCCGGGCCGCTCGCCACCGTGCCGTCCGCGCGGTAGCGCTTCGTGCGCTGCCAGATCTTCTCGAACTGGTCGCGCTGGTAGATGTTGCGCACCTTGTCGTTGCTGCTCGACGCCGGGTCGTTCGCGATCACGTCGCCGTCCTTCGTGAAGCCGACGACGACCATGATGTGGCCCGCCGTCCCGTAGCCGGCGCCGTCCAGCTCCGACGACAGGAACGACTGCGACGTGATCACCGGGATCCCGCGCGCGATGTAGTTCTCCAGCTCGTTCAGCGAGTGCAGCCGCGTGATGTGGCCGCGCAGCCCGCGCGACGCCGCGTACGCCGTGTTGAACGGCCAGTTGCCGGTGCCGTCGTAGGCGTGGTCGTAGGTGTAGCGCGCGGCGAACGCCACCTGCGGGTCGACGTAGCCCGCCGGGATCCACGCCATCTCCTCGGCGGACGGCTTCTTGCCCCAGTACTCGGCCACCATCTCGTTCGACGTCGGGCTGCACCAGGCTTCGCCGCCCCCGCCGTACTGCGGGAACTGTCCCTTGTGGATGTTCTGCGCGTACGCGGGCACCTTCAGCTCGATCCCGGTGGCCCGGCCCGGCTTCGTCGGCTGGACCTCGAAGCGGTCCGGGACGGCCGAAGTCATCGCGCCCAGCAGGCTCACCGACGGCGTCGCGCCCGAGCCGGCTTCGCGGTAGAGACTCACCCGCAGCTTGTACGACTTCAGCGTCACGCCGGTCTTCGTGACCAGCGTGTCGACGTCGACCAGCGCGTTCGCGTCGTCCTGGCCGTCGACGCTGGTGCGCAGGATGTCGGCGTCACCGCTGGCCCAGCGGCCCATGACGTACCACGCGGTCTCGGCGCCCGCCGACGTCCGGCCCCGCGCCTCGACCTGCAGCCAGGTCTTCGCCGGCGTCTTCGCGTTCCAGGACGCGACCAGCTGCGTCGCGCCGAAGCCCTGCCGGTACTCCGGTGACGTCCACTGGCCGTACTCGTACGTTCTCGTCGTGCCGAGCTCCGGCTCGGTGTGCTCGACCGTGCCGGCCGGGTGCGTGATGCGCAGGCCGTCGCGGGTGAGCGCGACCCCGGCGAAGCTCCCGTCGTGGAGGCGCCCGCCGGTCCATTCGTGGTAGTCGATCGCCTCGTCGTCGCGCGGCCGGACGGGCCCGGCGTCGGCGACCTGTGTGGTTACCGCAGACAACACAACCACTGACAATAAGGTGAACAACTTGCGTCCGCGCATCCCGGCTCCCTGATAGACCCACCCAGTAGCCAGGAATTTTCGCCGGTGGAGCCGGGTCTGTAAACAGGTGGCTAGAGGACGGCCTGCGTCTGTGTCACTTTCGCGACCAACTTGCCGTCGTCGTCGTGGATTTCGGTCTCCACCACGACGAACTTGCGGCCCGCGTGCAGTGGTCTGGACGACGCAACGGCGTAGCCCGAACGCACCGCACGCAGGAAGTTCGTCTTCGACTCGACGGTCGTCGTGCCCTGGCCGCCCTCGGACAGGTTGAGGAACGCGCACACGGCGCCGGTCGAGTCGGCCAGCGCCATGAGCGCGCCCCCGTGCAGCGCGCCACCCAGCGTGCAGAGGCTCTCGTCCCACTTCAGCCTGCTGCGGACGAGCTCCCGCCCGTGCTCCAGCACCTCGACGCCGAGGCGCTCGGAGAACGGCATGGAACGGTGGAAGAGCTGCGTGCCTGCAAGATCGGTCATGCTCCGCAGCTTGCCCGAAGATCGGCGGCCGGGCGATTACCTCCGACGTAGTCTCAGCTCAGCGGGTTCACCAGCAGCAGTTCCGTGTTGTGGTCCGTCGCCGCGCCGACCCGGCCCAGGTCGACGTGGATGTCGTTGTAGGACAGCTCGCGGTACAGCGACGCAAGCGCTTGCGGCGTCCGCGCGTCGTAATCCACGGCGTACGGCGCTTCGGCCTCGATCAGGGTCGTGAACAGCGACAACGTGCCGTCGGCGTTGTCGGCGACCTCGACGATCCGCGCCTGCTGCGGGAAGTCGACGTGCGACGCCGTGTTGATCTCCCAGAAGCCCTGCTGCGGCGTGCTGCCGGCGTGCGGGGTGACCTTGTTGAGGTGCGTGTGGCCGTTGACCCAGGCCAGCACGTTCGGGAACCGCTTGAGCAGCGCGACGAACGCGTTGCCGTCCAGCCGCGGGTCGAGCGGGTGGCGCGAGTCCGGCAGCAGGTTGCCCATCGAGCCGCTGGTGTGGTGGCTGAACAGGAGGAACAGCTCGTCGGTGACGGCGTGGGTGACCTTGCGGCCGAAGAAGTCGTAGTACGTCGAGCTGCCGCGCTTGAGCGTCGACTCGACCCACGAGTACTGGGCGAGGCCGATCGAGCCGTCGGCGAACCCGGCGTCGGTCGTGGTGTCGAGGCTGATGCCGGTGATGCCGGGCGCGATCCGGAAGGTGTAGTAGACGTTCTTGCCGTCGGCGTTGGCGCTGGTGAAGCCGTGCCCGACCGGGCCGGGGCCGGTGTTGGCGGTGTCGAGGTGGGCGCGGACGAACTCGCCGGTGGTGAACGGGCGGCGCCGCGCGTCCGGCGTGATCTCGCGGATGGTGCCGCTGCCGCCGAACAGCTCGGAAAGCGGGACGCCGGAGCCGTTCCGGATGGCGGTGGCCAGCTTCTTCGTGGCTGCCTCGTCCTTGCCGATCACCTTGTACTTCCCGGTGTACCAGGCGTCGATCCCGGGGACCTGCGCCGGCAGCGAGCCGACGATGCTGTCGTCGTGGTTGCCGAAGGTGCAGAACCACGGGACGTCGAGGCCGGGCGCGGTGAACGTCGTCATGGCTGCTTCGAGCAGGCCCGGCAGCTGCGGGAAGCCCTTGGCCGAGTACTTGTCGCCCACGCCGGGGATCGAGGGGTTCCAGTAGTCGTCGTTGCCCGAGCTCTGCACGCCCTCGTAGGCGTTCGGGTCGCCGGAGTTCGGGGTCACCGTGCCGCCGTTGAGGACCTTGAGGAACCAGTCGAGCTCGATCAGCTCGTGGTTGTCGGTGTTGTCGCCGGTGGTGACCATGAGGTCGAACGGCCGCCCGGTGAACGGGCCCTGCCGCACGCTGTTGACGCGCTCGACCAGCGCGCTGGTGGCGACGGTGCCGAGCGCCTCCTGCGGCCGGTGCGCGGAGCCGATGAAGGGGTGCAGGTACTCGAACCGCGCGGGGCTTTCCGTGTCGGTGATGTGCAGGTCGGTGAACTGGACGAAGGCGGACAGCGCCCGGCGCCGGTCGTCGCGGCCGCTCTTCGGCGTCGCCAGGTCGCTCCGGACGACCAGCGGCCACCCGGGGCCCGCGGACAGGCGGGAGTAGGTGCTGGTGCTGCCACCCGTGGCGACCTGCTCGAGCGTGGTGCCGGTGGTGGTGACCGAGCGCGTGCTGGTGAGCCGCAGGGCGCGGTCGAGGGCGTTCGCGGTGGGCGTGCAGAGCAGCAGCCCGACACCGGCGGCGCCCGCGGTGGCGAAGGTGCGCCGGGTGAGTTCGGCCATGTGTTCGCTCCCCAATCGGTGACAGTTCGACTCACGCTGTCACAGCGTGGAAGTGGGGGCTACCGCCGAAGGTTGTGGTCATTTCCGCCGCTGCGCGAGGCCGTCGAGGATCACTTCGGTGCCCAGGGCGAAGAGGTCGTCGGCGGTGGCGCGGGCGAAGACCGGGCCGAGGGCTTTCACGGCCGGGAAGTCGTCGAGCCGGCCCTGGAGGCCGCCGGTTTTCGGGGGCGTCTCGGCCGAGGCGAGAACGTGCGCGGTGAGCAGCCGGGCGATCCCCGCGGTGTCCTCGGGGGTGAAGCCGGCTTCCTGGAGGATCCGGCACGTCGTTTCGATGTGCGCGAGCCGGTTCGGCCCCGGCGGGCGCTCCCGGAGCAGCGTCGCGGCGTCGCGGTGCTTGAGCAGGAGTGCGCGGAACTGGTGCAGGCCCTGCTCGAGCTGGTCGCGCCACGGCTTCGTCGTGTCGATGTCGAACGCGTCTTCGCAGATGGCCTCGGCGAGCAGGTCGAGGAGCTGGGCCTTGTCCTTGACGTGCCAGTAGAGCGTCGGCGAGCTGACGCCGAGCCGCGCGGCGAGCCGTCTCGTGCTCAGTTCGGCGAGCCCGGCTTCGTCGAGGAGTCCCAGGGCGGCTTCGGTGATCTGGCGGCGATCGAGCGGCACCCGACGGACTCTATCAGTGATAGAGGGGTATGTGATGCGCTGGTGGGTGGCGGTTTGTTCGCTGGTGTTCGCGATCGGCACGGCGATCCAGAACTTCGTGGTGATCGACCACGACCTGGTGGCGCGCGCGGCTTTCCTGGCGGGCGCGCACAGCGTGCTGAGCTGAGCGGCGGTCTCGGAGCTTCCCGCCGGTCGCTCCAACATCCAACGCCAAGCGGGGCTCTAGCACACCCGGCCGCCGGAGTGGGCCGCGCAGGCCGAAGTTGTCCACAGCAGGAGCCGGCGTGGCCGGCTTGTCCACAGATTTGCCGAGAGCGGGTTTTGCCTGCCTGCTGCCGGTAGACTGGCACAGGGCACGGCCCCCCGGGAGCGGTCAGGGTTACGGCAAAGTCGTGTCGTTGCAGGCAGGCACGGCTCTCGGTGGTGATCATGTGGTTGTCGAAGCCCATGATCTGTGAGAGAGCCGTGCCTGCTGTTGCATCTTCTCCCATTCCTGCCGCGGTGGCTCAGCTGGCCACCGCCGCTGACCTTGACCAGGTCGCTGACCTGCGGGAATATCTCGTCCTGGTGCCTGATCCACGGAAGCGGCGCGGGATACGGCATTCACTGGAATCGATCCTGACGCTGGCCGCCGCCGCGGTCGCCGCGGGAGCCCAGTCGTTCACCGCAATCGGCGAGTGGGCCGCGGATGCACCACAGCGTGTGCTGGCCCGGCTGGGCACCCGGTTCGACCCCTGCCGTGACCGGCACGTCGCCCCGGGCGAGGCCACCGTGCGACGGGTGCTCTCCAGCATCGACGGCGACGACCTCGACACCGCGATCAGCGCCTGGATTACCGCGACCACCACCGCAGGCAGCCCATCGGAACGCACGCCAACAGCGATCGCGGTGGACGGCAAATCACTGCGCGGCACCTTCGCCCGCACCGGCGGAGCGGGGGTCCATCTGCTCTCCGCACTGACCCACCAGGACGCGATCGTGCTGGCCCAGCAGAACGTGGCCAGGGGAACAAGCGAGATCACCTGGATGCAGCCCCTGCTCGACGGCATCGACCTCACCGGCGTCGTGGTCACCGCCGACGCACTGCACACCACCCGCGGCCTGGCCCGCTACCTCACCCACCGCGACGCGCACTATGTGTTCACCGTCAAGGAAAACCAGCACCGCCTCCACGCCCGGCTGCAGGCGTTGCCCTGGCCCCATGCCACCCGCCACACCAGCACCGGAATCGGGCACGGACGCCTCGAACAACGCACCACCGAAGTCCTGCCCGCCCCCGACGACCTCGACTTCCCGCACGCCGCACAGGTCTTCCAGACCACCCGCTACCGCACCGACCGCGTGAGCGGAAAACGGGAAAATCACACCGTTTACGGCATCACCCCCCTCACCCCCGACCAAGCCGGCCCCGCCACCATCGCCACTCTCCTGCGCGGGCACTGGAGCATCGAGAACCGGCTGCACTGCGTCCGCGACACCACCTACGGCGAAGACGCCTCCCGCGTCCGCACCGGCACCGCACCCCGCGCCATGGCCACCCTCCGCAACCTCGCCATCAGCGCCCACCGCGCAGCAGGCCGCACCAACATCGCAGCCGCCCTACGCCACACAGCCCGCCACGCCACCCGGCCCCTCACCCTCTACGGAATCCCCACATGACCAGCACAAACAACTTTGCCGGAACCCTGCCGGGAGCGGTGGGGACTGTTTATGGGGCCGGCTCCTGCTGCTCAGCCCTTCAGGCCGGACTCGGCCACCCCGCGCACCAGGTACCGCTGCAGGAACGCGAACAGCAGCACGATCGGCAGGATCGACACCGCCGCCGCCAGGAACAGCAGGTTCAGCTGGGGGTTCTGGGCCGTCAGCAGGCCCGACAGGGCCACCTGGACCGTCCACGAATCCGGCGACTGGGCGATGATCAGCGGCCACAGGAACGCGTTCCAGCTGCCGATCACCGTGATGACCGCGATGGCCGCGAAGAAGCCCTTCGAATTGGGCACCACGATCCGCCGGAACACGCCCCAGCGGCTGAGCCCGTCCATCCGGCCCGCCTCCTCCAGCTCGCGCGGGAAGTCGAGGAAGTACTGGCGGAACAGGAACACGCTGAACGCGCTGAACAGGCCGGGGATCACCAGGCCGCGGAAGTCCGACAGCCAGCCGAGCGACGAGACGACCACGAAGCTCGGCACGAACGTCACCGACGTCGGGATCATCAGCGTCGCCAGCACCGCGTAGAACACGATCCCGGAATGGCGGTACGGGATCCGGGCGAGGCCGTAGCCCGCCATCGAGCAGACCACCAGCAGGCCGGTCGTCTGCAGCGTCGCGACCAGTGCCGAGTTGAGCAGGCTGCGGCCGAACGGGACGTCTTCCGAAGAGAAGAGCCGGGAGAAGTTCTCCCAGTGCACTGTGGACGGAAAGAAAGTCCACTGTGGAGAAGTGATGTCCGCGCGCGACGCCAGGCCGTTGCGCAGCAGGAGGTAGAACGGCAGCAGGAACAGCACGGCCGCCACCGTCAAGCACGTCCAACGCAGGAACGCCCTCATGACGCCCGCCCGAACCGCAGCACCCGGCCCTGCAGCACCGTCGCCAGCGCGATGATCAGCGCCAGGATCACCGCGCCGGCACTGCCGCGCCCGAGGTCCTGGCCACCGGAACCCAGTGACGTGTAGTACAGGTAGACCAGCGGCGGCCGCGCGAACGGCGGGTAGCCGCGCGCGTCGCCCATGATGTTGTAGAACTCGTCGAACGCCTGGTAGGCGTTGATCAGGTTGAGCAGCAGCACCGCCACCGCCGTCGCGCGCAGCTGCGGCAGCGTGATGTGCCGGAACACCTGCCAGCCCGGCTTGGCGCCGTCCAGCCACGCCGCTTCGTACAGCTGGGCCGGGATCCGCTGCAGGGCCGCGATGAACAGGATCATGTAGAACCCGAGCTGCAGCCACAGCCGCGCCGTCACCAGCACCACCCAGTACAGCGGCGGGTCCACCGTCCCGGTCCAGGCCACCGGGTCGATGCCGAAGACCGACAGCACGGTGTTCGCCAGTCCATATCGGACACCCGAGAACAGCGACGTCTTCCAGATCAGCGACGCCACCACGTACGAGCACGCGAACGGCAGGAAGAACACCGACCGGAAGAACGCCCGCGCGAACCGCAGCTGGTTCACGCCGAGGGCGAGCGCCAGCGACAGCACGAACGTCAGCGGCACGATGAACAGCGCGAACACGCTGAACGTGCCCAGGCTCGACAGGAACGGCTCGTCGGTGAGCATGTGCCCGTAGTTGTCCAGCCCGACGAACTCGGTCGGCGTCACGGTGTTGCGCGCGTCGAAGAACGACAGGTACGCGCTCCAGCCGATCGGCAGGTAGGCGAAGATCGCCAGGCCGACCAGGAACGGCCCGACGAACAGCCAGAACGCGCGCGCATCGCGCCGCTTCATCCGTACAGGCGCTTCAGTTCGGCCTTCGCCACTTCCACGGCGGTTTTCACCTGCGCCGCGGGATCCGCGCCCTCCTTGGCGATCTTCGCGACCGCGTCGGACAGCGCCGTGTTCGCCTGCTGTGTCCACACCGGACCGCCGACGAGGTGGCCGTTCTCCCGGACGAACCGGGCCGCGTCGGCGGCCGGGCCGGACTTGAGGCTGTCGGCGCGGCCGACCAGGCTCTGCCGGGCCGGCACGTGGAAGCCGAACTTCGTCGCGAACTCCAGCTGGTTCTGCGTCTGGTCGATCCACAGCCACTTCACGAACGCCTTGGCTTCGGCGACGTGCGCGCTCTTGGCGTTCACCATCGCGCCGTACGCACCGACCGGCACCGACGGCGCGCCGCTGCCGTCCAGCTTCGGGAAGGGCAGGACGCCGAAGTCGTCGTCGAACGCCTGCCGGATCTTCGGCACGTTCCACAGCCCTGTCCACTGCATGGCCGTCAGCCCGTCGACGAACGCGCCGGGGTCAGACCAGTCCGCCGGGGCACCGAGCAGCAGGGAACCGTTGGCGTTCAGCGCGTGCAGCTTCGCGAGCGCCGTCGCCGCGCGCGGGTCGTCGAAGCCGACCTCGCGGTTGCCGTTCTTCAGGTAGTCGAGCCCCGCGGACCACAGCAGCGGGCCGGTGAGCACGCCGACGCCGCCGTCGTTGCCGGCGAAGAAGCCCTTGACGCCGTCCTTGGTGAGCTTCGCGGCCGCGTCGACGAGCTCGTCGACCGTCTGCGGCGGCTGCACGCCGGCGGCCTGCAGCAGGCTCTTGCGGTAGAAGAGCACCTGCGTGTCGGTCGCCTGCGGGATGCCGTAGACCCGGCCCTCGACGGTCTGCGCGGCCAGTACGGCCGGGCTGAAGTCGCTCTTCGCCGACACGATGACGTCGTCGAGCGGGACGACCTGCTTCTGCCGCACCCAGTCGATCTTGACCTGCGCCTCGAAGACGTCCGGCACGGCGCTGTTCTGCAGCGCGGTGACGATCTTCGAGTCGTAGTCGCCCGGGTTCCACTGCACGTTCACGGTCGCGGCGGAGTAACCCGCGGCGTACCGCTTGACGGCGTCCTGGACGCCTTCCTCGCCGTAGGCGTGGTACCACTGCTGGAGCGTGACCTTCGAGGCGGCCGATGGCGGCGGCCCCGCCGAGTACGCCGTCGACGGCGGCGGGTCACCCTGCCGTCCGGTGTTCGACCCGCACGCCGTCGCCAGCGCGCCCATCCCCGCGATCGCGAGGAAACTCCGCCTGTTCCGCTGCATCCCCAGAACCCCTCCGACGTGCTCTGAAGGCCACCATAGGGGCGTTAGGTTCCCCCATGGTGACCACCAAAGGCGTGAAGACTCGCCGGAGATTTACCCGTTAGAGCTGCGCGATGTCGAGCTTTCCCTCGGAGTAGGACGCGCGGATCCGCTTCTTGTCGAACTTGCCGACACTGGTCTTCGGCACCTCGTCGACGAACGTCCAGTTCTCCGGCAGCTGCCACTTCGCGACCTTGTCGGCCAGGTAGTCGCGCAGCTCCTCCGGCGTGACGCTCTGGCCCTCCTTGAGCACGACGGCGACCAGCGGCCGCTCGTCCCACTTCTCGTCCGGGATGCCGACGACCGCGGCCTCGGCGACGGCCGGGTGGCCCATGACCTGGTTCTCCAGGTCGACCGAGGAGATCCACTCGCCGCCGGACTTGATGACGTCCTTCGCGCGGTCGGTCAGCGTCAGGAAGCCGTCCGGGCTGATCTTGCCGACGTCGCCGGTGCGCAGCCAGCCGTCGTGGAACTTCTCCGGGTCGACGCTCTCGCCGCCGTAGTAGGACGCCGCGATCCACGGGCCCTGTACCTCGAGCTCGCCGACGGCCTCGTTGTCCCAGGGCAGCACCGCGCCGTCGTCGTCGATCAGCCGCGCGCGCACGGACGCCGGGAAACGGCCCTGCGTGTAGCGGTAGTTCCAGGCGTCGTCGCCGGTCGCGGACGCCGGCGGCCGGGCGACGCTGCCCAGCGGTGACGTCTCGGTCATGCCCCAGGCGTGCAGGATCGGGACGTTGTGCCGCTCCTGGAAGGCGTGCATCAGCGACGGCGGCACCGCGGACCCGCCGACGACGACCTCGCGCAGGTGCGAGATGTCCTGCGGGTGGGCTTCGAGGTGGGCGAGCAGGCCCTGCCAGACGGTGGGCACCGCGCCGGCGAACGTCGGCTTCTCGGCGGCCAGCATCGCCGAGATGGGCGCCGGCTGCAGGAACCGGTCCGGCATCAGCAGCGACGCGCCGACCATCAGCGACGCGTACGGCAGGCCCCACGCCATCGCGTGGAACATCGGCACGATCGCCAGCGCCTTGTCCTGCTGGGCGAGCTTCATGCTGTCGGTCATGCAGACCTGCATCGAGTGCAGCCAGATCGACCGGTGCGAGTAGGCGACGCCCTTGGGGTCACCGGTCGTGCCCGAGGTGTAGCACATCGCGGCGGCGGAGCGCTCGTCGACGTCGGGCCAGTCGAAGGTGTCGGGCTGGGCGGCAAGCAGCTCGGCGTAGGAGTGCACCTCGACGCCTTCGGGCGCTTCGAGGGACGCGGCGTCGCCGTTGGCCACGATGACGTGCCGGACCGTCTTGAACTGCGGCAGCTGCTTCGCCAGCAGGGGGACGAGGGTGCCGTCGACGATGACCACGTGGTCTTCGGCGTGGTTGGCGACGAACACGAGCTGCTCGGGGAACAGGCGGATGTTCAGCGTGTGCAGCACGGCGCCCATCGCCGGGACGGCCAGGTAGGCGGCCATGTGCTCGGCGTTGTTCCACATGAACGTGCCGACGCGCTGGTCGCCCGTCACACCGAGGCCGCGGAGGGCGTTCGCGAGCCGGGCGGCGTGCCCGCCCAGGTCGCCGTAGCTCTCGCGGCGGGCTTCTGAACCGGTCCAGGTGATGACTTCGCTCGCCGAGTGCACCGACGTGCCGTGGCGGAGCAGGTTCGCCAGCGACAGCTGGCCGTCCTGCATGGTGCTCAACATGGTCGCTCCCGGGGGGTCGTTCGCCGGTGAACTGGGGTTGCGCCGACTCTAGTGCGGATCGGGTGAAGCGGGCATGGTCAACAACGGCTCCGTTCGGTCACGGTCGTCGCGCGATCGGGCGACGACCGGACGATGATCAAGATCATCAATTTTCCGGCTTTTCCTTATGGACAAGGAAATGTGCACGAGAACATTGCGTAGCGGACCCTCCACGTCCGGGTGAGACGCGCCACGCGAGCCGCTTCTTGGGAGCGTTTCCGCAGGCCGGAGCGGGTTGCCCGGTATCACCTCCGGGGGTAATAAGTGCGTGTCGGTTGCACGGCCAAGAAGCGGGTGGCGTTTACTGGGCCCGTGGCAAGAGACGGCTGAGCAGCGCTTGCAGGAGCAAGCACTCACAAAAGCTGTCGGCCGCGAAAGCGGAGACCTGAGAGGAAAGGACACTACGTTGGCTCTGCCTACGTTGACTCCGGAGCAGCGCGCCGAGGCCCTGGCCAAGGCCGCCGAGGCTCGCAAGGCGCGTTCGGAGCTGCTCGCGTCGATCAAGTCCGGCAAGGAGAGCATCGAGAAGGTGCTCAAGCAGGCCAAGGAGAACAAGACCATCGGGAAGACGAAGGTCACCCAGCTGCTGAAGGCCGTCCCCGGCCTCGGCGCGGTGAAGGTCGCCGCCCTGCTCGAGCAGGCCGGCATCGACCCGGACCGGCGTGCGGCCGGCCTGGGCGAGCGCCAGCGCGAGGCGCTCATCGACGCGCTCAAGTAGCTCGTCACCTGGAGCTGACCGCGAGGGGAGTGTCGCTGGCGACACTTCCCTCGCGGACCTCCCTCCGCCTGGGAGGCTGGGTCCTGTGAGTTCTCCTGATCCGGCGACCCCGGTTGACCTCGCCGCCCGCTACCAGCGAGGCGACTTCCTCTTCACGACGGCCTCGCGCGCACTCCTCGCGCAGGGCACGATCCGCACCGTCACCGAGACGGACCCCCGGCGGCTCGCCGCGGTGGTCCCCGGCGTGCTGGCCGAGACGGGCGCCCCGCTGGCCGTCGGCGTCCTGCCGTTCGACACCGGGCCCGACACGAAGGTGCCGGGCCACCTCGTCGTGCCCCGGACCGTCCACCGGGCCTCGGGCACTCCCAGCCTGCCGCGGGAGACCCTGCCGGCACCCGTGCGCGTGCGTGCGGTGCCGTCCCCCGAGCTGCACATGGCTGCCGTGCGGTCCGCGGTTTCCTTCCTGGCGTCCCGTGACCTGCGGAAAGCCGTCCTGGCGCGGGCGCTGGACCTCGAGTTCGCCGCGCCGATCCCCGCCGAGCGCATCGTGCGGAACCTGGCCGTCGGCAATCCCCGCCACTTCACGTACGCGGCCGAGCTGCCGGGCGGCCGGTCGCTGGTGGGCGCCACGCCCGAGCTGCTGCTGCGCCGCACCGGCCGGACGGTGTTCTCGTCACCGCACGCGGGCTCGATGCCGCGTTCGGCCGACCCGGTCGTCGACCGCGCGAACGGCGAGGCGCTGCGGACGTCCCGCAAGGACCAGCTCGAGCACGCGGTGGTGATCGACTACCTGGTCGAGGCGCTGCGGCCGTTCTGCCGGAGGCTGGACGTCCCGGCGGGCCCGGAGCTGGTGACGACGCCGGCGATCTGGCACCTGCGCACCCCGATCACGGGTTCGCTGGCGGATCCCGACATCACGGCTTTGGACTTGGCGGCGGCACTGCACCCGACCCCGGCGATCTGCGGCACGCCGACCGAGGGGGCGCGTGACCTGGTCCAGGAGCTGGAGCCCTTCGACCGCGACTACTACGCGGGAGCGGTCGGCTGGGTCGACGCGGCAGGTGACGGCGAGTGGGCGGTGGCGATCCGCTGCGCGGAGATAGCGTCGACATCGATGCGGCTGTACGCGGGCGGCGGGATTGTGTCGGCGTCGGATCCGCAGGCGGAACTGGACGAGACGACGGCGAAGTTCCGCACTTTGCTGACCGCGATGGGCCTGGCGGACCTGCCGGTCTGACCAGCCCATCGGGCTCAGGGGACCCAGTGCTCCTCGGTGACCGACAGCTCCTCGGTGGTCAGCACCGCGATGGCCGCGCGGTAGCCGTCCGTGGCCTTCAGGTCCGCCAAGCGGGTCGTCGCCGGGTCCAGGGCCGGGTCGCCCGAGGCGGCCAGGCGGGCCGGCTCGTCGTAGCGGGAGAACGTGATGCTCTGCAGTGGGATGCGCAGGCCCTTGCCCGTGGCCTTCATCACCGCTTCCTTGCGGGTCCAGTAGACGAAGAACGCCGCGGCCTTCTCGTCCGCGTCCAGGCCCGCCAGGTGCGCCGCCTCCGCCGGGCTCAGCGCGTACTCGATCAGGCCGTCGTCCGCGCGGCGGGTGGCCGTCTCGACGTCCAGGCCCACCGGGACCGCGGGGGTCGCCGCGATGCCGATCAGGTCGCCCGAATGGGAGATCGACAGCGTCAGGTCCGCGCCCGGGATGCGGGGCCTGCCGTGGGGCTTGCCGCAGTCTTCGCAGGTCGCGTCGAACTCGATGGCCTCGGGCGCCAGGCCGAGCCGCTCGGCCGCGACCGTCTTCGCCAGGACACGGCCGGTGAGGAAACGCCGCTTGTCCGCGTCCTGCCGGTACGCCTCGAACCGCCCCTGCTCGACCTCGTCGAGCAGGCGCAGGAAGCGTTCTTCGGCGGGCAACGGCGACGACCAGCGGACCTCGATCTCCATCACGCCCTCGATCTTTCCGGTCCCGGAAGCCGTTGTCACGCGATCGCCGAGGTTGCCTCCCGGTCGTACGTCACCACGCCCAGGCGGACCGGCCGCTGCCCGAATCCCTCGATCGGGTGCGCGAGAATTCCCGGAATCCCGTGCTGCAATCGCTGTATCGGGTGAATTGGCGCAATCGAACCCGAGTTGATAGCCATTCATTGCGCCCCGGAAAAGCGGGGTAAGGCGAAAGCCGTGAATGGGGTTGTGGTTTTATTGCTGCGCATCCGAATCGGAGAACAGGGCGGGATGACGATCGTGGCCAGGCGGGAAGTCGACACGGCGAAGTCCGGTCGCACCCTGCTGCGCGTGCTGGTCGTCGTCGGCGGCGCGGCCGCGGCCTGCGCGCTCGGGTGGCTGACGGCCACCGCGTCGGCCGGCACCCTCACCGACGCCCCGCTGGATGCCCCGGCCGTCGTCACCGGCTCGGTGCCGGTGGTGCACGACGTCGCGTCCGGAGCGGTCGCGGACACGGCCCGGCTGGCCGGCACCTTGGAAGAGCACGTGGGCCACGCGGTGGACTCGGTCCCCGCGACCGTGGCCGCGGTCCGGCGCATCGCGGCGACCGCCACCGGCCTGGCGAAGCGCGACGCGCCCGCCCGCAGCTCCGCGGCCACGCCGAGCGCCGGTGCCGCAGAGCCGGACGACGCCTCGCGTACCTCCGTCGACAGCGCCCCGCGGGAGCGATCGGCCGTCCTCCTCCCGGCGACGACCGCGGGTCGCGGCGCCGGCACGACCGCCGCGGCGGGCCGGGCGCCGGCGGACCACCGGGCCGGCGACGGCGTGGCCGATCCCGGCCGAGCGCCCTGGCTGCCGCCCAGCGCGATTTCGGCCGACGTCGGTGCAGCATCCGGGCACGACCGCGGTTCCGCCGATGTCGTGCAGCCGTATTCGGCGGAACACGCGCAGCCTGCGCACCGCCGGAATGGCGTGCCGCACCGTGCCGTCACCGAGGCAGGAATCCAGCCCGGCGTCACGCCGGACTGAGAGCTGTCCGCCTCCGTTCCATTTTCCGAACTTTTCATCCAGGGAGTATTTGTCATGCGCATTCACACGAAGCGGACCCTGCAGGTGGCGCTGGTCAGCGGCGGCCTGCTGATGGTGGGCACCGGCAGCGCCTCCGCGCTGGACGGCGTCACGACCCCCGTCGAGGGCGTCACCGGCGGCCTCCAGGCGGCGCGGCCGCTGGAGCAGGTCATGACCGGCGCGGACGCGGCCCGGCCCCTCGCCGAGGTGCTGCACACGGTGCCGGCGGAGCTGTTCCGGCAGCAGCTGGTGCCGGGCGCCGAAGTCGACGGCGAACTGCCGGAACACGACCTCAACGCGCCGCTGGGACGCGAGCTGGGCGCCACCGAACTGCCCGTTCTCCCGGTCGACGGCGGGCTGCCGGTGCACGGCTCCGTCTCCACCCGGCCCCTCGACCCCGAGGAAGGCACCCGGGTCACCGGCCTGCACACCACCGACTTCGCGGCCGAGGCGGCGCCCGAGTCGCGTGCGGCCGCCCCCGCGGCGGGGCTCCCGCTGGTGGGCGGGCTGCTGCCGAGCACCGGCGGGCTCCTCCCGACGCAGGCCCCGGCGCTGACCGGGCTGTCCGACCTCACCCAGCTGACCTCGCTCACCGGGCTCACCCAGCCGGCCGGCAACACACCGCTGAACCAGGGCGGCCGCGACAACACCGGCGCGGCCACCGCACCGGTGGCCCAGCTCCTGCACAAGTAACAGCGCACCCACGCACAGGGCCGGAAGGACACGCTTCCGGCCCTGTGGCGTACCCGGGTACCGACCAGGGTGTCTCCCTGGGGCGAAGGGCACCCACCGGGGGCCACTGTGGGTGTCGAGCGGCGAACCCGCCGCCACCCACAGAGGAGTTGCCCATCATGGACATGAAACTCGAGGTCGTGGTCCTGCCCGTCACCGACGTCGACCGGACCAAGCACTTCTACAAGACCCTCGGCTGGCGCGAAGACGCCGACATCGTCTTCGGCAGCGCCCGGGTGGTCCAGCTGACCCCGCCGGGGTCGGCCGCGTCGGTCCACTTCGGCACCGGCATCACCGACGCCGCCCCCGGATCGGTCCGCGGCACCTACCTCGTCGTCGAGGACATCGAGGCCGCCCGTGCCGAGCTGGCCGGGCACGGCGTCGACGTCAGCGAGGTGTTCCACCGCGACGCCACCGGCGCCTTCGCCCCGGGCGTGCACCCCGACCACGGCACCTACGGGTCGTTCGCGTCGTTCAGCGATCCCGACGGCAACACCTGGCTGCTCCAGGAGATCACCACCCGGTTCCCCGGCCGCGTCTCCGGCGTGACCTACGGCTCCGCCGCGGAGCTGGAACAGGCGCTGCGGCGGGCCGCGGCCGCGCACGGCGAGCACGAAAAGGAAACCGGGCAGTACGACGAAGAGTGGCCCGTCTGGTACGCCGGTCACATGGCCGCGCACCAGGACGCCTGAACCCTTCGCATCCGGGAGACGAAAATGTCCACGATCCACCTGCGCCAGGTGACCACCGCCTCGCCCGAACAGTTCCTCGCCGGCCTGACCGACTTCGGTCCGGAACGTGCGAAGCTCTTCGGCCGCAGCGCCGACGAGTACCTGCGCGTGCACGAGCAGGGCCCGGACCACGCCGACGTCACCGAAGGCTCGGGCGGCATCTGGGAACGCCTGCGCTACGACTGGTCCGACCCGGCCCGGGTCGTCATGACGACCACCGACTCCAACACGTGGGGCGGCGCCTCCGGGCACACCTACACCTTCACGCGGCTGGCGGACGGGACGACCCAGGTCGACGCCGTGGTCGTCCGGGAGGGCAAGAACCTCAAGGGCCGGCTGCTCGGGGGCCTGCTCGGGCTGCTGGGCAAGCGGGTGCTCGGCGGGTCGCTGGCGAAGACGGCCAAGGCCATCGAAGCGCGGAGTGCGGGCACTCACGACGACGCGTGACGTGCCCGCCGGCTGCGCTAGGGTTCGGTGACCCGGCACGGTCGTCGCCGGGCGGTCGTGGGAGGTTCGCATGCCGGGGCGTGCACCGGCGCTGATCGGGCGGCACCGCGAATGCGCCGCGCTCGATCGCCTCCTGGCCGACGCACGGTCGGAGCGGGGCCAGGTGCTGGTCCTGCGCGGCGAGGCCGGGATCGGCAAGTCCGCGCTGCTGGAGTACGTGAACGCGCAGGCGCGGGGATTCCGCGTCGCGCGCGCGGCCGGCGTCGAGTCCGAGCAGGTGATGGCCTACGCGGGGCTGCACCAGCTGTGCGCGCCGTTCCTCGACCGGCTCGACCGCCTCCCCGAACCCCAGCGCGACGCG
This sequence comes from Amycolatopsis tolypomycina, assembly GCF_900105945.1. Taxonomy (NCBI): domain Bacteria; kingdom Bacillati; phylum Actinomycetota; class Actinomycetes; order Pseudonocardiales; family Pseudonocardiaceae; genus Amycolatopsis; species Amycolatopsis tolypomycina. The sequence continues at coordinate 7,508,248 of NZ_FNSO01000004.1, read as the reverse complement.
CTCGGCACGGCCTTCGGCTTGAACGCCGGTGCCCGCCCGACCCGGTTCCTGATCGGGCTCGCGGTGCTGACGCTGCTCGCCGACGTGGCCGAGGAACAGCCGCTGCTCTGCCTGGTCGATGACGTGCAGTGGCTCGACCGGATGTCGGAGGTGGTGCTCGCCTTCGTCGCCCGCCGCCTCCTCGCCGAGCGGATCGTGGTCGTCTTCGCGCTGCGGGAGACCGGCCGCGAACTCGACCTCGCCGGGCTGCCGGAGCTCCCGATCGGCGGCCTGGGGGAGGCCGAGTCGGACGCGCTGCTGGACTCGGTGGTCAAGGGACCGGTGGACGGCCGGGTCCGCGACCGGATCATCGCCGAAGCCCACGGCAACCCCCTCGCCCTGCTGGAACTGCCCCGCGCGTGGACGGCGGCCGACGGGTTCGGGCAGCCCGGCGCGGTGCCGCTCGCCGGCCGCATCGAACAGTGCTTCGTCCAACAGCTGGCCCCGCTGCCCGCCGACACCCGGCGGCTCCTGCTCATCGCCGCCGCCGAGCCCCTCGGCGACGCCACCCTGCTCTGGGCCGCGGCCGGCCGGCTCGGGCTCGGCGCCGACCCCGCGGCGGCGGCCGACGCGACCGGGCTGATCGAGTTCGGCCGCCGGATCCGGTTCCGCCACCCGCTGGTGCGGTCGGCGGTGTACCGGTCGGCGCCGGCCCGGGACCGGCAGGACGTGCACCGGGCACTGGCGGACGTGACCGACCCCGGCCGTGACCCCGACCGCCGCGCCTGGCACCGCGCGCAGGCGACCGTCTCCCCGGACGAGGACGTCGCGGCCGATCTCGAACGCTCGGCGGGACGCGCCCGGGCCCGCGGTGGCCTGGTCGCGGCGGCCGCGTTCTTCGAACAGGCGGCGCTCCTGACGCCCGAGCCCGCCCGGCGCGCGGACCGCGAGCTCGCGGCGGCCGCCGTCAAGCGCGATGCCGGCGCGCTCGACGAGGCCCTCGGGCTCCTGGACTCGGCGGAGGCCGGGCCGCCGGACGCCGGGCGCGCCGCCGAAGCCGGGCGGCTGCGCGGGCAGATCGCGTTCGACCAGCGGCGCGGCGGCGACGCGGCCCGGCTCCTGCTGTGCGCGGCCGAGCGGCTCGTCCCGCTGGACGCGAACCGGGCGCGGGAAACGTTCCTGGAAGCGCTGGCGGCGGCGCTGTGGGCCGGTGCGGACCGCGACGGTCTCGCGGCGGCGGCCTCGTCGGCCCGTGCCGCGCCCCCGGCGCCCGTGCCACCGCGCGCCGTCGACCTCGTCCTGGACGCACTGGCCACCCGCCTCACCGACGGCCACCGGGCCGCGGCCCCGCTGCTGGCCAGGGCATTGGCGGCGGTCCGGGCCCTGGACGTCGAGGCCGAGGGCGCCGAGCGGGTGCGCTGGCTGCTGGGCAACCGGGCCGGCGGCATGATCGCCACCGAAGCGGCGGACTTCGCGGCGGCGCGGGACTTCGCCGCCCGCCAGGTCCAGCTCGCCCGCGACGCCGGCGCGCTCGTGCAGCTGCAGTTCGCCCTGAACTTCCTCGGCGTCAACGAGCTGCTCGCGGGCGAGCTGACTGCGGCGGCGTCGTCGGTCGAGGAAGACCGGGTGATCGCCGAGGTGACCGGCAACGCACCGGTCGGCTACGCGGCGATGCTGCTCGAGGCGTTCCGCGGCCGCGAGGCGCGGGCAGCGGAGCTGTTCGAGGACACCGCGCGCCAGGCCTCGGCGCGCGGTCAGCTCCGGCTGGTGACCTTCGCCGACTACGGGCGTGCGGTGCTGTACAACGGCCTCGGCCACCACGACGCCGCGCTGGCCGCCGCCCACCGGGTGTTCGACCAGGACGTGGTGGGGGTCCAAGGCCTCGTGACCACCGAGCTGGCCGAGGCGGCATCGCGGACCGGGGACGAGACACAGCTGCGAGCCGCGGCGGCGCGTTCGGCGGAGCGCGAGGCGGCCGGCACGGTGGAGGCGCGGGGGCTGGACGCCCGCGTACGCGCGTTGTGCAGCACCGGAACCGGCGCCGAGGCCGGCTACCGCGAGTCGATCGCGTGCCTCGAGGGGACGGCGCTCCGCGTGGACCTCGCCCGCAGCCATCTGCTGTACGGCGAATGGCTGCGCCGGGAAGGCCGCCGCGTGGACGCTCGCGCGCAATTGCACACGGCCCACGAGCAGCTGTCCGCCATGGGGCTGACGGCGTTCGCCGACCGGGCCCGCCGAGAGCTGCAGGCGACCGGGGAGACAGCGCGCAAGCGCACAGCAGAGCCGACCGGCGAGCTCACCGCGCAGGAGTTCCAGATCGCCCGCCTGGCGGCTGACGGCTATTCGAACCCCGAGATCGGGACGCGGTTGTTCCTCAGCCCGCGGACGGTCGAGTGGCACCTGCGGAAGATCTTCACCAAGCTCGGGATCAGCTCACGCCGCCAGCTGCGTGACACTGCTCTCGCCGGCGCGTAGCCGGGGAGCCCACGGTCACGGGACTCGCGGCCGTCGCGCGCAGCCTCGCGGCCGCCGGAACCCCGCTGCGGCCGTGAGGCCCGCTGTGCCTGCCTGTGGCCGCCGGAACCCCGCCCGGCTGTTCGGCGTCCTTGCATCAGCGTGCCCCGTGCCGCACTATGGGAGTAAGCAAGCGCTTAGCCAGTGTTGGAGGAGCAGCTCACCCATGGACTTTTCACTCAGCACCGAAGAACGCGAAGTGCGCGACTGGGTCCGCACGTTCGTCCAGCGGGAGCTTGTCCCGCTCGAGCAGGAAGTCCTCCGGCGCGAGCGCGCCCACCAGCCGGGCCTGACCGGCGAGGAGCTCAAGGACCTCCAGCTCAAGGCGAAGGAGTCCGGCTTCTGGGGCGTCCTCACACCCGAGGAGTACGGCGGCATGGGCCTGTCCGCCGTGATGGCCGCGCTGCTGGAGGCCGAGCTCGGCCGCACCTTCGTGCCGTTCCGCTTCGGGGGCGCCGCCGACAACATCCTGTTCCACGCCAACGAGGAGCAGAAGCAGACCTACCTGCTGCCGACGATCTCCGGCGAGCGGAAGTCCTGCTTCGCGATCACCGAGCCGGGTGCCGGGTCGGACGCCAAGGCCATCCGGACCACCGCCCGCAAGGACGGCTCCGACTGGATCATCAACGGCGAGAAGACCTTCATCACCGGCGGGAACGAAGCCGACTTCACCATGGTGTTCGCGATCACCGACCCGGAGAAGGGCGCGAACGGCGGCGTCACCTGCTTCCTCGTCGACCGCGAAGCCGGCTGGAAGTCCGAGTACATCGACACCATGGGCGAGTGGGGTCCCGCGTCGCTGATCTTCCAGGACGTCCGCGTCCCGGAGACGCAGATCCTCGGCGAGGAGGGCCGCGGCTTCGAGCTCGCCATGCAGTGGATCGGCCAGGGCCGCTACCTGCTGCCCGCCCGCGCGATCGGCTCGTGCGAGCGGCTGATCTCGATGGCCATCGAGCACGCCAACACCCGCGAGACGTTCGGGCAGAAGATCGCCGAGCGGCAGGCCATCCAGTGGATGATCGCCGACTCCGGCGTCGAGCTGGAAGCGCTGCGCTGGCTGGTGCTGCACGCCGCCTGGCAGGTCGACCAGGGCCTCGATTCGCGGCACGCGCAGTCGATGGCGAAGCTGTACGGCGGCCAGAAGGCCAACGAGATCGTCGACCGCGTCCTGCAGATCCACGGCGGCATGGGCTACACCCGCGAGCTGCCGGTCGAGCGGTGGTACCGCGAGCTGCGGCTGCTGCGCATCTACGAGGGCACCGACGAGATCCAGCGCCGGACGATCGCCCGCAACCTGCTCAAGGGGCACGTCAAGGTCGGCGGCACGCTGGGCTGAAATCGCACAAAGCCGTCAAGGCCACCCCGGGGAGGGTGGCCTTGACGGCGTTTCCAGCTGCTTACTTCTTGTTGCGGATGGCGATCGGGACGCCCGCGAGGTCCTCCTCGTTGCAGAGGAGCTTCACGTCGTAGTACGGCGAACCCTGGCGGTCGTCGTAGTCGAGGTGGATGGCCAGCACGTCGAGCGGCTCGCCGAGCCACTCCTGGGCCTGCCGTAGCCAGGCGGAGCACCGTTCCAGGGCGGTGGGGAGATCGTCATCGCGGAACTCGACGGGGCGATAGGGGACATCCTGCACCTGATCGCGGGGGTGTGCCGGCGCCGGGAGGCCCGGCGCGAGACCCGAGTCGTCCAGTTCCAGTTGGATCGTTTCCTCAGTCACCCTTCGAGCGTCCCCCACCCGCGCCGTCTGGGCAAGGCGTACACAGGTAAAAGCGCCGCTAAACGGACACTCCCCACTCTTTCGCGACGATTTCCCGGCACCGCCGCAAGTCGGTGACGCCGGGTGCGGACGTGCAGCCCAGCGCTCTCGACACCAGTTCCGCGTAGTGCTCCGCCAGCTCGTCCAGGGCCAGCGGGCCACGTGGGGAATACCACCTCGCGACCCCGCTGCACATCTCGAGCAGCGCGATCCGGGTCACCGCCGGGTGCTCCACACGGAACACCCCCGCCGCCACCCCCTCGTCGATCGCGGCCGCCCACAGCCGTTCGTAGGCGTCCCGCAGGGCCACCACCGGCTCGCGCGCGGCCGGGGACAGCATGTCGACTTCGTTGTCCACCACCCGGGTTTCCTCCGGGCCGGCGGCGTGCGCGAGGACGTGCAGCGCGACCAGCGTCCGCAGCCGCTGCACCGGGTCGCCGCCGCTCGCGGTGGCCTCGCGGGCGGCGTCGAGCAGCCGGTTCAGCGCGGTGTGCATGATCTCGGCGAGCAGATCCTCCTTGGTGCCCATGTAGTGGTACAGGCTGGCCGAGGAGAGTTCGGCCTCCTGGGCCAGATCCCGGATGCCGGTGCCGTGGAAGCCCTTGGTGGCGAACAGCTTCACCGCCGCCGCGCGCACCCGCTCCCGGCTGCTCACAGCCATGCTTCCGCCTTGGTGTCCCAGCAGCCGGCGCGCGGGTCGGCGACCTTCCGCAGCTCGCCCTTCGCCACCCGCTCCGAGGGCGTCATCGGCAGCGCGTCGGCGAACGCCCAGAACCGGGGAACCTTGAAGTACGCCAGTTTCCCGGCGCAGAACGCGGCGAGCTCGGCCGGGTCCGGCCGGTCGCCGTCGCACACGACGTACGCCTTGATCTCCTCGCCGCGCAGCTCGTCCGGCACCGCGACGACGGCCGCCAGCCGCACCGCCGGGTGCAGCAGCAGCGCGCGCTCGACCTCGTCGGCGGAGACGTTCTCGCCGCTGCGGCGGATCATGTCCTTCGTGCGGCCGACGTAGTAGACGCGCCCGGCGGTGTCCATCCGGGCCAGGTCGCCGGTGTGGAACCAGCCGTTTTCGAACGCTTTCGCCGTCGCGTCCGGATCGTCGTGGTAGCCGTGCATCAGCCCGATCCCGCGGATCAGCAGCTGCCCGGTTTCCCCGCGCGGCACCGGCTTCCCGTCGTCGCCGGCGATCAGCACCTCGCGGTCGCGGCTCGGCCGCCCGATGCAGCCGGTGCCGACGGTCTCGTCGTGGTCGGCGGCGGTCATCCGGATGTCGCCGCCGGTTTCGGTCATCCCGAACGCCTCGTACCACGGCACGCCCCACCGGGCCTCCAGCTCGGCGTGCAGCTCGTGCGGGATGGCCGACGCGCAGATCGCCCGGACGCGGTGCTCCCGGTCGGCGCCGGACGGCTCCTGTCGCAGCAGCAGCGTCGGCATCAGGCCGAGGCAGTAGAACCAGGTGACGCCGTGCTCGCGCACCTTCGCCCAGAACGTGCTGGGGTGGAAGCGGTCGAGCACGACGAGCGTGGCGCCCCCGGCGAGTCCCAACGCGACGTTCCACTGTGGATCGATGTAGTGGAACGGCTGCGCGGTCAGGATGACGTCGTCCGCGCCGACCGCGGGGAAGTCGGTGGCCAGGCTGATCGCGAGGGTCGTCCAGTAGCGGTTCGGCAGGACGCAGCCCTTGGGGGCGCCGGTGGTGCCGGACGTGTACTGGATGTTGACCGGCGTCTCCGGCACTGGCACGAAGGCGGCACTTTCACGTGAAAGTGCCGCCCCCAGGTGGGCACTTTCACGTGAAAGTGCCGCCGGGGTGATGACTTCGGTGAGGCCGATCCGCTCCAGGAGGGCGGTGAACTCGGGCGCGGCGACGGCCAGTTGCGCGCCGGAATGCCGGAGCACGTGGGCGCCGTCGAATTCCTGGTAGTTCGTGTTGACCGGCACGAGCTGCGCGCCGATCTTCGCCAGCGCGAGCCAGATCAGCGGGAACTCCGGCTGGTTGCGCAGCATGACGGCGACGCGGTCGCCGGCGCCGATGCCGCGCTCGGCCAGGGCCGCGGCGATGCGGGAGCTTTCGCGGTCGACGTCGGCGAAGGTGAAGCGCTCGCCGGTCTCGTCGAAGATCCAGGCCGTGCGCTCCGGCCACAGCGTGGCCGCCCGCGTGACGAGCTGCGCGAGGGTCCCGGTCTCGGCCAGCGGCGTCACGCCCGGCTCCGGAAGGCTTCGGTGGACGCGGCGACCGCGGCCGAGTGCTCGGTGATCAGGGCGTGGCTGACCTCGAGCTCGAGGGCGGGCTCGATGTCGGTGCTCGCGTCGAGGACCCGCTTCGCCATGGCCGCGGCGGCCGGCGGGTGCTCGGCGATCCGCTTCGCCCAGCTCAGCGCCTCGGCCTGGAGCTGTTCGGCCGGGACGGCGGCGTTGACCATGCCCAGTTCGGCCGCCTTGCGGCCGTCGAAGCGCTCGCCGAGCAGCAGGAGTTCCTTCGCCTTGAGCGGGCCGACCAGCAGCGGCAGCAGCCGCGACGCCGCGCCGGTGACGCTCAGGCCGAGCGAGACCTCGGGGAACGCGAACACGGCGTTCTCCGCGGCCAGGATCAGGTCGCAGCCGAGCGCGAACTCCGCGCCGGCGCCGATCGCGTAGCCGTGCACCGCCGCGATCACCGGCTGGCGCAGCCCGCGCAGCCGGCGCGTGACGTCCTGGAGCCGGTCCAGCCGCGCCCGCGAGTCACCCGCGGGGGTGGGTTCCTTGAGGTCGTGGCCGGCGCAGAAGGCCCGGCCGTTCCCGGACAGCACGACGACGCGGGCGTCGCTGCGCGCGGCCGCGTCGAGGGCGGCGAGGAAGTCGTCGACCAGGACGGCGGCGACCGCGTTCAGCCGCTCGGGCCGGTTCAGCCGGATGTGCGCGATGCCGTCCTCGACGGCGAAGTCCACGGTGGGCATGAGGCCGATGCTAGACGTTCGATCGATCGATCGATAGCCTCGGACCGGTGCGGGTTGATGCGGTTTACGAGAACGCCACGTTTTGGACGGGCGCGGGCGTCACGAGCGCCCTCGCCGTGCTGCACGGCCGGGTCGTCGCGCTGGGGGACGACGCCCTGTCGCTTTCGGCGCGCACCCGCGTCGACCTGGCCGGCGGCTTCGTCGTGCCCGGCTTCCACGACGCCCACAACCACATGGCGTGGTTCGGCATGGGCCTCGACGACGTGCCGCTCGGCGACTGCCGCAGCGTCGCGGAGGTCTACGACGCCGTCGCCGCGCGCGCCGCGACGCTGCCGCCCGGGAGCTGGGTGGTCGGCAGCGGGTACGACCAGAACAAGCTCGTCGGCGGGCACCCGGACTCCCGCGGCCTGGACCGCGCCGCGCCGGGCATGCTCGTGCGGCTCAAGCACACGTCCGGGCACATGACCGTGGTCAACTCGGCCGTGCTCGACCGGCTCGACCTGGCGCACGTCCCGGTCGGCGGCGACGTCGTGCTCGACGACGACGGCTCGCCCACCGGCCTGCTGCGCGAGCAGGCCCAGCTGCTGCTGCGGCCGCTGACGTACCCGACCCCGGTGGAGCGGGTCGTGCGCGGGCTCGAGCGGGCGTCCGAGCGGTACCTGGCCGAGGGCATCACCAGCGTCCAGGAGGCCGGGATCGGCGGCGGCCTGGTCGGCGAGACACCCGCGGAGCTGGCCGCCTACCAGCAGGCGCGCGACCGCGGCGTGCTGCGCGTGCGCAGCACGGTGATGGTGGCCGCGAGCATGCTCCACGACCTGCCCGACGACGCCGGCTTCGGCCTCGACCTCGGCCTGCGCACCGGCCTCGGCGACGAGTGGCTGCGCGTCGGCCCGATGAAGTTGTTCGCCGACGGTTCCCTGGTCGGACGCACCTGCGCGATGCACGACCCGTTCGACGGCGAGCCCGAGAACCGCGGCTACTTCCAGGTGCCCGAGGACGAGCTGGCCCGCACGATCCGCCGCGCCCACGAAGCGGGCTGGCAGATCGCGACGCACGCGATCGGCGACCGCGCGATCACCGTCGTCCTCGACGCCTACGAAGCCGCGTTGGCCGCTTCGCCGCGCACGGACCACCGGCACCGCATCGAGCACTGCGCGGTGCTCCAGCCCGCGGAGCTGACCCGCCTCGCGTCGCTCGGGCTCATCCCGTCGCCGCAGGGCCGGTTCGTCAACGAGCTCGGCGACGGCATGCGCGCCGCGCTCGGCGAGGCTCGCGTGCCCTGGTGCTACCGGCTGCGCAGCGTCCTCGACGCGGGGTGCGTGCTTCCCGCGTCTTCGGACCGGCCCGTCGTGAACGGCGCGCCGCTGCTCGCGCTGGCCGACATGGTGCGTCGGCGCACGGCGTCAGGCGCGCCCTTCGCACCCGAAGAGGCGCTGACGCCGGAGCAGGCGTTGCGCGCGTACACGTACGGCTCGGCGTACGCAACCTTCGCCGAACGTGACCTGGGCACGCTCGAACCCGGGAAGCTCGCCGACTTCGCCGTGCTGTCCGGTTCGCCCCTGGACGAGTCCGCATTGGACGACCTCGCCGTGCAAGGCACCGCCGTCGGCGGCGAACTGCGTTACCAAGCCTGATGACTCACCTCCTCACGTGTTCGAGTGCTTCCTCGGCCAGCTCGGCCCAGGGGTGTGGCGACCCCGGGTCCAGCGCCAGCCACTCCTTCATCGGCGTGCCCTTGTTGGCGTCGAAGCGCACCCCGTGCCCACCCTCGACCAGCTCGTCCACCCGGGACCGAGGCAGCTTGAGCACGAGCTGCCCGCGGACGAACATCGCGAAGATCCGGCCGTGCGCGCGCAGCGCCGTGCGCCCGAACCCGCCGGTCGTGCCGGGTGGCGTGATGCCCGGACGTCCGGTGAACTCGTCGACCAGGTCCTCGAACTTCCGCTCTGGTGACATCGACCACCTCCGAGACCGACAGTAACGACCACCACCGACAAAAACGGGAGGCGAGATGCCCGTCCGCGACGCCGTCTTCGAAGACATCGAGGAAATCTGCGCGCTCATCGAGGAGCACGCCGTCTACGAGGACAACCACGACCTCAAGCTGGACCGCGCCGAGATGAGCGGGCACCTGTTCGGGCCGGACCCGAAGGCGTGGGTGCTGATCGCGACCCCGCCCGGCGAGCCCGGCACGGTCGCCGGCTTCGCCTTCTGCAGCTGGAACTTCTCCACGTGGGAGGCCCGGCCGGGGATCTGGCTGGACGACCTGTTCGTCCGCCCCGCGTACCGCCGCCACGGCCTCGGCGGCGAGCTGCTCGACGAGCTGCGCAACCGCACGACCGGCCGCGTCGAGTGGGACATGCAGGAGGGCAACGAAAAGGGCGAGGCGTTCTACGCGCAGCTGGGCGCCGAGCCGGTGCCCGGCTGGATCCGCTACCGCTGGCGGCCGTGAACTTTCACGAGAAAGAACCCGGCCCCGTATCGTATGCGGTATGGGAGATGGTTCGGTCCGGAGGTCCTCGTCGGTCGAGGACTACGTCCGGGTGATCTACGGGCTGGTCGAGCGGGGAGAGGCGGTCACCAACGCGTCGCTCGCCGGCCGGCTGGAGGTCAGCCCGTCCTCGGCGTCGGGGATGGTCACGAAGCTGTCCCAGCTGGGTCTGGTCACCCACGCGCCGTACCGCGGCATCGAGCTGACGGCCGACGGCAGGCTGCTGGCCCGCTCGGTGCTCCGGCGCCACCGGCTGATCGAGACGTACCTGGTTTCGGAGCTCGGCTACACGTGGGACGAGGTCCACGCGGAGGCCGACGCCCTGGAGCACGCGGTGTCGGACAGGCTGGTCGAGCGCATCGCGGCCAAGCTGGGCAACCCGGTCCGCGACCCGCACGGCGACCCGATCCCGGCGCCGGACGGGAGCGTGGAGGAGCTGCCGGTCCGCATCCTGGACGACCTCCCACCGGGCGCGGTGGGGGAGATCGTCCGGGTCTGGGACACCGACCCGGAGCTGCTGCGCTACCTCACGGAACACGCCATCAACCTGGGCGAACGCATCGAGGTCGTGGAGCGGCAGCCGTTCGGGGGGCCGATGGTGGTGAAGGTCGGGTCGCCGCCCGATGCGGCTACGCACGCCATTGGCAAGGAGATCGCGCAGGCCCTGTCGGTCACCCTGCGCTGAGCGGTTGCCCGACGTCATGAACGACCCGTTCATGACGTCCGGTGTCATGAACGACTCTTTCATGACGTCGGGGTGCGTACGCGCGAGTGACGTCGTGAAGCGGATGTGGTGACAGGCCGCCGCCCGCGAGCATCGGCTGCATGAAACCCTTCCGCTTCGGCATCGTTGCCGGCCACTCGCCCGATCTCACCTCCTGGACCGCTCAAGCCGAACGCGTCGAAAAGCTCGGCTTCGACACCCTGCTCGTCACCGATCCCGTCGGGACCGCCGACCCCTTCGTGCTGCTGGGGGCCGCCGCCGCGGTCACCATCGATCTCACCGTCGGCACCTTCGTGCTCGCCGATCCCTTCCGGGATGCGCGTGCGCTCGGCTGGCAGGCGCAGACCCTCCACCGGCAGACGCGCGGGCGGTTCGAGCTCGGGCTCGGCGTCGGGCGGCCCGGCGCGGAAGCGCAAGCGAAGGAACTCGGCCGGGAGTTCCCCTCTCCGGGTGAGCGCATCACACGGATGGCCGAGACCATCGCGGTCCTCAAGCGCGAGCCGGACCGGCCGCGGCTGGTGCTCGCCGGCGGTGGGCCGAAAATGCTGGCGCTCGCCGCGCAAGAAGCCGACACCGTCACGTTCTCCTGGATGCCGCGGACCACCGAAGCCGAGGCGGAGTCCATTGTGGATCGATTCCGTGTGCTCGCCGGGCCGCGGCTGCCGGACATCGAGCTCGGCCTGAACCTGATGGCCGTCGGCACCGAACCGTCGCCCGCGATCGCGCGCTTCGCCAAGGTCGACGTGCCCGAACTTGTCGCCGGGGGTGCCGTGACCGTGCTGTCCGGGGATCCCGGTGCGGCGGCGGAAACCCTTCTCCGGTGGCGGGAACGGTGGGGGATTTCCTACGTGACGATCAACTCCGGCTACGCCGAACCGTTCGCCGCGATCGCCGACGCGGTGCGCAAGGCAGGTGGGTGAGGGCCCTTCCGATCTTGCGAACCGGCGCCTACGCTCCAATGTTCGTAATCGGGAGTGCTTCGGAGCGTTGTGATGACCGGTCAGCGAACACGCACCATCGACCGGGGGGAACAGGCGGAGCTGAGCCGGCTGCTGGCAGCCGGACCGTTCGACGTGGCCCTGCGGGCGGCGATCCGGGCCCGCGGCCTCGGCCTCGAGCGGATCCGCTATCGCTTGCGCGGCAGGGGAACCACGGTCAGCCTGGCCACCCTCAGCCACTGGCAATCAGGACGGTGCCGGCCCGAGCGGCCGGAATCGTTGGAGGCCCTGCGGAATCTCGAGGACATCCTGAACGTGCCGGACGGCTCGCTCAGCAAGCTCCTCGGCCCGCCGCGGGCGAGAACGCGGTTCCACGCGCTCAACTGAGCGGCCGTTAGGCTCGCGCCATGCGAGCTGTCGTGATGGAGGAGTTCTGCGCCCCGCCCGTCGTGCGGGACGTGGCGGAGCCGGTGGCCGCGCCGGGCGGTGCGGTGATCGAGGTCGACGCCACCGGCGTGTGCCGCAGCGACTGGCACACCTGGCAGGGGCACGACGCCGCCGTCACGCTGCCGCACGTCGCCGGGCACGAGCTCGCCGGCCGGATCGTCGCGCTCGGCGAAGGCGTCCGGGGCTGGGAACTCGGCGCGCGCGTCACCGTGCCGTTCGTCTGCGCCTGCGGGACGTGCGCCCAGTGCGCCCGCGGTGACCAGCAGATCTGCGACCGCGAGTTCCAGCCCGGCGCCACGCACTGGGGCTCGTTCGCCGAGCGCGTCGCCGTCGAGCACGCCGAGACGAACCTGGTCGCGCTGCCGGACTCGCTGGGCGCCGCCGAGGCCGCGGCGCTGGGCTGCCGGTTCGGGACGGCGTTCCGCGCGGTGCTGCGGCAGGGACGCGTCACCGCGGGCCAGTGGGTCTCCGTCTACGGCTGCGGCGGCGTCGGGATCTCCGCGGTGCTGCTGGCCGTCGCGGCGGGTGCCAAGGTCGTCGCGGTCGACGTCTCGGCGGCGGCCCTGCGGCTGGCCGCGAAGTCGGGTGCCGCCGTCACCGTGGATTCCTCGGCCTTCGACGGCCCGGAAGCCGTCGCCGCGCACGTGCGCGAGCTGACCGGCGGCGGCACGCACGTCTCGCTCGACTGCCTCGGCTCGCCGTCGACCTGCGCGGCGTCGGTCGGCAGCCTCCGCAAGCGTGGCCGGCACGTCCAGGCCGGGCTGATGCCGCCCGCACAGGGCATCGCGCCGATCCCGATGCACCGGGTCGTCGGCGGCGAGCTGGAGCTGGTCGGCATCCACGGGCTGCAAGCACACGAGTACCCGGAGCTGCTGCGCGTCGTCGAGACCGCGGGCATCGACCTCGCCGCGCTGATCGGCAGGCGCATCGGGCTCGACGACGTCCCGGCCGCGCTGGCCGCGATGAACAACCCCGTTCCGGCGCAGGCGGGCGTCACCGTGGTGACATTCCGTGAGTGATCGGCGGCGCCGAGGTCAAGAGACCCGTTTGTAGCTGATTCACGCTGGTTTGTGACATTCAGGTGTGGGAACGTCGAACGATGGTGGCCCAGAGCGAGGGGACGCGGCCGCAGGACCGTCCCGTTGGTCTTTTGGGGCGGTTCCTGCGGCTGTTCGCCACCGCGGGCGTCACGTTCCGCGGTTATCGCGTGGTGCCCTCGACGACCACGGAACGTGTGCGCCGGGAGTCTCCGGCACAATCGAGGTGATGGACGCCCTCCTGCCGCGCCCGCGCGCCGAGCTCGCGCCCGGGGCGGTGCACCTGCCCGGCTGGCTCGGCTTCGACGAGCAGCGCGAACTGGTCGCGGCCTGCCGCGGCTGGACCGGCTACCGCCACACCCGGCTGCCCAACGGCGGCGTGATGTCGGTGCAGTCCGTCTGCCTCGGCTGGCACTGGTACCCGTACGGCTACTCGCGCACGACCGGCGACGGGACGCCGGTGCTGCCGTTCCCGGACTGGCTCGGCGAACTCGGCCGCCGCGCGCTGGCGGCGGCGTACGGCGAGGCCCGGCCTTACGAGCCGGACGTCGCGCTGGTCAACTTCTACGACGCCACCGCGAAAATGGGGCTGCACCAGGACAAGGACGAGCGCAGCCTGGAGCCGGTGGTGTCGTTCAGCCTGGGCAACGCGTGCGTGTTCCGCTTCGGCAACACCGAAACCCGCGGCCGCCCGTACACCGACGTCGAGCTGCGCTCGGGTGACGTGTTCGTGTTCGGCGGCCCGTCCCGGCTCGCCTACCACGGCGTGCCGAAGACCCTGCCGGGTACGGCGGACCCGGCACTGGGCCTCGACGGCCGGCTGAACATCACGCTGCGGGTGTCCGGCCTCTAGTCCTCTGTGGACTCGTCTTCCTCCGGCACCACGATCAGCCGGACGGCGATGCCCCGCGAGCCCTCGGGGTGGTGTCCCGGCTCGGAGGCGTACTTCCACACCAGGTCGTGGTACTCCTCGACGAACGCCGTGACCTGCTCCTTCGTCAGGTGGAGCCCGCCGCGTTCGATCCGGTTCCAGCCCGCGGAACTGTCGTAGCCCACGTAGGCCCGCGTGACCAGGCCCAGGTCGTGACTCAGCTTGAGCGCGCCGAGCTTGAGCATCGCTTCGCGCTCGTCGGGCGCCAGGTCGAGGCCGGGTGGGGTGTAGATGTCCTTCGACCGCGCCTTCCACCAGCGCTCGCGGCCGTCTCCGCGGTCGGTGAGCTCTTCGATCAGCTCCAGGTCGGCGAGCTTGCGCAGGTGGTAGCTGGTCGTCCCGGTGCTCTCGCCGAGCGCCTTCGCGACGCTCGTCGAGTTCGCTTCGCCGTGTTTACCCAGGTAGCCGAGGATGTCCCGGCGCACGGGATTGGCCAGTGCCTTGTGGAAGGCCTTGAGATCCGCGCCGGTGAGCACGCGCTTTGCGGGACGTTCGACCATGCCGGGAGCGTACTACAGAGATTATTTGCAGAGAATCTCTGCAATCGGCTACCTTGGATCGGGAGATCGGGGGTTGCGATGAAGAAGCTGTTCTGGGCGGCGGGTCTGTGCCTGCTGCCGTGGATCGCGGTACTGGGGACGACGCTGCCGGACGTCGTGGCGGCGCAGCACTGGCGGCTGGCCTGGACGGGCTTCGACGCGGCGGAAGCCGCCGGCCTGCTGCTCACGGCCTGGCTGCTGGGCCGCGGCGACGCACGGACGCCACTGGTCGCGACGGCCACGGCGACACTGCTGCTGGCCGACGCCTGGTTCGACGTGGTGACGGCCGGCGACGACGTGGTGTTTTCGCTGCTCATGGCCGGTCTGGAGGTACCGCTGGCGCTGGCCTGCCTGACGGTGGCCGTGCCGCGGCCGGCGCCGGCGCATGTCTGAACTGGACCCGCGGCTGCGTGACGAGATCGACGACCAGGTCGCGGAGGCCCTGGACGCCTACTTCGCGGAGCGGCGGCCACGCCGGCCGCGGCGCGCGTGGCCGGTGGTGGTGACGGTGGCACTGGGGGTCGCCACCACCTGGCTGGCCCCGGGCGCGGCCTGGGCGGCGTGGCTCGCGATCGCGGTCACCAACGTCGCCTGGCTGATCTGCTGCACCGGTCGTGAGTGGCAGGGCGGCACTTTCACGTGAAAGTGCCGCCCTCGGTGGGGGTGAAGCGCACTGTCTGGCCCGGCCGCAGCTGGGCGGCCAGGTCGAGGTCCTCCTCCTCGACGACCGCGATCACCGGGTAGCCGCCCGTTGTCGGGTGGTCGGCGTGGAAGAGGATCGGCCGGCCCGAGGGCGGCACCTGCAGCGAGCCCGGCACGCACGCCTCCGACGGCAGTTCGTCGTGGCGGGCGCGGGCCAGCGCCGGCCCGGTCAGGCGGATGCCGACGCGGTCCGAGTCCGGGGACACCGTGTACACAGTGGACAGCAGCTCGTCCGGCGCCGCGAACCAGTCGCGACGCGGGCCCGGTGTCACGCGCAGCACCGGTTCCGCGGGCAACGCCGCCCGGGGCGCGAGGTCCACGACGGGGAACGAGCGCGGCGCCGGGCCGATCGGCAGCAGCATCCCGGCCGTCACCGGCGGTGGGCCGAGCTTGCCCAGCGTGTCCGTCGCGCGGGAACCGAGCACCGGCGGGACGTCGATGCCGCCGCGCACCGCGACGTAACACCGCAGGCCCGACGCCGCCGTGCCCAGCGCCAGTTCTTCCCCCGGCCACAACGTGATCGGCCCGTTGGGGCCGCCCTTCGAGAGCGGGCACGGCGCGCCGGTGACCGCCACCGTCGTCACCCCGGACGCCCGCAGCACCAAGCCGCCGAGCGTCACCTCCAGGGCCGCCGCCCCGGCGGGGTTGCCGACCAGCCGGTTCGCCAGGCGGAACGACGCGCGGTCGGCCGCGCCGGAGCGGCCGACGCCGAGGGCCGCGTGACCCGGGCGGCCGAGGTCCTGCACCGTCGTCGCGAACCCGGGCCGCACCACTTCGAGCTTCACGACGGCACCGCCGTGAACCGGACCCGGGTGCCCGGCGGCAGCAGGTTCGGCGGGTCGCGCTCGACGTCCCACACCGGCACGTCCGTGCGGCCCAGCAACCGCCAGCCACCCGGGGACGCGCTCGGGTAGACCGCGCTGTACTCGCCCGCGATCGCCACCGAGCCCGCCGGGATCCGCGTGCGCGGCGACGACCGGCGGGACACGTGCAGGGCCGGGTCCGAGCCGGTCAGGTACGCGAACCCGGGCGCGAAACCGCAGAACGCCGAGACGTACGTCCCCGCGGTGTGCCGCGAAACCAGCTCGGCCACGCTCGACCCCGTCTCCTCGGCGACGTCGGCCAGGTCTTCACCGTCGTACACCACCGGGATCACCACCTCGCCCGCGTCGGCCGTGACACTGTCCACAGGGGACACCTGACGCAGCAGCGCGCCCAGCCGTTCCGCGTTCGTCACCGTGGGGTCGTACCGCACCAGCAGGGTCCGGGCCGCCGGGACCAGCTCTTCGACGCCTTCCGGAGCGAGGCGGGACAACGCTGCCTGGTACCCCAGGACGTCGTCCGGTTCCACCAGCACCGCGCGCCGCCCGCACGGCAGGAGCCGGACGGTCATCCGGTGAACGCCCCGAGCGGGATGCGCGCCTCGATCAGGGCCTCCTCGATCCGCCGGGCCAGCTCGACCGCGCCCGGCGTGTCCCCGTGCACGCACAGGGAATCCGGGCGCAGCTCGAGCTTGGTGCCGTTCTCCGTGACGACGCCGCCGGTCGCCATGCCGACCGCGCGCTCGGCGACCAGGTCGGCGTCGTGCAGGACCGCGCCCGGCCGCCCGCGCGGCACCAGCTTGCCGTCGGCGGTGTAGGCCCGGTCCGCGAACGCCTCCGCGTACGCGACGACGCCGGCTTTCTCCGCCTCCCGCTGCATTTCCGAGTCCGGCAGGCAGAGCAGCGCCAGCGCGGGGTCGTAACGGCGCAGGCCGTCGACGATCGCCGCCGCCTTCTCGCTGTCCACCGCCGCGGTGTTGTACAGCGCGCCGTGCGGCTTCACGTACGTCACGCGGCTGCCGGCCGCGCGGGCGAACGCGTCGAGCGCACCGATCTGGTACAGCACTTCGTCCGCCAGGTCGTCCGGCGCGATGGCGAGCGCGCGCCTGCCGAAGCCGGCCAGGTCGCGGTAGCCGACGTGCGCGCCGATCGCGACACCGCGTTCGGCCGCCAGCTCGCACACCCGCCGCATCACCGACGGGTCGCCGGCGTGGAAGCCGCACGCGATGTTCGCGCTGGTCACGATGTCGAGCATGGCTTCGTCGTCGCCCATCTTCCAGGCGCCGAAGCCCTCGCCGAGATCGCTGTTCAGATCCATTTCAGCCCACCCGGTATTCGCTGTCGTCCCGATCGGTGATGAACATGTACCCCGGTGCGTGGGTGATCGCAAAGGGAGGCCGCGACGCCATCAGCGCCGCCTGCGGGGTGACCCCGCAGGCCCAGAACACCGGGACGTCACCCGGCTCCGCGTCCACCGGATCACCGAAGTCCGGCCGCGAAAGGTCGTGGATGCCGAGCGCGCGCGGGTCGCCGATGTGCACCGGCGCGCCGTGCACGGCGGGCATCGCGCGGGTGATCCGGACGGCGTCGGCGACGCGGTCCGCCGGGATCTGCCGCATCGACACCACCAGCGGCCCGAACAGCCGCCCGGCCGGCTCGCACGGCCGGTTCGTCACGTACATCGCGACGTTGCGGCCCTGGTCGACGTGCCGCAGCGGGATGCCCTCGGCGGCCAGCGCCGTCTCGAACGTGAAGCTGCAGCCGATCGAGAAGGCGACCATGTCGCTGCGCCACAGGCCTGTCGCGTCCGACACCTCGCCGGCCAGGACGCCGTTCTGCCAGATGCGGTAGCGCGGCAGGTCGGTGCGCAGGTCCGCGCCCTCGGCCAGGCGGGTGGCCGGGTCGCCGGGGTCGGTGACGTCGAGCAGCGGGCACGCCTGCGGGTTGCGGGTGCAGAACAGCAGGACGTCGTAGGCCCAGTCCTCGGGCACGGCGATCAGGTTGGTCTGGGTGAAGCCGTTGGCCCAGCCGGTCGTCGGGTGCGCGGTGCCGGTGCGGAACGCCGCCCGGGCCTGCGCCGGCGTGTAGGTGGCCGGTTCGTCAAAGGTCGTCATGGGAATCCCCCTCAGTCGACGAGTTCGATGCCCCGGGTCTCCGGGAGGCCGAGCAGGGCCAGGACAGCGATGCCGTACCCGAGCGCACCGAACACGATCGCGCCGCCCGCGCCGAGGAAGCCGACGATCGTCGGGAAGATCGCCCCGACCGCGCGGCCGAAGTTGTACGTGAAGCCCTGCCCGGTGCCGCGCAGTGCCGTCGGGTACAGCTCGGCGAGGAACGCCCCGAAGCCGCTGAAGATCGCGGACATCGAGAAGCCGAGCGGGAAGCCGAGCACCAGCACGAGACCGTTGGCGCCCTTGGGGATCTGCGTGTACGCGACGATCAGCGCGGCCGAGAGCAGCGCGAACGTCAGGAAGGTTTTCTTGCGCCCCAGCAGGTCGGTCAGGTAGCCGCCGCAGACGTACCCGACGAAGGCGCCGGTGATGAGGAACGCGAGGTAGCCGCCGGTGCCGATCACGGTCAGCTCGCGCGTCTTCTTCAGGTACGACGGCAGCCACGTCGAGATCGTGTAGTAGCCGCCCTGGACGCCGGTGGCCAGCAGCGCGGCGAAGAACGTCGTGCGCAGGAGGTCGCCCTTGAAGATCTGCTTCAGAGTGCCCTTCGGGCGTTCGGTCTTCAGCCGCTCTTCGGCGCGCGGCGCGTCCTGGACGCTCTTGCGGACCCACAGCACGAGCACGGCCGGGATGACGCCGGTCCAGAACATGATCCGCCAGGCCACGTCGTCGCTGGCCACGCTGAACACGACGGTGTAGACGATCACCGAGAGCCCCCAGCCGACCGCCCACGCGCTCTGCACGAAGGCCACGGTCCGGCCGCGGTACTTGGCCTGCGAGTACTCGGCGACCAGCGCCGCGCCGGCCGCCCACTCGCCGCCGAAGCCCAGGCCCTGCAGCGCGCGGAAGACGAGCAGCGTCTCGAAGTTGGGCGCGAAGCCGCAGAGCACGGTGAAGATCGTGTACATCGCGATGGTGATCTGGAGGGTGCGGACGCGGCCGATCCGGTCGGCCAGCATGCCGGCCCCGACGCCACCGATGGCCGACACGACCAGCGTCGTCGTGCCGAGCAGGCCGGCTTCGCCGCTCGAGATGCCGAAGTACGCGGTGATCGCGGCCAGGCCGAGCGGCAGGGTCTGGTAGTCGAACGAGTCCAGGCCGTACCCGCCGAACGCGCCGGCGAAGGCGCGGCGGCCACGTTTGCCGAGTGTGCGGAACCAGTCGAACGGCCGGGCCTCGGTAGCGGTTGTGGCAGTCATGGGCACCTCCTGGCCAGTGTCTCTCATCGTGGCGTGCCTCACACGGTAGAGATTGTTGAACAATTCCACAAGACGGCAATTAGATCGTCCTCTGCAAGCTGGGTAGCATGGGGACGTGGTCATCGAAGACAGCGGCGTCACGGGCCTCGAAGCCGATCGCGGCCTCGTCACGCGCAAGAGCACGGCCGAGCGGGTCGCCGGCGTCCTCCGCAACCGCATCGCGGAGGGGTTCTTCCTGCCCGGCGGCCGGCTGTCGGAGCACGACATCGGCAACGCGCTCGGCGTCTCGCGCAACACGCTGCGCGAAGCGTTCCGGCTGCTCACGCACGAGCGGCTGCTCGCCCACGAGCTCAACCGCGGGGTCTTCGTCCGCATCCCGAGCGTCGAGGACGTCGTCGACATCTACCGGGTGCGCAAGATCATCGAGTGCGCGGCGGTCCGCGGGCTGAAGGCCAAGCCGGCGACCTTCGCGCGGATCAAGGAGAAGGTCGACATCGGCGACGAGGCCGCGCGCACCGGCAACTGGAAGGACCTCGGCACCGCGAACGTGTGGTTCCACCAGGAGCTGGCCGCGCTGTCCGGCAGCGAGCGGGTGAACGAGCTGGTCGGCAGGCTGACCGCCGAGCTGCGGCTGGTGTTCCACATCATGGCCGAGCCGCGGCGCTTCCACGAGCGCTACCTGCCGCGCAACCACGAGATCCTCGACCGCGTCGAGGCCGGCGACGGCCCGGGCGCGGAGCAGCTGCTGATGAAGTACCTCGACGACGCGGAGGAGCAGCTGGTGGGCGCGTACGCCGACCGCGCGGCCGCGGCCCGGGCGGCCAGCGCGGCGGAGTGACCAGAGCGCCCCAATGTGGCGTTCGGTGCGTCCAGCGCACCCAATGTGGCGTTCGGTGCGTTGGACGCAACCAACGCCACATTGGGGCGTTTGGGCAGGGTTCGCGTCCGGACGGTCCGAGCACGAGCCGGACGCGACCCCCGGTCGATAACCTCGGGAGCGGGTTCCGCCGCCGGAGACCCCCAGCGGCAGGCGGCACCCCCCTGCTGCCGGGTCGCCGCTTCCCCAGGGCCGCGGCCCGGCAGCCCTTCGCTCAGCCGGAGTAGCGGGCGAAGATCCTCGTGAAGTCCCACGCCTGCTGCGAGACGCCGGAACAGGTGTCGTTGTTCGGGTAGCCGCCGGGGCACGGGCGGTCGCGGTTGGCCGACCAGAACGTCAACCGGGCCAGGTGGTGGGTGTTCGCGTAGCCCAGGATCGTGGTGAAGTCGGCGAGCGTGACCGTCTCGCCGACGTCGGTGATCCCGTTCATCGACGAGATGCCCATGTGCCGGTAGGCCGTGTCGTCGTCGTAGCCGTACGCGCTCTTGACGACGTTCTTCAGGCCTTCGGCCGCCCGCTGCGTCAACGTGCCCATGTTCTGGCCCGCGCCGCCGAAGTCGAACGGCATGATGACCCAGCCGTCGACCGTGAGACCCGATTGCGCCGCCCGGTTGACCAGGCTGTTGTCCGGTCCGGACTGGTCGGTGCCGAAGGTGACGTAGAGCTTGATGCCCGGGTTGTTCGCCCGGACCGTCTTCAGCGCGTCGACCGTGCGCTGCTGCACCGTCGGGTTGCTGTAGGCGTCGGCCTCGATGTCGATGTCGATCGCCTTGAGGCCGTAGGCGTTGATCACCTTCTGGTAGCCCGCCGCCAGCTCGCCCGCGCTGCCGCACGACGACTCCAGCTTGTTGCCGGAGTAGCCGCCGAACGAGGGGATGACGTCGCCGCCGTTCGCCCGGATGGTGTTGATCGTGTTCTGGTCGACACCGCCGGTGAGCGCGCGGCCGCCGTCCCACTGCGGGTTGCAGTAGCCGTTGGACAGGATGAACGCCAGCGTGAACCACTTGACCCCGGTCGCGCTCATGATCGTCGCCGGGTCCGGCGGGTCGCCCCAGCCGTTGTAGAGGTACGGCGCCACGGCCATCACGCCCGGGCCGGGCGGCGGGGTGGTGCCGCCGCCCGGCAGCGTCCACTGCTGGTTGGCCGTGGTCGCACACGTCCAGATCTGCAGGCGGGTGCCGTTGGCGCTGGAGTTGCCGGTGGCGTCGAGGCATTTGCCGGACCCGGTGTTGACGAGGTTCTTCGCCGCGTTGGCCGCCCACTTCTGGGCGTTGGAGCCGTTGCAGTCCCAGAGCTGGATCTGCGTGCCGTTCGCCGTGCCCGCGCTGGTGACGTCGAGGCACTTGCCCAGTGCCTGCAGGGATCCGTCGCTGCCGACTGTCCACTGTTGAGCGTTGGTGCCGTTGCAGTCGTAGAGCTGGACGGCGGTGCCGTTGGCGTTGTTCGCGCCGGCGATGTCGACGCACTTGCCGCCGATGCCGGTGATCGGGCCGGTCGCCGCCTGCGCGACGCCCGAGCGAGCACCAGCGCCGAAGCGGCGACCAGGGCGCTCAGAGCTGCTGTCATCTTCATGCGGGTACGTTCCACTTCTGGTTGGCGGCGCCCGTGCAGGTCCAGATCTGCAGCCGGGTGCCGTTGGCGCTGGAGTTGCCGGTCGCGTCGACGCACTTGTTCGAGCCCGCGCCGACGAGGTCCCGGGCCGCGGTGGCCGCCCATCGCTGGTTGGCCGTGCCGCCGCAGTCCCAGAGCTGGAGCTGCGCTCCGTCCGCTGTGGACTGTCCGGTGACGTCGAGGCACTTGCCGAGCGCTTTCAGGGTCCCGTCGGTGCCGACTGTCCACTGTTGAGCGCCCGAGCCGTTGCAGTCGTAGAGCTGGACCGCGGTGCCGTTGGTGCTGCTCGCGCCGGCGACGTCGATGCACTTCCCGCCCAGGCCGGTGATCGGGCCGGTCTTGCCGCCGCCCCCGCTGTTGCCCTGGTTGCCGCTCCAGGTGAACGTCGCCGAGGTGCGGCCGGGCAGGGTGTAGGTGAACGACGAGTTGCCCCAGTTCACACGCACGCTCTGGTTCCCGGTGCCCGAGTTGTACGCGATCAGTGCCTTCGAGCCGTCGGGGTTCTTCCAGGCGACGTTGCGGACGGTCGCGTTGTCGTTCGAGTCGATCCGGTACGCGCCCGGCTTCACGAACTTCGTCAGGTGGCCCATGGTGTAGTACTCGACGGTGTAGTCGACCTGTCCGCTGCGCGAGTCTCCGTTGTGGACGGTGATCAGGCCGGTGCAGGTGCCGCAGCCGCCGTTGTGCGGGCCCATGTTCTGGTCGACGCCGAGGCTCCACTTGACGAAGCTCTTGGACCAGTTGCGCGTGTAGTCGACGATGTTGTTCATGTCTTCGGCCTGCTGGTTCGAGATCCAGGTCCCGCCGGAGTGCTCGGTGGAGTAGGCGTTGACGTTCGGGTACTGGTTGTGCGTGGTCGTCTGCTGGGCGATGTTGCCGCCGTAGCCGTGCCAGGCCACGCCCCCGAAGTTCGGGTGGGTGCGGATGGCCGGGTCGTCGAGCGTGGGCGCGCCGTAGGACGCGTAGGTGTCCCAGTTCCAGTCGAGCGCGAGGACCTTTGTGGACAGTCCGGCGCCCTGCAGCGCGGGCAGCAGGTTGTTCTTCGCGAAGTACGCCAGCCCGGCGCCGTTCCAGTTGGTCGACGGGTAGCTCGCGCAGCACGTCGGCTCGTTCTGCATCGAAACGTAGTCGATCGGCACGCCCGCGGACTGGTAGGCCTGGATGTACTTGACGAAGTACTGCGCGTAGGCCGGGTAGTACTGCGATTCGACCCAGCCCAGCAGGTAGCTGTCGTTGTCCTTCATCCACGGCGGTGCGCTCCACGGCGATGCCATCACCTTGGCCTGCGGGTTGAGCTGCTTGGCCTGCTTGGTCAGCGGCAGCACGTCGGCCTGGTCGTGGGCGATCGAAAAGCGCGTCAGGTTCGGGTCGGTCTGGCCGGCCGGCATGTCGTCGAAGGTGTAGCTGTAGCGGGCGAGGTCGGACGCGCCGAGCGGGTTGCGGATGAAGCTCAGCCCGATGCCGCTGTTCGGGTCGAACAGCTTGCGCATGGTGTCGTCGCGGGTGGCCTGGGACAGCGCGCCGCTGGAGTTCATCAGCCACGCCGCTGTGTCCGTAAAGGACGCTCCGCCGCCTTCGAACTGTTGGTAGGTGGTGTTTTCGTTGACGTTGATGGTCACGCCGCCGGTGCCGGTGCCCGAGGCGAACGTGACCGGCGTCTGCTGCTGGAGGCCGCGGGTGACCTGGCGGCCGCCCGCGTCGCTGGTCGTGGTGAGCCAGATGTTGACGGTCTCGCCCGCGGCCTGCGCGGGTGCGGCGAAGGTGGCCACGGCAACCGCCACGGTGGCCAGGAGAGCACGTTTTCTCATGGGAGCGTCCACTTCTGGTTCGTGCCGGAGCCGCAGGTCCAGATCTGGAGCCGGGTGCCGTTGGCGCTGGAGTTGCCGGTGGCGTCGAGGCATTTGCCGGACCCGGTGTTGACGAGGTTCTTCGCCGCGTTGGCCGTCCACTTCTGGGCGTTGGAGCCGTTGCAGTCCCAGAGCTGGATCTGCGTGCCGTTCGCCGTGCCCGCGCTGGTGACGTCGAGGCACTTGCCCAGTGCCTGCAGGGATCCGTCGCTGCCGACTGTCCACTGTTGAGCGTTGGTGCCGTTGCAGTCGTAGAGCTGGACGGCGGTGCCGTTGGCGTTGTTCGCGCCGGCGATGTCGACGCACTTGCCGCCGATGCCCGTGATCTGTCCGGTGCCCTGCGTGGGCGGTGTCGTCGTGCCGCCGGCGAACTGCGTCGCGACCTGCTCGCCGAGGCTGACCGCGTTGGCGTGGTGCTCGATCGGGTTGACGCGCGTGTTCGGGAAGACGATGTACGTCACCGGGCCCTCGGTGCCGCCGTTCTTCGGGTCGGGGTTGATGCCGAGGCTGACGGCGGTGGCGTAGGAGGCCTCACCGATGATGCTCGTCGGCCCGGTGTCGCCGACGACCGCGTAGGTCACCTGGTTGTTGTAGATCACGGCCACGACCGAGCCGCCGTCGATGCCGTAGTTGCGGTAGTCCCATGTGGACGTCGGTTGGGGAAGGACGACGTAGGGGAGTTGTGCCGCGTTGAGCGGCTGGTCGGTCGAGGTGTGGAAGGCGGTGTCCGGGTAGAAGCAGCAGTCGGTGTTCTCGTTGCACTGCGTGGTGCGGACGCCGTCGCAGTCGATGTCCATGTCGGCGGTGAAGAACACCGCGCCGTTGCCCTGGCAGACGGGCACGGTGGCCGCGCCGCCTTCGTCGAAGGAGTACCGGCCGTTCGATATCTGCTGGCAGGACTGGGTTTTGGCGAGCAGCTGGCTCGCCGACGGGCCCGCGTTGGCCGTGGCCTGCGCGGAACCGGTGGTGAGGAAGGAAAGCGCTAACAGGGCACACCCCATTAGCGCGACGAGGATTCGCCGCACTTGATTCTCCTCATGGGATCAGGGAGTGGTCCACTTCTGGTTCGCGCCGCCGCCGCAGGTCCAGATCTGCAGGCGGGTGCCGTTCGCGGAGCTGTTGCCCGTCGCGTCGAGACACTTGTTCGCGTTCGGGTTCACGATGTCCCGTGCGCCGGTGACGACCCACTGCTGGGCGCCGGTTCCGTTGCAGTCGTAGAGCTGTACGGGTGTGCCGTCCGCGGTGCCGGCGCCGGAGACGTCCATGCACTTGCCGAGGGCGCGGATGGTGCCGTCGGTGCCGACGGTCCAGCTCTGCGCGGCGTTGCCGTTGCAGTCGGTGATCTGGATCGGCGTGCCGTTGGCGGTGTTCGCGCCGGCGACGTCGACGCACTTGCCGCCGATGCCGGTGATCGTGCCGGTGCGGCCGCCGCCGCTGCTCGAGGTGTTCGTGACGTGCACGTAGTCGACGATCAGCTGCTGCGGGAACTGCGTGCTGCTGTTGGGATCGCCGGGCCAGTACCCGCCGACGGCGAGGTTGAGGATGAGGAAGAAGTTGTGGTCGTACACCCAGCGGTTGCCGTTGAGGTCCGACGGCGTGCGCGTCTGGTAGAGGTTGCCGTCGACGTACCACTTGATCTGGTTGGGCGCCCAGTCGATGGCGTAGGTGTGGAAGTCGTCGGAGAAGTTCGGGCCGTTGTAGGCGGCGCCGATGCCACCGGCGCCGGAGTAGCCGGGGCCGTGGAGGGTGCCGTGCACCGTGTTCGGCTCGAAGCCGACGTTCTCCATGATGTCGATTTCGCCGTCGGTGGGCCAGTTCCCGCCGCCGAGCATCCAGAAGGCGGGCCACATGCCCTGTCCGCGCGGGAGTTTCATGCGGGTTTCGAAGTGGCCGTAGGCCTGGCTGAACTTGCCGGCGGTGTTGAGGCGCGCGGAGGTGTACTCGCAGCGGCCGTACCAGCAGTTGTAGTTGCCGGGGTTCTCTTTCTTGGCGGTGATGACGAGGTGGCCCTGGCCGTCGAGCTGGGCGTTGTTGGTGCCGGAGGTGTAGTACTGCCGCTCGTGGTTGTTGACGTTGTCGCCGGTTTCGAGCTGCCACTTCGACCCGTCGACGGCGGCGCCCGCGGGGCCGTTGAAGTCGTCCGTGAAGGTGGCGGCCGCTGCGGCCGGCACCGGGTTCAGGACTTGCTGCCCGAGGAGGAGCAGGGAGCAGGCGGCGAGGAGTGCCGCCCAGCGGTTTTTCTTCGAGGTGGACATCGTTGTCGCCTCTTTCGCCGTGGGGGAACGGCGTTCCGCGCGCAGCACGGAACGCGGGGAGGGGAGGGTGGCCCGGCCTGCCGGGGCGGCGGCAGGCGTGACCGATCAGCCGGCTTGCGCTCCTTGGCGGAGGCGGGCTCGGCGGGTGCTTTGTTGTGTCTGGCAACAAAGTATGCATGGTCCAGACAAGCGCGGCAACCGTCGGGCGGTCATTTTTTTTCAACCCGAATTAAGGGTGGGTTCGGGTCGCTGCCGTGGTCCCGCTCAGTGGGGCACGGGTGCTGCTTCGGGCGGTGTTCGCCGGCACCCCGAAGCCCGGCCGGCAGCGTTGGTGGCCGCCTTGTCCACAACTGGGTGGGGGTGTGGACAAGGCGGGCCGGGTGGGGGTTTTGCGCCGGTTTTCGTCGGGCGGTGCCGATACGCTGGAGCGGGGATGGACCCCCTGGGAGGGCGGGCGCTGGCTGGGGGCGGGCGCTGGCTGGGGGCGGGCGCTGGCTGGGGGCGCTGGGAGCACGACCGCAGCCACTCGTGCGCGGCTTTCCAGGGGCCGTGGCGGTCGGGCAGGTCACGCCGCAGGGAGTCTCCACAGGACCGCGTTGATCACCGAACGGTGATCGCGTCACCACCCCGCACTGAAGGCGCCCCGCCCAAGCCTTGCCCGTCAACTCACCGCGACAACCACCCCCGCACTCACGCCGCGTCGGAGTCCGGTGCTCCCGGCTTGGCCAGCCTCGACGTTGCTCCCTGCTCCAGCAGGTCCGCCACCGGGAGCGTTGCCGCGCCCGTGGCCACCGCGTCCAGCCCCAGGGACCCCAGTTGGATCGATGTCTGGCTGAACGGGTGCCGCAGGGCGTGCTCGCCCGCCGCTGCTCGGATGCGGGGTAGGAGCTGCTCGCCCAGGGCCAGTCCTGCCCAGCCGCCGATCACGATGCGCTCCGGGTTGAACAAGTTGATCAAGTTGGCGATGCCCGCGCCCAGGTAACCCGCCGTCTCGTCGAGTACCCGGGCCGCCGTCTTGGACTTGGGGGCCGCTGCCAGCAGGGCCGAGAACTGGGCCTGCTCGTCCTCGCCCGTGATGTCCTTGCCGCGGGCCTTGCGATACCGCGCCAGCACCGCGCCCGCGCCGATGTACGCCTCCAGGCACCCCCGCGAGCCGCAGCGGCACTCCTGGCCGCCGTACGCGATCGTGGTGTGGCCCCACTCGCCCGCGCTGCTCGTCGATCCTCGGTACGTCGTTCCGTCCGTCACCACCGCCGCGCCCACTCCCGAGCCGATCAGCGCTATCACCGCGTGGCGGGCTCCGCGGCCGGCGCCGAACCACATCTCCGCCTGGCCCTGGGTCTTCGCGCCGTTGTCCACGAACAGGGGCAGGCCCACGCCGGCGTCCTGCAGCAGCGCGGCGAACGGCACCCCGTCCCAGCCGACCGTCGGGGCGTGGACCAGGACCCGCGCGCCCTGCTCGACCGTGCCCGGGACGCCGATGCCGACGCCGAGGACGGCCGATTCGTCGATGGCCGCGCTCGCGAACACCTCGCGCAGCCCGGACGTCACCTGCTCGACCGCCGTCGCCGGGTCCGGTGCCTTCGGGAGCGGGTGCTCGACCGTGGCGAGGCGGTTCATCGCCAGGTCGAACAGCTCGACCTTGACGCCCGTTTCACCGATGTCGACGCCCGCGACGTGCCCGTACGCCGGGTCGACGCGCAGCAGCACGCGCGGCCGTCCGCCGTCCGACTCGACCTGGCCCGCTTCGGTGATGAGGCGTTCTTCGCCCAGTTCGGCGGTCACGTTGCTGACCGTGGCGGCACTCAATCCGGTGAGCTGGCTGAGTTCGTGCCTCGACAGCGGGCCGTCGAAGTACAGTTTCGACAGCAGCAGGGATCGGTTGTGCCGCCGCAGATCACGGACGGTGGTGCGCTTGCTCGCCATGGGCAACCCATCTAACTTCTTACCGGCTCACTGACAGGATGCCTGATCGCCGTAAGTTGTGGCTATGTATTAAGTGGTGAACTAAGTCCCGAACCCATGGTGGCGGGGCCGCGGTCTGGCAGAATCCTCCCGGTGACCCAGGTGGTGCGCCAGACGACCCGTGACCTCAGGCGGCACAACCGTGCGGCGCTGCTCTCCTCGCTCTACCTCCGCGGTCCCGTCAGCAGACTGGAACTGGTAGCTGAATCGGGACTGTCGGCCGCCACCGTTACCAACGTCGTCTCCGAGCTCATCGCGGACGGCGTCGTCGCCGAGGCCGGATCGGTCGAATCGGACGGCGGGCGGCCGCGGACGCTGCTGGCCGTGCGGGCCGACTTCGGGCACGTCGTGGGCGTCGACGTCAGCGAGACGCACGTCGAGGTCGGCCTCTTCGACTGCGCGCTCGGCACCCTCGGAACCGTGCGCCACCCGCTGGTCGGCACCCGGCTCGACCCGGACGAAGTGGCCGGGCTGGTGCGCACCGGCATCGCCGAAGTGCTCGAAGGCGGCGATCCGGACGCGGTGTTCGGCGTCGGCATCGGCGTGCCCGGCGCGGTCCGCGACGGCGGGATCGTGCACGCGCCCACCCTCGGCTGGCGCGGCGTCGACTTCGCCGAGCTGATCCACCCGCACATCCAAGCGCCCCTCCACCTGGACAACCGCGCCCGCACCCTCGGCCAGGCCGAGACCTGGCGCGGCGCCGGCCGGGGCGCCGAACGCGCCATCGTCGCCCTGCTCGGCGTCGGCGTCGGGGCGGCTGTCGCGACGGCCGGGCGGTCGCACCCCGGCATCACGACCAGCGAGTGGGGCCACACCGTCGTCAGGGCGGCCGGGGCGGCCTGCCGGTGCGGCTCGCACGGCTGCCTGGAGGCCTACGTCGGCACCGAAGCCGTCGTCCGCAGCTACGCCGACCGCGTCGGCGCGGAACCGGTCATCGGGGACGAAAGCGACGTCGAGCTGGCGCGGATCGTGGCCGAAGCCGAGGGTGGCGGCCCGGCTGCCGACGTGCTCGCCGAGACGGGCGAGTACCTGGGCATCGGCATCGCGAACCTGATCAACCTGCTCAGCCCCGATCGGGTGGTGCTTTCCGGCTCCGCCGGGGCGATCATGGGACCGGCGATCCTGCCCGCGGTGCGCGACGCCGTGGGCCGGCACGCCCTCGGCTACCTGGCCGAGCGCACCCAGGTCGTCCTCGGCAGGCTCGGGCCCGAGGCGGTGGCGCTGGGCGCGGCGACCCTGCCGATCGTCCAGCTGCTCGCGAACGGCGGCCGCACCGGCTGAAACCCTTGCCGCGCAAGGGGTGGGTCGGTCAACAGGTCCAGACCGCCGGTTCTTTCAGTACTTAAACTTAGGCACAAAAAGTTACCCCCGTGTTATTGACGTGACCCGAGTCACCCGGGTTGACTGCGGACGTCGTTCGGTCGCCGGCGGTCGGGGCTCGCTACCAGTCGACAGCACGCAAGTCGTCGATGACCAGGAGGAACCGATGCGAGTCAAGCGCTCCATCGCCGCAGCGCTGATAGCCGTGACAGCCTTGAGCGGGCTCACCGCCTGCTCGGGCGGGAGCTCCACCGCCGCCCAGGGCAACCCGGACGCCGTGCTCAACGTCGGCAAGCCGGACGGCCCGCAGGCGGAGAACAACAACCCGTTCCTGGAGACCTCCGCCCTGTCCAACATGGGCTACCGGTGGATGATCTACGAGCCCCTCGTCATGCTCAACCGCGTCAAGCCGCAGGAGCCGGGGAAGCCGTGGCTGGCGACGAAGTGGGACTGGTCGGACAACTACAAGAAGCTGGTCCTCACCGTCCGTGACGGCGTGAAGTTCTCCGACGGCCAGGCGATGACCGCCGAAGACGTCGCCTACACGTTCCAGCTGCTGCGGGACAACAAGGCGCTGAACGTCGACGCCGTGCCGTACAAGGACATCACCCCGGCCGGCAACCAGGTGACGCTGGGCTTCGACACCTCCCAGTTCGTCAACCAGGTCAAGATCCTGCAGACCCTCGTGGTGCCGAAGCACGTCTGGCAGGGCATCAAGGACCCGGCGCTCGACCTGGTGAAGAACCCGATCGGCACCGGCCCGTACACGCTCAAGTCGGCGACCCCGCAGACGATGATCGTCACCCGGCGCGACGGCGGCTACTGGCAGGAAGCGCCGAAGGTCAAGGAGATCCGCTACACCTCCTACACCGACAACAACGCGCAGGTGAACGCGCTGGTCAACGGGGCTTCCGAGTGGAGCTTCGTGTTCATCCCGAACTACAAGGCCGTCTACACCAGCAAGGACCCGCAGCACTACAAGCTGTGGTTCCCCGCGCAGCTGGCCATCCACGGCCTGTGGTTCAACACCGAAAAGGCGCCGTGGAACGACCCGAAGCTGCGCCAGGCGATCAACAAGGTGATCAACCGCGACGACATCTTCAACCAGGGCGAGGCCGGCTACTTCTACCCGAAGAACGACCAGGTCACCGGCATCCCGACGCCTGCGGGCGACCCGTTCATCGCGCCGCAGTACAAGGGCCAGTCGGTCCAGCTCGACGTTCCGGGCGCGAAGTCGCTGCTGACCGGCGCGGGCTACCAGTTCACCGGCGACAAGCTGAGCGACCCGAGCGGCAAGCCGGTCACCATCAAGCTCACCGTCCCGTCCGGCTGGTCGGACTACGTCACCGACCTGGAGATCATCAAGGACAACCTGGCGCAGATCGGCATCACCGCCACGGTCGAGAAGATGAACCAGGACGCCTGGATGAAGTCGGTCGACACCGGTGACTTCGAAGGCCTGATGCACTGGACCAACGACGGGGCGACGCCGTACGACATGTACCGCGACGTCATGGACGGCAACCGCTACAAGCCGACCGGCCAGGGCGGCATCAACGGCAACTACGGCCGGTACAAGAACGACGAGGCGACCAAGGCCCTGGAGACCTACGCGAACGCCGAGGACGACGCCGCCCGCACCGCCGCCATGGCGACGCTGCAGCGGATCATGATCGAGCAGCAGCCGATGATCCCCACGTCGGCGGCCAACTCCGGCGGCGAGTACAGCACGAAGAACTGGGTCGGCTGGCCCGACGACGCCAACCCGTACGCCCCGGCCCAGCCGACGCTGCGCAACGCGCTCGACATCGTCCTGCACCTCAGGCCCGCGGTCTGACGATGGCGGACTCAGCCGTGACGACCGAGCAGTCCCCCTCCGACCCCGTCGCCGTCGGGTCGGAGGGGGACCTCCCCGTGGTCCTCGAAGCCGCGGGCCTCACCAAACACTTCCCGGTCCGGCGGCGTGGCCGGGCACGCCGCAGCATCCAGGCCGTCGACGACGTGAATCTGACGCTCCGGCGCGGCCGCGTCACAGCGTTGGTCGGCGAGTCCGGTTCGGGCAAGTCGACGGTGGCGCGGCTGCTCGCGGGTCTCCACGCCCGTACCGGCGGTGACATCCGGCTGCACGGCGACACGGTGAACGTCAAGCACGGCAAGGCGTTCCGCGCTTATGCCCGCCGGGTGCAGATGATCTTCCAGGACCCGTTCGCGTCGCTGAACCCGGTCCACACCGTGCGTTACCACCTGACCCGGGCGCTGAAGATCCACGGCCGGGCCGGTGACGACCTCGAGCAGGCGCTGCACGAGCTGCTCTCGCGCGTCCAGCTGACACCGCCCGAGCGGTACGTCGACAAGTTCCCGCACGAGCTGTCCGGCGGGCAGCGCCAGCGCGTCGCGATCGCGCGGGCGCTCGGCGCCGACCCGGAGGCCCTGCTGGCCGACGAGCCGGTGTCCATGCTGGACGTCTCGATCCGGCTCGGCGTGCTGAACCTGTTGCGGGAACTGAAGGAACGCATGCACTTGGCGATCCTCTACATCACGCACGACATCGCGTCCGCGCGCTACTTCGCCGACGAGACGATGGTGATGTACGCGGGCCGGATGGTCGAAGGCGGTGACAGCGAGACCATCACGCAGCGGCCTGCGCACCCGTACACCCGGCTGCTCATCGACTCCGCCCCCGACCCCGACCACCTCCTCCCGCCCACCCAAGAAGGGCACTTTCACGTGAAAGTGCCCGACCCGGCTGTGGACGATGGGCACTTTCACGTGAAAGTGCCCAGGGCGGAGGCCGGTGGAGAGCCGCCGAGTTTGATTGATCCGCCGTCCGGGTGCCGGTTTCATCCGCGGTGTCCGGTTGCGATGGAACGGTGCGAGACCGAGCTGCCGCCGCGGTTCGACGTCGGCGACGCACCCGGCCACTGGGCCGCCTGCTGGCTGTACGACGGGGCCGCCCGATGAGGTACCTGCTGCAACGGCTGGTTTTCTACGTCTTCACCGCGTGGGCCGCCGTCACCATCAACTTCTTCATCCCGCGGATGATCCCGGGCGACCCGGTGCAGTCGCTGATCGCGAAGAACCAGGGCATGATCAGCGCGGACGCGATCCAGTCGCTGTATGTCCTGTTCGGACTGGACAAGAACGAAAGCCTGATCTCCCAGTACTTCGACTACTGGGGCCAGCTCTTCCGCGGCGACCTCGGGATCTCGTTCACGTTCTTCCCGACGCCGGTGTCCGACCTGCTCACCGACAGCCTGCCGTGGACGATCATCCTGGTCGGCATCACCACGGTCATCGGCTTCGCGATCGGCACCGGGCTCGGCGTGGTCGCCGGCTGGAAACGCGGCTCGTGGGTCGACGGCCTGCTGCCGGTGACGACGTTCCTCTCGTCGATCCCGTACTTCTGGCTCGGCCTGATCGCGCTGACGCTGCTGGCCGGCCCGGGCAGCTTCTTCCCGTCGTCCGGCGGCTACGACCCGGGCACCGTGCCCGGCTGGGACCCGGCGTTCATCGGCAGCGCGATCCAGCACAGCCTGCTGCCGGCGCTGACCATCCTGATCAGCTCGATGGGCAGCTGGATCCTGGGCATGCGCAACATGATGGTGACCGTCGCGTCGGAGGACTACGTGACCGTCGCGCACGCCAAGGGCCTGCCGGAGCGCCGGGTGATGGTCGGGTACGCCGCCCGCAACGCGCTGCTGCCCAGCGTGTCCGGCTTCGCGCTCGCGCTCGGGTTCATCGTCGGCGGGACGCTGCTGGTGGAGATCGTCTTCTCCTACCCCGGCGTCGGCTACCAGCTGTTCCAGGCCGTCGGCTCGCAGGACTACCCGCTGATGCAGGGCATCTTCCTCATCATCACGCTGTCGGTGCTGGCGGCGAACCTGCTCGCCGACGTCGCCTACCTGGCACTCGACCCGCGCACCCGGAAGGAGGGCTGACATGGCCGTACCCGCGGCGGACGTCAAGGTCGCCCAAGCCCTCCCGCTCGAGGCGGTCGCGCGCCGGCGCCGCTTCCGGTTCCTGACCGGCGGGAAGACCGTCACCGGCGTCGCCGTCATCGCGTTCTTCCTGGTGATCGCGGTGATCGGGGACTGGATCGCGCCGTACGACCCGTCGGCGCGCAGCAGCGACCTGCTGGAAGGGCCGTCGGCGCGGCACTGGTTCGGCACCACCCACCTTGGCCAGGACATCTTCAGCCAGGTCGTGGTCGGCACGCGCAGCGTCATGCTGGTCGGGCTGGCGGCCGGGAT